>SVDL01000016.1 GCA_015057835.1 Lachnospiraceae bacterium
CACCCGCGCAAATGTGGACTATCCGAAAGTGGCACCGGGACACGGACCGCGCCACTGTGTGTTCGGACCGAAGGGCGACAGACTGTATCTGATCAATGAAATGGGCAACACGATCTATGTCTACAGTTATGACTGCGAGACCGCGGAGACAAAGGAACTGCAGGTCGTGGAGACCGTTCCGTCCGACTGGCCGGAGTGGACAACGACGGCAGCGATCAAGATCCATCCGAACGGAAAGATCCTCTACGGTTCGAACCGCGGCCATGACTCCCTGATCACCTGCCGGATCGATGAGGAGACAGGGCTTCTTGAGAAACTGAGTCTGCAGCCGATCTACGGACATTTCCCGCGGGACTTCGATATCGACTCAACGGGCAAATGGCTGATCTGCGGCGGCCAGTACACGGACAACCTGGTGGTCTTCAGCATCAATGAAGAAGACGGCGCCCTGACGAAAGTACATGAAGTGAAAGGCGTGGACGCCGTAACCGGTGTACTTCTCGTTGATTTCGAATAAAAAAGAATGTCGAAACAGGAAGCGCAGCGATGTTTTTAAACACAGATATCTGCTTCTTTGAGATAAAACAGATTACTTTATAGAAGAGAAGGGGCGTGCCGGACAGATGCATTTTTATGCGAATGTTCTGCAAAAAGCCCCTTCACAAATGAAAATTATGTGTTATAATAGCACATGTTGAAAATATTGTAGGGGATTCATACAGTGGTAGTATGACGGTCTCCAAAACCGTTCACGGGCGTTCGAATCGCTCATCCCCTGGTAAAAAAGCAGTGGAAATCCATTTTGAAGTGGATCCACTGCTTTTTTGTGTGTCGGAAATCCGGAATCGGCCGAATTTCCGTGTGATTTTGCGTGTCGGAAACCCGGAATCAGCCGAATTTCGGGTTATGGGACAAAACGCGTTGCCGGCTAATTCCGTATTATCACATAATTTCTAAAAATGATTTATTTCCCGAACGGTACCACATGCGCCACTGCGTCAGCCGCAGTGATCTCGGCGTCATCATGGTCGGTGTCGAGAAGCGTATAGCGGTCGTTGCCCATGCCCATCTCCTTCATATAGCTGAGCTGACGGTGGGCGTGGCGTGACTCCATGCGGACGACGAGCGCGGCGTTATCGGAGGGCTTCATCGCGTAGACAAGGTCAACAGAAGCCTGATCGACAGCCAGGATATCCGTGGAGGCGACGATGCCGACATTCGGCGTTACGACCGGGGCGGCGTCAACGCCCATGCAGTCACAGTCGACGGACATATTGCGGAGGACATTGATGTAAATTACATGCTCTCCGAAAGAGTCTATCGTGGCCTTAGTGGATTCCGTGATGCGCTCCATAAGCTCTTCTTCCGCGATGCTCCACATATTGCCGGAACCTTTGGCGGTATGGATCGCTTTCTTGCCGATGCGGCCGTCCGCGCAGCCGATGCCGATGTTCTTGTTGGAGCCGCCGAAGCCGCCCATGAGATGGCCCTTGAAATGCGTCAGGACGACAAGGGAATCATAATCCGGCATGGAGGCGCCGACAGTCATTTCCGAGAACCATTTGCCGCCTTTGACCGGCAGGGTAGTGGTGCCTTTCTCATCCATGATATCGACCGGGGCAAAGGTCCAGCCATTGATCTCCAGTGTTTTGCGGTGCTGTTCCGTCGTGTAGCGGTCACCCTCATAATAGGTGTTGGTCTCGACGATCGTCGCATCCGGAAGATCCGCTGCCAGCAGTTCTTTGACCCATTCCCGCGGGATGATGTTGGGACCTTTCGGCTCGCCGGTGTGAAGTTTGACTGCTATTTTCCCTGTAATCCTGTCGCCGCATACTTTCTCATACATTTTACGCAGGCCATCGGCGGACAGACATCTTGTAAAATAAACAACAGATTTGTCACCGGAACGTTCTCCGTACGGGATATACTGATCGCCGCCTGTTCCTGGTTTAAGTTCACTCATTTGTTACCTCCTGAAGGCATGAAAATGTTTCTTGCTGTTCTTATTATACTTTTTCTTCTGCAATTATTTCAATATACAAGAAACCATTTATCGTTAATCCATATCTGTAAAAACGGAATCAGTGCATATTCACGGACTGCCCCTGATGACAATAAAAAAACGAAAATTTAGTTGAGTAGAATGAAAATGTAATAAGCGTTGGCTTCGGAAGGAGTTTTATTCATGATTACTTATCATTACCTTCACACATTTGTCGTTCTGAATCTGGCAATCGTCGGGATCCTGATTCTGACTGCCCTGGTTTTCAAAAAGGCGGCCGGCATTATGCTGTTCCTGTCCTCTTTGTGCTGGATGGGATTTTCCTGGTTTTATCAGCTGAAAGTCAGCAGTCTTGTTCCGTCCGGTCTCTTGTCCGATCATGGTTTTCTCGAATGGTTTTTGACATTCGTCTATGGATTCGGGGTATGGGCGTCCGTGATGCTGGTATTCCTTTTTGGTGTAGTCGGCATTTCACAGCTGCTTTCTCCGGATATAACAGTCGGAAAAAAGTCCCGAAAAAGCGTGCACGATCACTCGCCGTGGCCTCTTTGGACGGTGTGCGTGCTCATGGGTCTGGCAAGCGCCTGGCTGCTGCGTGATGCAAGGATCCCGCAGTTAAACAAACTGATGGAGTACTTTACAGGCCTGATCTACGGGAAATTGTTACAGGTAAATACCGGCTTCCCCGCCTTCTATCTTCCGGCGGCGGGAATCGCCGCGGGAACCGTCGTTACAGCCTGCTTCTCCGGCGTGTACAGGAGAGCCGGAGTTCCTGCCCTTTGCTTCCTCTCGCTGCCTCTCGTGCCGGTGCTCACCGCAGTGTTCGCCCCGCTGGTGGATTTCGCGGGAAGCGTGATGGTCATTATCCTTGTAGTGGCAGCATATGTGATGAAAGATCAGGATGCGGATGTTCCGCAGAGAAGTTCCCTGCCGTTTATCCTTCTGGCTCTCGGGACCGGGTGCCTGTCAGGCCTGTATTTCTACGCGAACGGACTTGTCATTTACAGGGATGAAAAAGTCCTGACGATCGTCGGCGGCATCGCCGCGGGTATTACGATCGCCTGCCTTGCCTACAGATCTTTCAGCTGTGAAGACAGCATTTTCCGCGCGCTGTACTTCCTCGGACTCATTCCTTTCTGCACGCCGGGATTCAGCTCCGGCGTGGCATATATCCTTGCGCTGGCTGGCGCGGCCATTTTCCTGTGCGCCGGTCTTTCCGGCACAACAGACCGCTGGCGTAAGACTGATTCTCCTAAGTGGGCTCCGGAAGGAGGGCCGGTTGAGGACCACGGGTATGGGAATATCTCATTTGCCGAAAGAGGGCAGATGGTCGACGCTCAGAAGTCAGTGCTCTGGGAAGATACTTATATCGGCACAGACGGGAGAGAGTACCGTCAGAACGGGGACGGACTTGAACGTGCGAGATAAGGAAAAAGGAATATAGGAGACATGGCATTTAACAGGCTGCTTCTGAATTGAAGCAGCTTTTTTTACATGCTATAATCAACGCAGTATGGTGCGGCACCACAGACGCTGAAAAATGCGGTCACAGACGGCAGACCGAGGATACACTTTACGAACCGGGTGTAAATGCTGACGGCGCCGGAAAATGAAAAGGATCGATATGAACAGAAAGACGATTTACCTGGCCGGGGGGTGCTTCTGGGGAATGCAGAAATACTTCGACCAGTTCAATGGTGTTGAAAATACCGAAGTGGGTTACGCAAACGGACCGGAACAGGCGCCGTCTTATGAGGATGTATGCGGGAGCAGCGGGCACGCGGAAACACTTCGCATTGAATATGATGCGGATGTGATCACACTCACACAGCTTCTGAAATACTACTTTATGGTGATCGACCCGCTCTCCGTAAACCGCCAGGGAAATGACCGGGGGATCCAGTACCGGACCGGCATTTATTATACAGAAGAAGAGCAGCTTCCTGAGATCCGGGCTGTCTATGACGCCGAGGAAGAGAAGGCGGGGGCGAAGCTCGCGGTAGAGCTGATGCATTTGCAGAACTTTTTCCCGGCGGAGGAATATCACCAGAAGTATCTCGACAAGAACCCGGCGGGATACTGCCATATTCCGCGAAGTTATTTTACACTGGAATGATTTTGCACTGACCGGTTTCAGGCAGGTGCGCTGACCGGTTTCAGGCAGGTGGAGTGGAAAGCGAAGCTTTTGTGAGAGCGGGAGTATTTTCGAAATGCAGATTCTGCAGAAGAAAACAGAAGTCGGGAGCGAGAAAAAGGTCGAGTATCTGGAGCTGATCTACGATCTCATTTTCGTATACATCATCGGCAGAAACAATCAGCTGCTGCAGTATATTGAGAATGGATTTATCAGGAGCGCGACATTTTACTCCTATATTCTGTGCGCGCTGGCGATCATCCAGATCTGGAATTTTTCGACTTTCTATATCAATATGTTCGGGCGGAACAGTCTGCGCGATCATCTGAGCCTGTTTGTGAATATGTATCTTCTCTATTATATCGGGGAGGGCACAAGGGTACACTGGGAGAGCTTCCAGAACCAGTATCACACTGCGTGGGCATTGATCCTGATCAATATCGGGGTGCAGTACTGCATTGAATACAGACATCATCTGGACAATGAGGATGAGAAAAAAACGATCCGCCATATGGCGTTCGTGCTGTTCGGCGAGGCGCTGCTCGTTCTTGCGGCGATTCCGATTTATAATCAGACAGGGATCCAGACTGCCGGAGCCGCAATTGCCTACGGTCTTATCATGAACAGGATTTTTGCGGACGACGCGAAAGCGTGCATGATCGATTTTCCACATTTGACGGAAAGAGCAATGCTGTATGTCGTGTTCACGTTCGGCGAGATGATTATCACGGTCGCGGCTTATTTTCAAGGGGAACTGACCTGGAATTCCGTCTATTTCTCATTAATGTGCTTCCTGATCGTTGTCGGTCTGTTCCTCAGCTATGAGGTGCTGTACGACAGAATTATTGACAGAGAGAAGATGACGACCGGGGTCAATTATATGATGATCCATCTCTTTCTGATCTTTTCCATGAATTTGATCACGACGTCTCTGAGTTTCATGAGGAAAGAAGCCGTCTCGGTCGACGCGAAAATGATCATGATCCTGCTTTCTTTCCTTATGTTCTTTCTCTGTCTGTTCGCGCTGCAGCTTTATGCAAAACCGGAGCTGTGCCTGCACCGGACTTTTATGCTGCCGATCATCGGCGTCAGTGCGGTATTTGCCGCCGCGATGTGGTTCCTGCGGAATAATATGCGGGTGAACATCCTGCTCAGTGTGATCTATGTCTTTGTGGTATTTTATATGATCTTCCGGTTCAGCCGGTCGCATGACTGTGACTGCGGGAAGGAGCACATACACTGAAAGACACGGAACTGCAAAACGCTGGGCTGTGCTATTATGAAACCATGAAGAAAATATTCTTTTACGGCGATTCCAATACATGGGGATTTGATCCCCGCGACGGCAGCCGGTATCCCGCGGATGTGCGCTGGACCGGGCTGCTTTCCCGCGCTTTGGCGGAGAAATGCGTCATAGAACCGAACGGGCTCAACGGCAGAATGGTGCCGGAGATACACAATCCGGAAGTGAAAAATTATGTCCGGAAAATGCTCACAGACGCCTCTCCGATCGATCTTTTTGCGGTCATGCTGGGCACAAATGATCTGTGGTGGCCGATGCATCCCGACGCCGCGGATCCGGCGCGGAAAATGAAGGAGTTCCTTGCTCTGGTGAAAGAAGAATGCAATTGCAGGATTCTGCTGATCGCGCCCCCTCTGATCAGGGAGGACGACGGGGAAAACTCTTTCCCCGAAAACGAGCGGTACATCCAGAGTGTCCGGCTCACCGAAGAATACCGCGGGATCGCGGATGAGGAAGGCTTTTTCTTCGCGGATTCGGGAAGCTGGGATATCAGTCTGTGCTTTGACGGCGTTCACTTCTCGGAAAAAGGACATCGCAGATTTGCGGAGGAGATGGAAAAGATTCTGAAAAGGATCCTGATCATGATGCGGGAGAGCGCGGTTCTCATTCCCGTTGTGGATTCTCCGGAAGGCCCGGCTTTCCTGATGGAAGTCCGTTCTATGAACGTGATGCAGCCGGGTGAGATATGCTTTCCGGGCGGAGGGATCGATCCCGGCGAAACGCCTGCACAGGCAGCGGTCCGCGAGGCAGGGGAAGAGCTGGGCATTCTTCCCGAACAAATCGAGATCCTCGGAGAACTGCCGGAAGATACGCTTCATTCCCGTATTGTCAGGGGAATTCCTGCCAGAATAAAGAATTTTAAGAAAGAACAGCTGAAACTTTCAGAATATGAAGTGGCGGAAGTTTTTACGCTGCCGCTTTCCTGGCTGCGGGCGAATGAACCGGCGGTCTATGATCTCAAAGATCCGCTGAGCCCGGAAATCCCCCGGAAACTGATGCATTATCTGAAAAACTATGACCTTGAAGGCAGAGGCGGCAGCACATATTACTGGGAATACGGCCAATACGGGATCTGGGGCCTTACGGCGAGAATAATCAAAAAAGCTGTCGGGTATTTCGACAGCTTCTGAAAATGAAAACCGGCGCCGAAGCGCCGGCTTTTTTACTTCAGCTTCGGTTCGTGGTACTCCATCCCATTGTCAAATCTCACCCTGTCCGGTGCCTCGGTGAGCACTTCCGGATGGTTGAGATAAAACTTCATGTCCGCGAAAAAGCGGGCGTAGTGAGCACCGGAGCACACGCGCTCGTCGGCGGTGATGCCGATCGGAAGAAAGCGCTTCATGCGTGTGGTTCCGTTCTCCACGACGGCAACTTTTTCCGTGAGCCCCATTCCGAAGAAGAGTCCGACGTCGCCCCAGTTGTAGAGGTGATGGTTGACGTCGTGAAGGCCGATGGATGCCGTGTTGGTGATGTACATTCCTACATAGAAGGGAAGTTCCTCGATGAGCACTTTGGGAGCGATCCCGTAGCGGTCCAGGAATTTCACGATCCCGACGATCGCGGTGGCAAGACCCGGAACCAGAAAAATACCTCCCAGCAGTTTATCAACAAAAGTAGCGGGCTGATCTTCCCCGCGGTTTGCCTCGATCGCGGCGTCAATGCGGTCGCGGACGTCATAGATGGTATCGGTCAGATCAAATTTGATCTTTACAACAGCTTCTCCCTTGTCAGCGTCAGAGGGGTCTTTCAGGATAGTAAATGCCGCGGAGCAGTTGTTGCGGGCGAACAGCTGTTTGTTCATAATGAAACGGTTGACTTCCGGATTGCGGCTGATCGCGCGTACATAAGCGGCGATTATGACCTGCATATGAGAAATGGTCTCGTTCCGGGAAGCTTTCTGATCGCGGATAAACTGTGCGATTGCCTCCATATCCGCTCTGTGCTTCAGAAATACCTGCGCGTCACAGCGCATGGGCATAACATAAGGCGTGATCTTCATGACCGGGTCAATCCCCTTGACTCTCCGGCCGTCAGGACGTCTTCCAAACATGTATTTTCCCCCTCAAAAAAAGAAAATTCGGTACTCACCTACTATAGGGTAAATGAGCCCGAATGTCAATTAATTCACAGATCGCCGGTGGGCTGAATGAGTTCGAAAATCCCTTTAATTCACAGACCTCTGGCAGGCGTCATAGCAGATCCTCGCGGATTCCTCCGGGGTATACCCGAATGCGTCTGCACCGATCCTTTGCGCGGTCGTTTTATTCATGCAGGCACCTCCGACGATGATGGTGACTTTATCCCGGATCCCCGCTTTTTTGAACAGATCGATGGTCTGCATCATAGCGTCGATCGCGGATGTCAGGACGGCGGAGAGGGCGACGGCGCAGGCATTTTCCTCCTGTGCGGCTTTCAGGATGACGGAGGGAGGGACATTGACACCGAGATCGATGACCTTGAGTCCTTTGGACTGCATGACTACTTTAACGATATTCTTTCCGATATCATGGAAGTCGCCCTCTACGGTGGCAAGAATCACCTTCCGGTTTGAGAGACCGCTGTCTTCCTTTGCGTTAAAAAGAGGTGTCAGGAGATCAAAAGATTCCGAAAACAGTTCCCCTGCGTAAATAAGGTCGCCCACGAAATATTCCGACTGCTCGAATAATTCCCCTACGATGTTCATACCGCTGCAGAGCGCGTCGATCGTGGGCTGCGCCAGTTCCGGAGTTTCCTTCGCTATTTTACGGACAGCAGAAAGAACTGCGTCTTCACGCAGGTCTCCCATATCTTCAGCCAGTTTTGCAAAATCCGGAGTAAACATATCCTGGATATTCTATCCTTTTTTTGGATGTCCGACAAGGGATAATATCGTATTGCCGGAAGGTTTCCGCAGCTGATCACTGAAAATGACAACTGCTCACTGAAATGCCGTCTTCACGCCGCTCAGGAAATCTTCCAGTCGTTTTTCGTTTTTTTCAAAATACCAGACATACAGCATCCGGCTTGTACCGGGACCTTCTACTCTGACGATACTGCATTTTCTGCGCCGGGACTTCAGGGAATCCTGGGTGACGAAAGAAGCGGAAGTGTCAAAGCTGAGAGGAACTTCCCCTGCATAACTGCTCCAATAGTAGTTCCAGGTGCCGCTGTCCACGGACCAGGAGAGGTTGAGATCGACCTGGTTGTCCCGGATGATATCCTCCAGCCAGTAATTGGTGTCGAGCCGCATGATCTGATAACCGGCCAGTTCCGCGATATTGACCCTGCGAAGCCCTTCGAGTGCATGACCTTTCGGAACCATAAGGAGGAGCTGCTCACTCAGGATCGGGATCTTCTTGAGACCGATCCCGGGATTGGAAGTCAGAAAGCGGTCGTCCGCCACCACCGCATCAGCGTCACCGCCGTACAGCGCGTCCATGATTTCGTCATTCGGGACGACTTTGAGATTCAGCGGCCGCGTCTCAAACTGGAAATAGTTTTTCATTATAAATGAGAAATAATTGCCGATAGAGTAGAGGGACAGATGCTCCGGAGACGCCTGCCGCGCCATGAAACGGTCACTGATCTGGTTGAAAATGTAGTCGATCTGGTTGGCGTACTCGAGAAGAGTCCTGCCGTCCGCATTGAGATACAGCCGCCCGCCGACTCTGTTGAAGAGGCTTCTTCCCAGTTCCTTTTCCAGGGAGGAAAGGCTCTTGCTGAGAGCGGGCTGGGAAATATGAAGCGACCTGGCTGCTTTTGTCAGGCTCTCGGATTCTGCTATTTCCTTAAAATAGAATAAATGCGTGCTGTCCATTTTCTCTATGCAACTCTGCCAAAAATGCCGGAATGTTTTCGGAACAACTTACAAATATCTGTTGATGATCTATGCACGGATTTTAGTTAATAATGAATTATAATTATGGATAAATGGTTGACCGATAGTCAAAAAATATTGAATTTACTTGATTTTAGCATGTTTGGCCGATTTTTGTCAACCATGGTCAATATAAAGAAATAACTATAAGTTATCGATTTTCATAAATAAACGGTAGTTTTTTCCGCGGACATTCCATGATAGTATGCAGATAAGCAAATAAGAACACTCTGAAACGCAGATATATATTTCAAGGAGGAACCCCGGACATGATTATTATCGGTGAAAAGATCAACGGCGCTATCCCGTCTGTTAAAGAAGCAATCGCAAACCGTGACGCGGAACTCATCCGTCAGCGCGCGATCGCCCAGACAGAAGCCGGTGCGCACTACATTGACTGCGCTCCGAGCACAGCACCGGAACTGGAATACGACGCAATGGTATGGCTGATTGAACAAATCCAGGCTGTGACTGATACACCGATCTGCATTGACAGCCCGAACGCAAAGCTTCTGGCGAGAATCCTTGAAGAGGGACACGTCAAGAAACCGGGCATGGTCAATTCCGTCAACGAAGAAGGCGACAAGTGCGAGACCATTTTCCCGCTGATCGCCGGAACCGAATGGAATGTTCTCGGACTGACCTGCGATCAGGACGGTATCCCCTATGTTACGGATAAAAAGATCGAGATCGCAAAGTCCATCATCGACAAGGCAGACAAATACGGCGTCGCCCGTGAGAACCTTCATATTGATCCCTGCGTCATGGCTCTTTCCACAATGGCCAACGCGATGGAAGATTTCGAAAATGCGATCATCGGCATCCATGAGTATGCACCGACCGTAAAAGTGACCGGAGCAATCTCCAACATCAGCTTTGAGATGCCGGCGAGAAAATACATCAACTCCAACTGCATGGCGTACGCGATCAAAGCCGGACTGGATTCCGCGATCATGGATCCCTGCAACGTCGATATCATGAGCACGATCTATGCCTGCGAAGCACTTACCATGAAGGACAAGAGCGGCCGCAAGTACAACCGCGCGTACCGCAAAGGCCTGATCGGACAGAAGAAGAAATAAAAAGAGGGTCCCGCAACGGGACGCAGGTACGATCCGGACAGCACTTTGGGGGTGAAGCGGATCGGAGAGTATGGGTTTTCCGGTTTCCGGCGGATGTGCGAAGCCCCGGATCCGTAAACTGATAAAATGTTGTAATTTTCATAACACACGGGGCAAGGTCTCCGGCACAACGGGAGGAAAGAAAATGTTTGATTTTGACGCACTGGCAGAAGCAATGGGCGAGCTGGATGAAGACACAATGGTAGAGATCCTTGAAGGCGTTATGGCTGATGGCGGCGCAGATGCATCCAAAGCGATGGAAGCATGCCAGAAGGGTATGGACCAGGTAGGAGCTTATTTTGAAGACGGCGAATACTTCGTTGGCGACCTGATTTATGCAGGCGAACTTATGACGGAAGCTGTCGGTATTCTTAAAGACGCGCTTGTCGGCGGCGAAGGCGAAGGCGGATCCAAGACAAAGATGATCCTCTGCACGGTTAAAGACGACCTGCACGACATCGGCAAGAACATCGTTCGCGCAATGCTTGAAGCATCCGGATTTGACGTCATCGATCTCGGCATTGACTGCCCGGCTGAAAAAGTTGTGGAATGCGCGAAAGAAAATGATATCAAGATCGTCGCTCTCTCCGGCGTTCTGACACTGGCGATCGATTCCATGAAAGCTACGATCGACGCTCTTAAGGAAGCCGGCCTCGATGACGTGAAGGTCATCATCGGCGGTGCACCGGTAAGCGCAGAAGTCTGCGATCGCATCGGCGCAGACGAATGGGCATACAGCCCGCAGAAGACGGTTCAGACCTGCAAGGCCTGGGCAGCGGCTTAATTTTCCACAAGATTCTTTCCGGCCGCCCCTCACTCACTATCCTCCGGCGGCGGCCGGAAAATATAAAAGCTATTAAAAATTCAGGATTAGCACTCATGATTTTTGCTTAGCTTAAAAAGACGCCGTTTGACGAAAACGGCGTTTTTTTATGGATAGATACGCAAATGCCGCATTCTCTGTTATAATAGATCGGAATCTGTTTACCGTGACCGCAAAGCGTCATGAAAACAGGCACCCGCCCCGGCGGGGATGAAAACGGTATTTATAAAATGGATCATAAGGAGTGAAAACAGATGATAGTCAATACGACCAATACGGAAGCACTGTCAGCGCTCGCGGACGGCAGCCGAAAGCTTGCTGATCTTTTGCGTCCCGGATTCGGACCTTTCGGAAGAAATACGATCTTCGACCAGGTGACGGATATCGAACTTGTTGTCAATGACGGCAGACAGATCCTTCCGCAGGTAGAGCTTGCGGACCGGAAGGAAAATACCGGAGCGGCTCTTGTTAAAAAAGCCGGAGAAGTAGTAGGAACTTATAACGGAGACGGCACTATCGCTACGATCCTCGTCGCGGATGCGCTGATCCAGAACGGCATGAAACAGATCGTCGCCGGTACAAATCCTATGCAGCTTCGCAAAGCTTTAGACTCTCTTGTGGAGCCCGTTCTGAATGTGATCGAAGAAAATGCGGTCAAAGCGGACGACGATCTCCTACGGAAAGCGGCGCAGGTTGCCGCGGACGATGAAAAGATGGGATCCTTCGTCATGGACGCCTACGAGGCGGCAAAACCGGACGGAACCGTTACTGTCGTGGATTCTCAGGAGCCGAATACCCGGATCGAGATGTATGACGGCATCCGCTATGAATACGGTATTTACCACAAAGGATTCATCACGGATTTCGTCCGCGGCCAGGCGGTCCTGCAGGAACCCTATATCCTTCTGCTGAATCAGAGAGTCGGCGCATTTGCCGATATGAAAAAGATCCTGGAGGAGACTGTGGAGAAGAGAGCAGCTCTTCTAATCATTGCCCAGGACATTGACCAGCCGCTTCTCAACATTCTGCTCGCCAACAGGGCTAACGGCGCGCTGAGCGTCGCAGTCGGCAAGGGCCCGGGATTCGGCGATACGAGAAGAAGAAACATGGAAGCGCTCGCCGCAAAGACCGGTGCTGTCATGATCGAGGAAAACTGCGGACTGACTCTGTCGGAATGCGGTCTGTCCATCTGCGGCCGCGTAAAGAGGGCGGTCCTCGATGATGATATGACGCTCCTCGAAGGTATTATTAAAGAGAATCCGGAGCAGGTGGCCATGCTTCGCCGCAGAACTGCAGAAAAGCTCGAAAATGAGACCAATTCGGATGAGATCGAAAAGCTGCAGGATACGCTGAATATTCTCAGCGGAAAATCCGCGAAGATCATTGCCGGCGGCATGGTCGAATATGAAATGTTCGAGCAGAAGAGCCGCGCGGAGAGTGCTCTTGCGGCCATCCGGAGCGCGGAGCGTCTGGGCGTTGTTGCCGGGGGCGGAAGCATTTACCTTACCGCCGCGGAAAAACTGAAAGAAATGGCCGGGGACGGCGGCATGGATGCGGAAGACCGCCTTTTCCCGAAGGATATTCCCGCGGAGGTACGCGCAGCGGCCGTGAACTGCATGGTCAAAGCGCTGTATTCCCTCACGACCGCCATCGCAGAAAATGCCGGATACGCGGGAGGCGTCGTCACGGACGCTATTGCCAGGAAGCAGAAGACAGAGGGGACAGCAATCGGTTTCGACGTAAGGACCGGAGAGTATACGGACATGCTGAAGGCAGGCGTGCCGGATTCCGCTGATACGGTCTGCTACGTCGTGCAGACGGCGACAAGCATTGCGGGAACGGTCCTCACGGCGGGGGCGGTGGTATATCCGCCGGATCCGCAGAACTGAACAGAAGATTCTTAAATGGAGAAGAAAAATAAAAGGCGCTTGCAGCGAAATAAAGGGATAGAGTACCGGCAGAAAGACGGTTCTTCCCGGACGCAAAGGCGTCTTTTTTATTTATGTATTATTGACAATTGCTTATTTGTTTAGTAAGATAACGTCGAATTGACTATAAGTCACCGAATATTTAAGCTGAATTAGTTCAAATAACAGATGGAGATTTCGCAGATGGCCGCTGAGGAAAAAAGACTGACAAACCGCCAGAAACAGGCACTGGAAACGAAAAAGCTTCTGGAGGATACCGGAAGAATACTGCTCAGGAAAGGCATTGATACCTTTCGCATTGAAGATCTCACAAAAGAATGCGGCGTATCAAAGGGAACGTTCTATCACTACTTCGAGAATAAGGACCAGTTCGTTCTTCACCTGTCTATGGATGTCTACGTAGAATTGGAGAAGGAACTGGAGAGAAGGAAAGGCGAGCCTGTCCGTGAACAGCTGCGGTACTATGTGGAAGAACACACAAAGAGCATGGTCAACGGCTTCACGAAACAGTATTATCTGAGTGTCTTAAATGAGCAGAATGTCCTGCAGGGCGGCGCTGACAAGATGGATTACGATCAGAAGGCGATCGAGAAAATACTGCAGGCGGGAATTAATAACGGAGAACTGAAAAAAGAACTTCCCGTGACGGAAATCTCCCGTCTGATCTTTGTCGCTCTGTGCGGAAGATCCCTGTACTGGCTGATACAGAAAGATAAATGTGATCCGATGAAGCTTGCGGAAGAACTGCTGAATATATTTTTTGTTCCGGCTGTTGAAAAATACTACATATAAGGGAGAACTTAACAGCAAAGAATCTGTACAGATAGTACTCGCTTACAAATCATACTGATCATTATATCAGTACTATTGAAAAAGCTGCATTATGAGTGGGACATGGAGTGCATTTAGTAAAGGCACGTTATCAAACCATTCGTAATGCAGCTTTTTCGGCCATAATACATAAGAAAAATGCAAATGATTTCCGGATCTTTTTATTATCTTTTTATATTTAAAAGGTTGACAAAATAAGTGTTCTCGCATATTATTATATTGACTTAGGGTCAGTGAAATTCAATACCGGAAAGTATATTGACTTTCGTACAATGAAATCACTTCTTAGTATCTGATTTAAAGGGGAACGTGATGACAAACAGACAGAAACAGGCACAGGAAACCAAAAAGCTTCTGGAAGACACCGGGAGAGTGATGCTCCGGGAAGGGCTGGAAAACTTCCGCGTTGAAGATCTAACAAATGCCTGCGGTGTATCGAAAGGGATTTTCTTTCATTATTTTGAAAACAAGGACAAATTTGTTTTCCATCTTTCCATGGATACTTATCTGGAAATGGAGAAGAGACTCAGAAAGATGAGAAAAGACCCCGTCAGGGATCAGCTTCAGTATTACGTAATCGAGCACACAAAGAGCATGCTGAACGGATTTACAAAGCAGTACTATCTGAGTATTCTCGGCGGAAATGACGTTTTAAATGACGGCGCGGAAAAAATGGATTACGACATCCGCACGATCGAGCATGTCCTGAATGCCGCGGCGGAAAACGGGGAACTGAGAGATGATATTCCTTCCGCACAGCTGGCAAAGCTGATCTTTGTGTCATTGCTTGGCAGATCTCTTTACTGGCTGATCCAGCAGGATAAATGTGATCCGATGCAGCTTGCGCAGGAGCTGTTTGAGACATTTATCATGCCGGCTGTCGATCAATACAGAGTTTGAGCGAAAGAAAAGGGATACCGTTCTTCGTTGCGGAACAGGAGAGGGACGGCACTGTGAAACAGGAGGGATCAGGATGACGAACCGTCAGAAGCAGGCGATGGAAACCAAAAAGCTGCTCATCCGAAAGGGAAGAAAGTATCTTGCGGAAAACGGAACACAGGCGTTCCGCATTGATGATTTCGTCAAAGAATGCAGCGTATCCAAGGGAACATTCTATCATTATTTTCCGAGCAAAGATGAGTTTATTTTCTCGATAATGGAGTTCCCGTATATGGAACTGCGGGAAGAAGTGAACGCCCGCATGCAGGAGGATATTGTGGATCAGATCCGGTGGTTCGCTGTAGAACACACCAGGTTTCTCGTGGAATTCGGAACGGATTTCACGGCTCATTTTTACGCCGGGGCTTTTAACGGAACCATTTCGACATCCAGTCACGTGGAATCGGATTATTTGATGGAGATCTTTACGCTCATCCTGGGGAAAGGAGTCGAGAGCGGAAAACTGAGGAAAGATACGCCGGTAGAGCAGCTCTCCCAGATTTTCAGTGCATGCCTGAGGGGCAGATCCGTCACCTGGTGTCTGTCTCCGGAGAAAGTGGATCCTATGGAACTGACAGGACAGATCTTCCGGGAAATGATGGAGCCGTGTCTTTCCAAATACGTTGTCAAAGTATGAACAGTGGGAGCGGGATTATCATTCCTGCCATTAAAAATACAGCTTATGAATGAAGTATTAGGCCGTCCGAAAAGGGCGGCCTTTTCTATTTTATAAGTAATGACAGTTTTATCAATAGTGCCAATACAGTTCTTAATTTTTTGTAAAAAAACATGAAAATTAAAATGAGTGTATATCAGTCATTGACTTTCGTTCAGCTAATTGATAATATAGTGACCAAGAGTTAATGACTTAAGTCACTGAAAAAACGTCGATGACTCTCAGAATGCAAAACAGGGGAATAGAAAGCTTTCACAGAAAGGAGTATCCATGAGCCAGGGAGTGATTTTTGTAATTGGGTTGATCGTCTATGTAGCGTTCATGATCTTCATCGGCTGGATTACGACCAGAGGAAAAAGCGACGGAACAGATTATCTTGACGGCGGAAGAAAAGTAGCGATCCTCCCGTTGATCGGCACCATCGTGGCGACCTGCGTCGGAACCGGCTCTTCCATGGGAGCGGCAGGAAACGGTTACCTCTACGGCTGGGCAGGCGCCTTAGTCGGTCTCGGAAACTCCGTCGGAATGCTCTGCATGCTCTGGTTCATGCGGATGCGCAAGTTTAAATTTACCAGCATGGTCACCGAGGCGCAGTTCCTGCTCGGCGGCAGCAAACAGTCCAAAACACTTCTCGCCATCGCTTTCTTCCTGATCGAGATCATGTGGACAGGAAGCCACATCAACGGCGGTTCCAAATATCTCTGCTATGTGACGGGCATGAATGACGCGCTGGCAAAAACACTGATCACCATCGGATTCCTCGGCTACGCTTATTTCGGCGGATACATGGCCGTTGTCTGGACCGACACGGTACAGCTCGGAATCATTCTCTTCGGATTCATCACGATCGTTATTCGTTCACTGCCGATGGCAGGCGGTTTCGGAGCGATCCGCGAAGCTTATACGGCAGCAGGAAATGCAGGAGCCCTCGGCTTCTACGGAATCGGTTCCTACGGTATCATGGCGGCGCTTACACTGATCGTGGCATCCTTCTTCAATGTCATATCTGTACCGGTCTTCCACACAAGACTTTTCTCGGCCGGTTCGGATGACGCGGCAAAGAAATCTTTCAGCAGCGGATTTGTGATCGACCTTCTTTTCTCGTTCCTGCCGGCCATCATCGGCATGTGCGCGTTCACGATCTGCAGCGGCACCGGCAGTATGCTTGACAATTCCGACTTCGCATTCTCTTATATGGCGACAACGGCTCTTGGTCCGATCGCGGGACTTCTGTTCCTGATTGCAGGCCTCAGCGCGACGATGTCCTCTGCGGATTCCGATCTGCTCTCCGGCGTCACGATCCTCGTCGCTGATATCTACCCGATGATCACTCACAAGACCGTCGATGAGAAGAAATACAAAGGCTTCAGCCGTCTGTGCATGCTCATTGCAGTCGCGATCGCTTATCTGTTCGCTCTTTATGCAAAGGATATCATCGGCTACATCACAAACGTAGCGGGCTCCATGCTTCCGGGCGTCGGCGTCATGATGATCCTCGGAAGATTCTGGAAGAGAATCACCTGGCAGGGCGGTCTCGCATCAGTCGTCGGCGGCATCCTCTTCGGGATCTGCTACCTCGTCATTGCGCCGTTCCACGCATTCATCGCCGGAATCTTCTCCGGTCCCGCGATCCCGGTCACCATTCTGACCCTGATCCTGTGTGTTGTGGTATCCCTGCTTACACCGGCTTGCACGCTTTCGGATGAAGAGAAGCTCGCGCTGGTAAATGAATAAGACTTGAAAAACGATTTATCACGGGATGAAGTGATAACCCGGTAAATAACTTCTTGAGAAGATGTTTCTCAATTGATCACGGAGGAAAATATGAACGCAAAACAGGAAGAATTTTTGAAAAAGAGAGAAAAACTTCTCGAGATGGGCGGCATGGATAAAATTGCCAAACAGCATGCAAAAGGAAAGCTGACTGCCCGTGAGAGACTGGATCTTCTTTTCGACAAAGGCACATTCGTTGAGATCGGAATGTTTGTCAAACAAAGAAAGACCGATTTCGGTCTGGATAAGAAATACATCCCGGGCGACGGTGTCGTTGCAGGATACGGAAAAGTAAACGGCAGAACCGTTTACGCATATTCGCAGGACTTCACGGCGCTCGGCGGTTCCATCGGCGAGATGACAGGCGAAAAAATGCAGCGCGTCATGAGAGCAGCGATCCGCACGGGATGCCCGCTCGTAGCGCTGAACGACGGCGCCGGCGGACGTATCCAGGAAGGCAATGATATCCCGCATCTGACGTTTGTATTTAACCAGAGCGTCAAGGCTTCCGGTTATATCCCGCAGGTCGCGGCAGTTATGGGACCTTGCGCGGGCGGATGTGCATACTCCCCGGCTCTTATGGACTACATCGTCAGTGTTGACAAGACCAGCACGATGTTCCTGACCGGCCCGAAGGTCATCAAACAGGTCACCGGAGAGGTCTGTGACGAGAATTTCGGCAGCGGCCGTTTCCATGCAGAAATTTCAGGCGTCAGCCACGATCTCGCTTCCGATGACTACGAGTGCATCGAGAAGATCAAGCAGTACCTGAGCTACTTCCCGCAGAACTGCCAGGAAATGCCCCCTGTCTACGCCTGTGATCAGGATCCGGACGAGCTGATCCCGGAACTCAACGACATCATTCCGGAGAGCACATCAAAATCATACGATGTTTACAAGATCATCAAACTGATCGCCGATCATGACAGTGTATTTGAATATTACGGAAAATGGGCGAAGAATCTGGTCACCTGCCTCGCGAGACTGAACGGCCGTCCGGTCGGATTTATCGCGAACAACACAAAAGTGAGAGCGGGCGTCATGGATATCGATTCTTCCGATAAGATGAGCCGCTTCGTCACTCTGTGCGACGCCTATAACATCCCGCTGGTGTTCCTTGCGGACGTTCCCGGATTCCTTCCCGGCATCGGTCAGGAAAAGGGCGGTGTTATCCGCCACGGCGCGAAGACGCTGTACGCGAACTCTGCGGCGACAGTACCGAAGATCCGTCTCACGATGCGCAAGTTCTACGGCGGCGGCACAGCGGCGATGTGCGACTGGGGCCATGAGCCGGATACAACGATCAGCTGGCCTGGCGCGGAAGACGCGGTCATGGGCGCGGCGGGCGCCTGCGAGATCATTCATGCCGCAGCTCTCAAGAAGGCGAGAGAAGAAGGCGGAGAAGAAGGATACCGCGCGAAGCTGAAAGAACTCAGCGATGATTATGAGCTTCAGTTCAACAATCCGTACCGCAGAGCGGAGATCTTCTCGACGGAGATGATCATCATGCCGGAAGAGACGAGAAAAGTCCTGATCAAGGTGCTGGATTCCTTCTATACAAAGAAGGTCGACAACTGGCCTCCGAAGAAACACGGTATTTTCCCGGTATAAAGAGCCGGCAGCAGTATATTGCGGAACACAGGATACAGAAAGCATGAAGAATCCGAAAGGAGCAAAGCATGAAACCTTTTGAAGGCGTCAGAGTACTGGATTTTACACAGTTCACATCAGGCCCGGTCTGCACGTACATTATGGCGGACCTCGGCGCGGAAGTGATCAAGATCGAGAATCCTCCGTACGGAGACAACAACCACTACAATACGCCGTCCAAAAACCGGCACACTTCCTATATCACGAGCCTGAATCACAATAAAAAGACGATCCTTATGAATATGAAGGATCCGGAACAGCAGGAGCTGTTCCTTGAGATGGTAAAGACAGCGGATCTCGTGATCGATAACTTCAAAGCCGGCACACTTGAAAAATTCGGTATGAGTTTTGAGAGAATGCAGGAAGCAAATCCGAAGATCGTCTGGACCTCCATTTCCGGCTACGGACAGGTCGGTCCCTGGGCGAAGAAGACCGCTTACGACGTAACGATCCAGGCGGGTTCCGGACTCATGAGCGTCACCGGTGAAAAAGGCGGTGCAGCCCTCAAAGCAGGAATGTCGATGTCCGATTACACGAGCGGTCTGTACGCCTGCTGCGGATCCATCGCGGCGATGATGGACGCGAAGCGCACCGGCAAAGGCAGAAGGATCGATTTCGGTATGCTGGATTCTTCCTACTCGATCGTCAGCAGGGCCATCGCGGATTATTACATTACCGGACAGCTCGATAAGAGAATGGGAAGAGAACACCGCGATTTTGCTCCGTACAACAGTTTTGTCTGCAAAGACGGCAAAGAGCTGATGATCTGTGTTACCACTGACGAACAGTTCGAGGCGCTCTGCAAAGTCCTCGGAGTGAAAGCAGCGGATCAATACGCGGTAAATGAAAACCGCGTTGCGGACAGAGAAATCATCAATCAGTTCGTTTCGGACGAGACGTGCTCCCGGGAGCGGAATGAACTGAAAGAGGCTCTCGAAAATGCAAAAGTCCCCTGCGCAGTGATCCTCAACGAAGAAGAAGCCATCTTATCTGATCACATGAAGGAGAGAGAACTTTATATTCCGGTTAAGTTTGATGACGGAACCGTCACACGTATCCCGGCTCTTCCGATCCGCATGACAGGTGTTCCGCAGCAGAAAGAAGCGTTCGCCCATGAACTCGGACAGGATACGCTGGAATTTATCGGTCAGTTCGTGAGCCCTGAAAAACTGGAAGAAAAATACAGGCCGGTCGTGGAGGACAGCCACGCGAAATGGCTCGCACGCACGGAATCTTTCAAATAAACGGACGCACGGAAACGATTGTGAATCTATAAGTGACAGGAGAAAGATAATGGGACCTTTGACAGGATATAAAGTACTGGATCTCACCCGGACGGAAGCGGTTCCGTTCGCGACGATGATCATGGCGGATCTCGGCGCGGAAGTGATCAAGCTGGAACCTTCCGCAGGCGATCCGTCCAGAAACCAGGGTATTAAGAAAAACGGATACAGCGCGGCTTATACGAGCGTCAACCGCGGAAAAAAGAGCGTCTTCATGGATCTTGCCAATGAAGAGCAGCGGGCTCTTTTCTATGAGATGGTGAAAACAGCGGACGCGGTCGTTCACAACGCGGAGCCCGGAGAGATGGAAGCTCTCGGCTGCGGCTATGAGGATCTTCTGAAGATCAATCCGAAAATCGTTTACACGGTGGTGACACCTTACGGAGAAGAGGGACCGCTCGCAGGCATTGCCGGAAATGACACCACAGTTCTCGCCTATTCCGGACTTATGAGCATGGTCGGCGATCTCGGCGGAGAGCCGCAGCGCGTGGGCGTGAATATTTCCGATACGATCAGCGCCTTCTACGCCTGCATCGGTACACTGGCCGCCCTTTACAGCGGGGAGAGCAGAAAAGTCTCCGTCTCGGAGCTCGATGCGGTATTTGCTGCAAATGAGGCCGCCGCGATCCGCTACGATATGGCGGGAGCCATTCCGAAGCCCCAGGGCAACAAGCATCCGAGCACCGTTCCGTTCGGAAATTACACCTGCAAAGACGGAAGGGAGCTCATCGTCAATATCACGACCGACGATCAGTTCCGCAATTTCGTCACCGCTATGGACGCACCGGAAGTGGCGGAAGGCAAATTCAGCACAGCGTCGGAACGCGTCAATCTGAGAGATGAGACTGAAAAGGTAATTTCCGGGCTGTTCGCGAAATTTGACTCCGAGGATCTTAAGAAAAGATTTGATGCGGTCAACGCTCCCTACGGCGTCATCAATGAAGTTGATATGATCTCGGAATCGGAACACATCGCAGCAAGAAATATGCTGGTTGACGTCACGTATCCGGATGGCACTGTGATTAAAACCGCGGGAACCCCCCTCAAGATGACGGATATGGAAGACCGGACTTCCTTTACAGCTTCACCTGCCGGCTATGATACACTGGCGGTCGCCGCGGAATATATCGGAGAAGAGAAAGCGAGAGCGCTCTATCCGGAACTTTTGTAAAACGGTGCGTTTTTAAATGTGAATAACTGTCGGGAGGCAGATTGATTCATAAGGCAGAAAAAACTCTGCTGCAGTCGTTTTTTAAGGAGGAGAGAAAACAATGGATGGAAAGCAGCTGCTGAAAGAGCGCTCCGAGATGCTGAACAATGTTTTTGCATTGAAGCACAACAAGCGCGTCATGCTCGGAAGCAACAGCTACACATGGTCGATCCTGGACGCGGGTTATCGCCTGAACGAAGCGGAATTTGACTATGACAAGCTGGAAAAAGTTACCCGCCTGCATCATGAGAGGTATGGCTTTGACATCTACACTGATGTTCAGAACCGCAATCCGGTCCGCGTAACGGCCCTCATGGGCGGCGGTTTTACCCGCGTCGACGATGTGACGGAGTCGGTCTGGTGCGAAGACCGCTGCATCATGCAGGACGATGAGTACATGGAATTCGTCGAGGATCCGAAGAAATTCTACTACACAAAGCTTTTCCGCCGCTACTGCAAACCGGATATCACGATAGGTGAGCTGAAAGTCGCGGTCCGCGAGTTTAATTTGTGGGCAGCCGGCAACGTTGCGAGAAACGCGATTCTGGTCAACGAATACGGATGCCTTCTGTACTTCCGCATTTTCCCGCAGTGCCCCTACGAAGATGTTTTCCAGGAATACAGGGGAATCAAAGGTGCGGCGATGGATCTCCGCAGACGCAAAAAGGAACTGAAAGCGCTCCTTGACAAGAAATATGAGCTGGAGACCTATCCGACGATGCTCGGCGGACTTGAGGGAACAGCAGGCGGTTACGCCGGCGCGGATACCAGTGTGTTTGAGGGTTATGTTGCTCCGATAACACTCGCGTTCCTCGGCCATACTGCTATGAACCACAAACAGTTTGAAGAACTGTACTGGCCGTATATCAAACCTACTCTCGATGAAGTCCAGAAGAGAGGCGCACGTGTCTACATCCACATGGAGGGCGACGGCCTGAGACTTGCGGATTTCTTTGAGGACATTCCGAAGGGCTATATCCTTATGCACATCGAACAGGACGATCCGTTTGAGTTCCGCAGGAGACTCCCGAACATCGCGATCGCCGGCGGCATGAAGACGACGCTCCTCGGCGAAAAGACTCAGGAAGAATGTGTTGCGTACGCGAAGAAACTCATTGATGAGATCGGCGACGGCTTCGTCCTTGACCAGGATAAGATGATGTCGTTCCGCACGGACTGCAAGGGCGAAAACCTGAAAGCTGTCAACGATTTCGCCCGCAGCTATGAATTTTAAGGAGGTTCGCCATGGCAGATTCGAGACAGAATGATATCGCCTGCAGACCGGTCAATTTCGATGACTACGAGGCAGGCTACAAGGAACTCGCAAACGAAATCTATGACTATCTCCCGGAAGAGGAGAGGGAAGCGGCGCTTCTGATCTTTATCAGAACGATGCTGCTGTATTGATAAAACGGTCTTCGATAAGACATGAGAGACGGGATGACAATAGAGATGTCCCGCAGTTAAATGAAGTTTTCGGCACAGGCCGTTAACGATAATCACTAAAATACAAAATCCAGTTCTAGTGAGAAAGGGGAACAAAATGGAAAAGAAAGGTCTTCACTATGCATGGAAGGTGTTTATCGCCATCTGCATCATCACGTTCGTGAACGGTCTCGGCAGCAGTTACGCGATCTTCATGACACCGGTTACCAAAGAATTCGGCTGCTCCATCACAGCATTCGGTCTTGTTTACACACTGCAGACATACGCGCAGGTTGTCGGTACACCGATCTTCGCGGCAGTTTATAAAAAAGGCAAGAGCCGTCAGGCAATCGCGGCAGCGATCATCTTTACCGCGATCGGTTATCTCGGACAGGGATTTGCTCATAACATTTATACACTCTATGTGCTGAACATTATCATCGGCCTCAGCCAGGGCCTTCTGATCCTCGTCTTCGGCGCTGACCTCATCGGCCGCTGGTTCGCTGTCAGCATCGCGACTCTCGTAGGTCTGTCCGGATGCCTCCGTGCCGCAGGCGGCGCAGTCTTCAACGGTCTCGGCGGATGGCTCATCGATGTATCCGGCTGGAGAACCACGACGATCGTTTTCGGTATCTGCATGCTGGTCATTCTTCCGGCAGCTCTTTGGTGCCACAATGATCCGGAAAAGCTCGGCTGGAAGCCTTTCGGTATCGAAAAAGCAGCTGCCGAACAGAAAGGTCCTGCGGAGGATCTCGGAAAACCGGCAGGCCTTACCTTCAAGCGTCTCAGAAAGATGCCCGTTTTCTGGATCTTTGTTCTCGCTATCTGCCTGACTCCGTTCTGCAACGTTCTTTACGGTTATCTCAACAACTGGCTGCAGACTGCTAAGGGCATGACTTCCACGACAGCAGGCTTCTGCAACTCCGCTCTTATGGTCGGTGGTATCTGCGGTTACATCGGCATCGGCCGTATCTGCGACAAGAACTACAAAGCCGGTATCCTTTGCTGTATGGCAGGTGCTGTTATTGCTTATCCGATCCTTTCCCTTTCGAATGGCCTCGGTTATGTCGCTTACCTGATCCTCTTCTTCCTGATCGGTGTTACCTATCAGCCGACCTGCGGTATCATGGAACCGACAGTTGTTCGCGAAGCGATCGGCATGAAAGACTACACCGTTGTCTGGGCGTTCATGGTCTCTGCGCTGAACTTCCTCGGAGCTCTCGGCTCTACGGTTTGGGGCGTCATGATCAATGCTTTCGGTTATACGGCTACATTCATTATCTGTGCTGTGACTTATGCGGTTCTTGCGCTGGTGTTCATCGCAGTCGTCGGCATTGCGAAGAACAACTGGTCCAAGATGCCGGAATGGCAGCCGGATGCTGAATAATCAACATGGTTCATTTTCAGAAAGGCTCCCGTACGGGAGCTTTTCTGAAATAAAGGGCTGAAAACCGATCCTGGTTTTATAATGCGGCTCTTTCATTTGTAAAAGACTTTTTGGAGGCATTTAAATATGGATGAGTTTATTGCACAGACAAAGTACGGCAAAGTGAGAGGAAAAGAGCAGGGAGGAATGCTCGGATTTCTGAACATTCCCTACGCTTCCTATAAACGCTTCATGCCGGCACAGGAGCCGGAGGCGTGGGACGGCGTTCTCGACTGCACGAAACACGGACACGTACAGATGCAGGGAAAACCGCCTCTTCTTTGGTGGAAGGGCTGGGAAAATGATGAATTTACAGAGGAAAAAGGACTGAACCTCAATGTCTGGACTCCGGCAGCGGACGACGGGAAGCGCCCGGTTCTCGTATGGGTGCACGGCGGCGGCAACCTGGAAGGAAGCATTGTCAATCCCGCATGGGAAGGCCCGAATATCGCCGGCGGACACGATATTGTATTTGTCAACGTCAGCTACCGCCTGGATGTTTTCGGGGCGTTGTATCTCCGGGATCTGCTCGGGGAAGAGTATAAATATTCGGGATCGAATATCGACCTTGACAAAGTGACGGCATTGAAGTGGGTCAAAGAGAATATCGCCAACTTCGGCGGCGATCCGGAAAATGTCACCCTCATGGGACAGTCCGGCGGCGCGAAATCTGTCGGCAATCTGATCACCTGCCCGGCAGCAGCCGGTCTCTTTAAGAGAGCCGTCATGATCAGCGGATGCGCGCACACTATGAAAACACTGGAGACAGCGAAGACGATCCGGGATCGTTTCTTCGAGATCAACGGACTGAAAAAGGAAGACGCTTCGAAACTGCTGACCATGAGTTCAGAAGAGATCATGGCGATGTCGGAGAAATACCGCAAGATCCATTCTCATTCCAATGGGCCGGTCATTGACGGTGTCGTATATGAAGAACATCCGCTGGATTATATCGCGGAAGGAAAAGCCGGTTTCCTCGAAGCTGTTTATATCGGCTACTGCAGGGAGGAGAGCGGCGGTTTCTGGAACAGAACCAGCAAGGATCCGGAGGCGCGCAGAAATTCGATCCGGGCTAAGTTCGGAAAGAACGCGCAGCACATGATCGATGTGTATTATGATCCGCAGCTGAAGGAAAATGCGGAATATGAGGCGTACAGAAATGTCGTCAACCATTTCAATTACGCGAATGAGTCCGTTCAGTTCGCAGAAGCGCTGGCAAAGGCGGGGATCAAAACCTATGCTTACCGCTTCGATTTCGAGGGAGAGAGAGGACCGGTCCATCTTTCCGATCTGCCTTTCTATTTCCGCAGCAACCGCGACAACGACCCGCATGATTCTCATCCGGAAGAATTTGATTACATGAACGATATTATGAATCCGGCGCTGATCGGATTTGTGAAAAACGGCGATCCGAATCACAGCAGGCTCCCGCAGTGGAAACCCTATACGGATCCGGACAACGGAAACCGGATGTATTTCGGCGAGAACAGCAGCGCAGAACCGTTCTCCCTCAGCACGTACGACCACGATGTGGAGTTTCTGGAGTATTACCTGTAAACTTCGGAAACCAGTCCGGATCATTTTAATTGCGGCTTAACTCAGCCCCGTGTCTTCAGCATAAAAAAGGACAGATTACTATTGACACGGGGCAGTTCATTGAATATAATTGACCTAGAGTCAATTACTAAAGGTCAACGACTAATACGCTAAATAGTCATCGACTATGTTTTGCGAATTTCATTTTGCGAAATGATTTAAGGAGGAATTATATTATGCAGCTGTTTTACAAATTCGACGAAGCTCCCGTTCATTATGACCTTCAGCATCTGCCGACCGGTGATTTCGAGGCTCCGGTGCGCCTTTCCTGCCGCGGAGAGAATATGAGCGCGATCACCTGCGATTTCCCGAAGGGTTTTTCCTGGAAAGAACATGCGCATCCGCACGAACAGCTGACGATCCTTTTTTCCGGATCCGTGGACTACAGCGTTGACGGCGTTGTACATCACATGACAGCAGGCGATACTCTTTACGTCCCGTCCAATGCAATGCACACGGCCATCGCCCTGGAAGACTGCCGCATCATGGACGTATTCACACCGGTCCGCATGGATCAGATGGCATGGTTCGATGACAGTATCGAATATGTTCCTGCTTTCCACGAGAAAGAAGATTAATGAGGTGCTCTCATGCAGTCTTATAAGATCAGAATCAACAGCGAAGGCTGCCAGATGACGGTAGAGCCGAAAGACAGAGCTGCGGCTGAGTTCCTGAACAAATTCGGGAAAGCGTTCCTTCCGGAAGCCCCGAAGACCAGCACTAATCCGAAATGGTCGGAGATGCTCAGCAGCTTCCGGAACGATCCGGCGGGCTCCAACATTATGCCGGGCGTACATTACCCGGTCTCAATCCGGAATGAGAGCGGGGAGAGAATTCTTCCTGATTCCCTTCTCGGAAAGAAATAATTAACAAAAATGTGTGATGAATTGCACAGACACGATTGATTTTTTTTCGGAAGGACCGGCGGTACAATCAAACTGATGAAACCGATGATCACAAACGAGGTTGATATGGAACCAAAAACGAAAAAAGTACAATTTACAGAAACGATCCTTCGGGACGCGGGACAGTCGCTCGTCGCGACTCGCATGCGGTTTGATCAGTTCGCGCCGATCCTCCCCGTCATCGACCAGGCGGGATACTATTCGGTGGAATGCTGGGGAGGCGCGACATTTGACGTATGCCTCCGCTTCCTCGACGAAGATCCGTGGGAGAGACTCCGGAAGATCAAGGCTGCTATGCCGAATACGAAACTCCAGATGCTCCTTCGGGGACAGAATCTTCTCGGGTACAAGCACTACAGCGACGACGTGGTGCGGCGCTTTGTAAGAGCCAGCGTAAGAAACGGAATTGACATTATCAGAATCTTTGACGCGCTCAATGACCTCACGAATCTTAAGGTCGCGGTCGAAGAAACTCTGAAAGCAGGTGCGATGGCCAGCGGAACTATTTCCTACACGACGTCTCCCGTACATACCTTAGCCAAGTATGTGGAAATGGTCAAAGAGCTGGAACAGATGGGCGTATCCACGATCTGCATCAAAGACATGGCGGGCATCCTTTCTCCTCAGGGCGCCTATGATCTTGTATCCGCTATCAAGGATGCGGTGGATCTGCCTGTCGTCCTGCATACACACTGCACGACAGGCCTTGCGTTTATGACCTATCTCAAGGCAGTGGAAGCCGGCGCGGATGTCATTGACACCGCCATCTCCCCCTTCTCGGGAGGAACCAGCCAGCCGGCGACGGAGACGCTGCAGTACGCGCTCAGCGAAATGGGGTACGAAACGGGCCTTAACGGCGAAGCGCTTCACAAGATGGCGGATTACTTTAAAACAGTCCGTGCGGAGTTCCTTAAAGACGGCACACTCAATCCGATCTCTATGGCGACCGATACGCAGTGCCTGACGTACCAGATTCCGGGCGGCATGCTCTCGAACCTCATCAGTCAGCTGACGATGATGCATAAGATGGACAAGTTCGAGGAAGCTCTTCTTGAGACGCCCCGGGTCCGTGCGGACATGGGATACCCGCCCCTTGTCACGCCGACCAGCCAGATCATCGGGACACAGGCCGTGCAGAATGTACTGGCCGGGGAACGGTATAAGAACGTCGGCGCCGAGATGAAAGCTTACTGCAGAGGGGAATACGGCAAGACGCCGGCTCCGATCGATCCGGAAGTACAGAAAAAAGTGCTGAAGGGAGATTCGCCGATCGAAGGAAGATACGCCGATACGCTTCCCCCTGACGTGTTTGAGAAGGCGGAGAAGGAACTGGGTGAAAAAGCGACCTGTGAAGAAGATGTTCTCAGCTACATCGCCTTCCCGCCGGTCGCGGAGAAATTCTTCGAACAGCGCAGACTGAAGAACGCGAACATCTGCGATTACACGATGGTCTGCGGCTGAGACCGGGACAGAAGATACGCGAAATCGGGAAAGGGTGAGAAAAGATGGATTTGATTAATTTAGACGTCGGAAGTGCGGCCTTTATCGCTCTCATGGGATACCTGGTCGTATTTATCGGACTGATCCTCCTCATGATCGTCATCATGGTGATGGGCAAGATCATGGTGAGCAGCAGGAAAAAAGAAGCGGCGAAAGAAGCACAGGCAGCGCCGGCACCCTCAGCAGCACCGGTCACAAGAACGGCACCTGCGGCAGCGGATGCGGAACCTGCGGCGGAAGCTTCCGCTCCTGCGGCACAGGCGGCTTCGGTGGAAGCCGTGGAAACACAGAACAGCGGAACAATGGTTTTCCCGGGCAGTGCCGGACAGATCGCACTGTATGATACGGATCCGCGGGAAGCTGCAATGGTTATGGCAGTCATCGCGGACGCGCTCGGCAAACCGCTCAACACATTAAGATTCAAATCGATCAAGGAGGTCAAGTGAGATGGTATTTAAAGTTACTCTGAACGGGAAAACATATGAAGTAGAAGTAGAAGCAGGCGAAGCAATGCTTGTTAATGAATATCCGGCGGCAGCAGCTCCGGCGTTTATACCGGCGGCAGCACCGGCCCCCGCACCGGCCCCGGCTCCTGCAGCAGCTCCTGCACCTGCACCTGCACCGGCACCGGCTCCTGCGGCAGCTCCGGCACCGGCTCCGGCCCCTGCACCGGCCCCCGCACCAGCCCCGGCTCCGGCTCCCGCGGCAGCACCGGCAGGCGGATCCCAGGTGACGGCTCCGATGCCCGGCAATGTCCTCGATATTCCGGTTACCGTAGGCCAGAGCGTTTCCGAAGGCGACGTCGTCGTCGTTCTGGAAGCCATGAAGATGGAAAATGAGATCGTCGCGGAAGCGGGCGGAACCATTTCCCAGATCCTTGTCTCCAAAGGACAGTCCGTTGACACAGGCGCCGTTCTCGTTGTAATCGCATAAGGGGGCACAGCATGAATTTTCTCGGAACTCTGGAAAAGCTCGCGATGGAATCCGGATTCGCCGCATTTCTCATGGAAGGCGGATGGAAGAATCTTGTGATGATCGTCATCGCGTTCGTTCTCCTTTATCTTGGCATTAAGAAGAAGTTCGAACCGCTTCTGCTCGTTGGGATCGCGTTCGGATGCCTTCTGAGCAATCTGAGCTACTTTATAGCCCTCGGCGGCGATAACGCGCTCTATCATCCCCAGCTCTGGGCGGATTTCCTGGATGCCGCAAGTCCTTACTATCACAGTTACGGACATATCATGAGCAACTGCGGCCTTCTCGATTTCTTCTATATCGGCGTTAAAGCCGGGATTTATCCGTCACTCATCTTCATGGGCGTCGGCGCGATGACGGACTTCGGTCCGCTTCTGTCCAATGCAAAATCCCTCCTTCTTGGAGCGGCCGCGCAGCTCGGTGTTTTCGTCGCGTTCTTTGGCGCGATCCTCCTTGGATTCACCGGGCCGCAGGCTGCCTCGATCGGGATCATCGGCGGAGCGGACGGACCGACAGCGATCTTCCTGACGACGAAACTCGCGCCGGAACTTCTCGGCCCGATCGCGATCGCGGCTTATTCCTACATGGCGCTGATCCCGCTCATCCAGCCGCCGATCATGAAACTGTTTACGACGGATGAGATGAGAAAAGTGAAAATGGTGCAGAGCCGTGAAGTTTCCAAGACGGAAAAGATCATTTTCCCGGTAGTGGTAGCGACCTTTGTTATCCTTCTTCTTCCGTCGACGGCTCCGCTGGTCGGATGCCTTATGCTCGGCAACCTCTTCCGCGAATGCGGCGTGACGGAAAGACTTTCCGACACCGTGCAGAACGCGCTTATGAACATCGTCACGATCTTCCTCGCAACATCAGTAGGCGCGACGATGGTCGGCGATAACTTCCTCCGTCCGCAGACGATCTACATCATCCTTCTCGGTCTGGTCGCTTTCTCGATCTCGACTGTAGGCGGACTGCTTGGCGGCATCGCGATGTTCTACGGCTCCGGCAAGAAGATCAATCCGCTGATCGGATCCGCAGGCGTTTCCGCAGTGCCGATGGCGGCGCGCGTATCGCAGGATGTGGGACGCCGCTACAACAAAACGAATTTCCTGCTGATGCACGCGATGGGCCCCAATGTGGCGGGCGTCATCGGATCGGCGATCGCGGCAGGATTCCTTCTGAGTGTTTTCGGAGGCTGATTCCCTCTAAAAATACAACATTTTACCGGCGGGATGAAAATCCCGCCACTTTTGAAAATATCGTCCGGAACGTTTAACAGGCAAAAGGTCTGCATTTCTTAGAAACTGCGGACTGTTAAGAAACTAAGCAGCGGAGTTCAAAGAAGCGGCGGACTGTAAAAAGTCTGCGCATCGGATTTTATTTAAGCTGCGGACTTTATAAAGTCCGGGCAGCAGAAAGGAAAACAATGGAAAAAATCGTTCAGACAGCAGGAAGAAAGGTGCTCGGCGAGTTCGCTCCGGAATTTGCCCACTATAATGATGACGTCCTGTTCGGCGAGAACTGGAACAACACGGATATTCCGGTCAAAACACGCTGCATGCTTACTGTTGCGGCGCTCATGGCGTCCGGCATGACGGATTCTTCCCTGAAAGCCCATTTGGAAAATGCAAAGAAGTACGGCGTAACAAAAGCGGAGATCGCCGCGCTGATCACTCATGTCGCGTTCTATGCAGGCTGGCCGAAAGCCTGGGCGGCGTTTGGCATGGCGAAGGAGATCTGGACGGAAAATGATCCATACGCGGACGCAAAGAAACAGCACGAGGATTCCATGATCTTCCCGGTCGGTGCTCCGAATGATGCATTTGCGCAGTATTTCGTCGGCCAGAGCTATCTCGCGCCGGTATCCACGGAACAGGTCGGTGTTTACAATGTGACCTTTGAGCCGGGATGCCGCAATAACTGGCATGTACATCATGCCTCCAAAGGCGGCGGACAGATGCTGATCGGCGTGAGCGGCCGCGGTTTTTACCAGGAATGGGGAAAGGACCCCGTCGAGATCCTTCCTGGAACAGTGATCCACATTCCGACGGATGTCAAACACTGGCACGGGGCAGCAAAAGACTGCTGGTTCAGCCACCTCTCCGTGGAAGTGCCGGGGGAAGATACAAGCAACGAGTGGCTTGAGAAAGTATCAGATGAAGACTATCTGAAGATTCAGTAAGAGGATAAGTGCATAACCATCTTTTCTGCTGGTCAGCACTTTCTATATGAGGAATGAAGAATATGAAATACTGCAAGCTCGGAAGAACGGGACTGGATGTCTCGAGGATCTGTCTCGGAACCATGGGATTCGGCGACGGCAGCACCCAGAGCTGGACCGTCGATGAAGAAGCTGCCCGGGGCATGATTAAAAAAGCCATCGACGGCGGGATCAATTTTATTGATACGGCGAATGTTTACTCCTACGGAAAGAGCGAGGAGATCGTCGGACGAGCGATCCGGGATTTCGGCGTGCGCGAGGAGATCGTGCTCGCGACGAAATTTTACAGCGACATGCGTCCCGGCCGTCCGAACGGCGGCGGCGCGTCCCGCAAGGAAATTTTCCATGAGCTCGACGAGAGCCTGAAGCGGCTCGGTACGGACTA
>SVDL01000115.1 GCA_015057835.1 Lachnospiraceae bacterium
TGACGGCGGCATGGACAGCGGCGATTCCGGCGGCATGGACAGCGGCGATTCCGGCGGCATAGACAGCGGCGACTCCGGCGGCCTTGACAGCGGTGGTGACTCCGGCGGCTTAGACAGCGGCGGTGACTCCGGCGGGATGGACAGCGGCGGTGACTCCGGCGGCTTAGACAGCGGCGGCGATTCCGGCGGGGGAGATTCCGGCGGCGGAGCCAGCGAAGACAGCGGTATGGGAATGTGAGAAGAGGATGATAATGGATAATTATTTGGAATATGAGGCGGACTGCCCGGTCTGCGGTCATCTGTACAAAGGAAAGCGGCTGAGCGGCTATTATGTGAATCATCCTGCGGATTTGGACACAAATCCGCACCATCCCGCGGTCTTCGACCGTGTGACGATCTGTCCGGTTTGCGGCTATGCGGCGGAAGATCTGAGAAAACCGGCGGATGAACCGGTGAGAACAATGGTTGGTTCCGGACTCTATCAGAGAATTCTGCATGACAGTATTCTTTCAGAGAATACCCGGAAAATGCTGCTGCATTCCATGATCTGTGAAACGGCAGGCAGCCTCGGCAAAGCCGCCTATTCGGCATTATGTGCCTATTGGAGCAGAAAAGAAGAGGGGATCAAAGACCCGGTCATTCTGAAAAGAGCGGAGACGCTCTATAAGGAATACCTGACAAAAACGCAGGACGTGGATGCCGCGGTCCTTTTGATCGATATCCAGCGTCAGGCAGGGAATTTCGAAGAAGCAGCGGAGACGGCCGGATCGCTGCTGCCGTTTGTGCAGGACCCGTATCGGCGGGCAGTGATCCGATTTGAGCAGGAACTCATTTTCAGAAAAGACAGTGAGAGCCATTCACAGGCGGAGGTTGCCAAGGGATGAATTTTTTATCTTACTGGATGAAAATGGGTACGACGCCCAAAACATCCTACTATAAATATTCGGATGACCAGCTGCTTGAATTCTTTCACTCAGAGAACTGGTCCGGCCTTACGGATGACTCCCGTATTGAACTGTTCCAGGAAATGGAGAACCGGAGCGCCGCTATAGACGGAAGACCGCCGGCCAATATCGTTTCCCTGAATAATGACACCTGCTACGGCAAATATACGCCTTCAAATGACACGATCGCTATTGATGTCAGTGATAGTTCCTCCTATGAGGCGCTGGATACTTTCGTACATGAAAATAATCATGCCCGGCAGAACTACAGAGTCTTTAACGGACCGGGCTATGATGACCACACCGAGTCCATGATCCAGTCAGAGATGTCGATGGATGCGGACGGGAAAATGTATAATTATGCCCAGGGGGATAATTACGACATTCAGTGCAATGAGCTGGACAGCAATAATAAAGCCGCGCAGTTCATGCTGGAGCAGAAAGACCGTTTCGGTGATGATCCGGCATACAGGGAATATATCGCAAACCGGGATACTCATTACAACACGGTCTTAAATGAGCTGGAAGCCGATCCGGCGGCCAGAGCAGAATTTCAGCGCGATCAGGCTTATACGTCTTTTGTGCGGGGCGATATCGACGGGGAGCAGTTTGAAACGATCGAAAACAATCTGAACACCCCGGGATATGAAGACGCGACTGTTGCGGATACTTATAATACCGCCGAACAGATCCATGAACTGAACATGCAGTATCAGGAAGAGGAGTCTGACGAGGAGGAAGAAGACGAAAATGAGGAGGATGCGCCGTTTCTGCCGGGAGTCGAGCCGGAAGAGGAGACCGTGGAAGAAACGACCACCGTCACAAGAACTGAGAAAGAGACGGTAAAAGGAATTCCGGGAGAAGAACCTGTCGAAGTCGAATCGGAAACGGAAGAAGAGACGAGCGCAGAGCAGCACCAGACCACCGGCTCCGGCAGCGGCGGGGGCAGTGAAAATAAAGAAGAGAACGACGGCATGGAATTGTAAAGGATCACATAAAAAAAAGAAATTCTGTTTTCTTCTATAATGATTAAAGAGCAGCACGGAATCCAGGGAGGAGTAAGTGATGGCAGATCAGAACAACCAGTATTATAACCCGGGTCAGGGAAACAGCTACGCGTCACAGCAGCCATACAGCGGGAATCAGCAGTACGGCGCGCAGCAGTACGGCACCCAGCAGCCATACAGATCGCAGCCGGGAGCACAGCAGCCATACGGAACGCAGCAGGGAAACCAGCAGCCATACGGAACCCAGCAGGGAACGCAGCAGCAGTACGGCACACAGCAGTATGGCACGCAGCAGCCGTATGGGAATCAGCAGTATGGCACACAGCAGCCATATTACACACAGCAGCCTGCGCAGCAGCCCGGGTATGCCGGACAGAATCAGAAACCGGCAAATCCCCAGAAGAGTCCTGCGGGCCAGAACGCCGGCGCTCCTTCACAGCGTCCCCAGGCCGCGCCCGGGGTACGGGACAGAAGCGACCGCCGCCAGATGACTCCCGAATCCCAGGCCGTTCCGGATACATCCGCATCCGCGCGCCGGCGCAAGAGTGAGGTCATCTACGGGGATGAACTGAAGGACAAAGTCCCGAGAGTGAAAGGCGATCCGATGCTTTATCTCAAGGGGAAGGACGGACAGGAGCGGCATATCAACGTTCCGTTTACTGCTGACCTTCTGAGCCGGCATGTCATGCTCCTCGGCGGCATCGGAACCGGCAAAACGAATGCATTTTTCCAGATGATCGACCAGCTGCAGTATTCTCTGACGGACAATGACATCATGGTCATTTTCGACACAAAAGGCGATTTCCTGCAGGAATTCTTCCGCGAAGGCGATGTCATTATCAGTAATGACGCCAACGCGAAAGGACCCAGCGGACGGAGAAACTACTGGAACATTTTCTGTGAGATCAATCCGCAGTATGAGTACGAAAGTATTCTGGAAATTTCCAAGAGCCTGTTCGCCGAAGCCTGCAAAAATACGACGCAGATCTTCTTCCCGAACGCCGCGAGGGACATTTTCATGGCATGTATGCTTCATTTCCGAAGATCCGTGCCCCTTGCGAAGCAGACGAACCAGAATCTGGTCAGATACATCAATTCCAGCACTTCCGCGGAGCTCCGGAAAATGATCGAGTCCTATCCGGACCTCCGGGCCATGAGCAGCTACATCGCGAAAGACGATTCCGCACAGACACAGGGCGTGCTCTCGGAGCTGCAGCAGATCATCCGGAATATTTTCGTCGGGAATTTTGCCAAAACGGGAAATCTCGGCCTCAGCAATCTCGTGAAGGAGAAGAAGGGGAGAAAGATCTTTATCGAGTACGATCTGAGCCTCGGGGAAATGCTGACGCCCATCTACAGCCTGATGTTCGACATGGCGATCAAACAGGCGCTGGGCAGATCCCGCAGCGAAGGAAATGTCTTCTTCATCACGGACGAATTCCGTCTTCTGCCGAACCTGCAGCATATCGATGACGCCGTGAACTTCGGACGCAGCCTTGGGATCAAGTTTATGATCGGCATCCAGAACGTGGAGCAGATCTTTGAGAACTACGGGGAATACCGCGCGCGAAGCATTATGTCCGGTTTCCTGAATTCCTTCAATTTCCGGGTCAATGACGCGAAATCGAGGGAATTTATCAAAGAACAGTTCGGCAAAAACAGGAAGCTGGAGGCTTATGTTCCGATCCTGCAGAACAAGGGAATGGTCGAAGAGCAGCGCGAGGCAAATGTCGTCGAAGACTGGGACGTCACCAACCTTGAGATCGGACAGGCGATCATCGGCTTCCCGGGCTATGAGCCCTTCCTTTTCCGTTTTGACCGTTTCGACTAAGATTCATGATTTCAGGAGGAATACAGCACTATGGAACATCTGGTTTTTATCTCCCACTCAAGCAAAGACGCGCCTGTAGCGCAGAGGATCTGTCACAAGCTGGAAGAGGCGGGGATCCGCTGCTGGATCGCGCCGAGAGACATCACGACCGGCGACTGGGCGGGCTCGATCATGGACGGTCTCGCGAGGTCCGATGTATTTGTGATCGTCGTTGGGGAGCACTCGATCGAATCTCCGGAGTGCACAAAGGAGATCACGGAGGCGACCCATACCTGTACGTATATTATTCCGTTTAAGGTGGATTCTTCGGATCTTCCTCCGAGAATGCAGTATCATCTCGGCCCCTGCCACTGGCTGGACGCCTCGACTCCGCCGCTCGAAAAGAGAGTGGACGAGCTCGTGGCAAGGATCCTCAACCTTTCGGACGAAGACGCTGTCTATGTGAACAACAGGCAGCAGAAACTGAAAGAACACATGATATGGCCCCGTCCGCTTTTTCTCGGACGAGAGGAGGAGCTTGCGGAGATCGCGGAGCGGCTTCCCGAATGCAGGACCCTGTTTCTGCAGGGAATGGGCGGGATCGGCAAGTCCGAGATCGCAAAAACATACGCCAAGCAGTATCATGACCGCTACGATACGGTTGTGTTCCTCGGATATGAGGGGAGCATTCTGGACCTTGTGACGGGGGACAGCCTCATGATCGAGAACCTTCCCCCGCAGGACACGGAGGGGGAGACACAGGAGGCTTATTTTGAGAGGAAAATGGACGCGCTCCGGCGGATCACCTCGGAGAGAACGCTGCTGATCCTCGACAATTATGATACGGATGAAGACCCGTATTTTGCGGATCTGTGCAATACTCCCTGCCATCTTCTGGTCACGAGCCGCAATGAGCATGAGGATTACGAATCGGTGAAGATCGGACCGATCGCTGATTTTGCGACGGTCAAAAAGCTGTTCGTCACGGCCTATGGCAAGACCCCGAAGGAAAATGAGGACGCCGCGATCGAAGAAATGATCCGTCTCGTCGGGTGTCATACGATCACCGTGGAGCTTCTTGCAAGGCAAATGAAAGCGAGCAGGAAGAAAGCGGATGATATGCTGAAACTCCTCAGGGAGGGCGGCATCAACACGCGCCTTAAGGAGAAGATCCGGAGAGAAGGCACAGCGGAACAGGCTTCCGCATACGACTATATTTCCCGTCTGTTCACTATGTCCGGACTTTCCCCGGAATGCGAGCAGCTCCTTCTGTACATGACCATGGTGCCGTACACAGGCATCGACATCAGCCTGTTTTACGATATCTGCGGTCTGGAATCCTACGATGAGCTGAATGAGCTCATCGCACACAGCTGGCTCATGCTGGATGAAGATACGGATATCATGAGCATGCATCCTGTTGTGGCGGACGTGGTGCGCGAAGCCCTGCAGCCCACTGTTGAAAAAGGAAAAGTGTATATTGCGGGTCTGTACCGGGAAGTCGGGAGTCTCTGGCCGTACAATAAAGAAGACAGGGCGAGGCTTTGGCCTTATTACGCCTATCTGATCCATAACTTCTTTGATCCCATTCCGGAACTGTGGGCGGAATTCGGATACTTCGCGAACAATGCCTGGATCTGTGCCCGTTACGCCCTCTCCATTGAGACCGGACACCGTTTTCTGGATTACACGAAAGAGCATTTTCCGGAGGATTACGAGAAGATCGGCATCGCCGCGACGTACCTCGGAGGCTGCTATCACAACAGCGGGGATGACCCGAGCGCGGCGCCTTATTACGAAGAAGGGCTGGAATGCCAGAAGAAGGCGATCCGGGAGGATGCCGGATACGGTCCCTGGAACGACCTCTCCAATGCCTATCAGAAGGTGGGCAGGGTCGCCTACTTAAACAGAGATTTCGACAAGGCGAAGGAATTCTTCGAGGAATCGATCCGGATCAGCCGCGAGAACTGCGGGGAACTGGGGTGCTTCGGAAACGCGCATCTCGAGATGGACCGTATGTACCAGGCAAAAGGGGATTATGAAAATGCGCTCGCCTACGCGGTGAAAAGCCAGGAATTCTACGTAAAACGGGACGGTGAGGAAAATCCGAACAGCGCCTGCGCACTGACCGACATCGGGAAATGCTATATGCATCTCGGACGCTATGACGAATCCAAAGAAGCGCTGGATGAGTCGCTGCGGCTGAATATCATGTTTAACGGCCCCTTCAACCGGCAGACCTTCTGGGCAAAAGAAGCCCTGGCGGATCTCGCTGCGGAGCGGGGACAGCGGGACGAAGCGCTGCAGATGTACCAGGAGATCGAGGTGGAGATGGAGCAGTGCTTCGGAGAGAAGAATCCGGACCTCATGGCGATCCGGAAAAAGATTTCCGATTTCAAGTGATATGAAAAAGGCGCAGCCATACTGCGGCTGCGCCAGTTACATGTTTTGGTTCATTATTACTTCAGACGGTTCATTTTGGCGATAGACGCGATGGTAGGGATCTTCATGGGACAGACATCCATGCAGGAGAGGGATTTGGAACATCCCTCCTCAAAATGCTCCCGGTAGGAGTCCCGGATCTCATCGGTATTGCTGCCGCTTCTTGAGGCGATCAGATAGCAGTCGTTGGCGAAGGCGGCGCCGAAGAAGTTTTTGCCGCCGGTATAGTTCGGACAGACTTCCAGGCAGAGGCCGCATTTGAGACATTTCGCTGCCGCGTACTGATGTTCGTATTCTTTCTGAGCGGAAGGATGATATTCCCGGATATATCCTCCCGCTTCTTTTATGTTTTCTCCGATAATCGAGCGGTCCACGACAAGATCGTGGATCACGAAGAATTTCCGCAGGGGCTCGACAGTCACGGTGTCCCCTTTCAGATCTTTGAGGAAAGTCTCGCAGGCGAGGGCGGGTCTTCCGTTTATTACCATCGCACAGCTCCCGCACATACCCTGCAGACAGGAGCATTCCCAGCCGATCCGGCTGGTGGGATTTCCTTCGATATCGACAATGTCATCTCTGTAATTGAGATCGTCCAGCATGCCGGCAACGGAATTTTCCGGGGGCCCTTCGTAAAGAAAGGTCTCCCAGTAGGGTTCCGTGACGGGCGCGATCTGTCTTTTGATCTTAATTTTCATAGCGGCCCTCCCTGTCGAGACGCACCTTATATTCTCCGTCCTCCCATCGAATGATCGAAGCGGCCTGCCACTGCGGGTCCTCCTTCGGATAATCCGTCCGGAAATGAGCGCCGCGGCTCTCTTTGCGTGAGAGGGCACTGACGAGCGTCGCTTTGGCGAGGACGAGGATCGGGGGCAGACTGTAGTTGAAATAGGCGAGAACGCTGCTGTCAAAATGCAGGGCGTCCGACGCGCGAAGGAAGAAATCCAGATCGTCAATTCCTTTTTTGAGAGCTGCCTCGTCACGCACGATCCCGAGATGTTCCTTCATGTTATCTGCCAGCATGTGCCGGATGTACATGACGGGGAAGAGACTTTTAGAAGCTTTGCTGCGCTCCAGTTTCTCGTTCTCCGAATCGACATAGGAAGAGAAATCAGGTGTTCTGCCGGAACCGGACTCATTTTCCGGCGCGCGTTCAGCGATGGTTTCCGCAGCCTTCTGCCCGCTGTACAGCGCGGCGAGAAGGGAATTCCCGCCGAGCCGGTTCGCGCCGTGGTACATGGAGGCACACTCACCG
>SVDL01000116.1 GCA_015057835.1 Lachnospiraceae bacterium
AGGGCGTTATTTTCATCCGCAGCGGCATGCCGGAGCACAAATCCCATCACTGCGCCGGAAATCGTCGCAAAGAAGATCATTCCGGCAAGCGTTTTGCTCACGCTCCCGAAAATCCTGGCGTAGGAGCCGTTTTCGCCGTATCTTGTGTTCCTGTACCAGATCTTCGCGTTTCCCAGGGCATCCTTCAGGATCTCCCCGTAGGAAGAAAAAATCTTGAAAAAAGAACGGCGCAGCGCCCACAGACAGGCCGTCAGGGTTCCGAGATGGACCGCCGAGCTCATTAGGAGCACAGGCGCGTCCGTAAACGCCAGCCTGTCCTGGAAAAGATAAGTCAAAGCGCTGGAACTGACCGGCAGAAATTCTGTGATCCCCTGGATGATTCCGAGAAGGATCGCAAAAACGATATTCATTACTCTGCTTCTTCCCAGTTATGGAATACGTCCTGTACGTCATCGCTGTCATCCAGAAGGTCAAGGATCTTCTGGATCTGTCCGGCCTGCTTCTCGTCCGTTACAGATACATAATTCTGCGGGATCATCGTCACTTCGGAGGACTCCATTTTGATGCCCTCGGCTTCCAGTTTGGAGACGACTTCCGGAAGAGCGTCCGGCGCTGTCAGGATCTCAAAACTGTCGTCTTCCTCGGCGAAATCATCCGCGCCGGCGTCAAGAGCGATCATCATGAGATCGTCCGGATCCATCTCGCATTCTTCCTTATCGATGATGATCTGTCCTTTTTCGTCAAACATGAAGGAGACGCAGCCGGGTGTGCCGATGCTTCCGCCGCCCTTTGTGAAAGCGCTTCTCACGTCCGCCGCCGTGCGGTTCTTGTTGTCCGTCAGCGTCTTGACGATGATCGCCGTTCCTCCGGGGCCGTATCCTTCATAAGTCATGTATTCATAGGACGCGCCGCCGTTGTCGCCCGCCGCTTTCTTGATGCCGCGCTCGATGGTGTCGTTGGGCATATTGGCCGCTTTCGCCTTGGCGATGACGGTGGAGAGTTTGAAGTTATTGGCCGGATCCGGTCCGCCCTCTTTGACGGCTACCGCGATCTCGCGTCCGATGATCGTGAAGATCTTGCCCTTCTTGGCATCATTTCTTTCTTTTTTGTGTTTGATATTGGCAAATTTGGAATGTCCGGACATAATATTTCTCCCTCGTTTTTTTAATATAACCGCGGCACTCTCGGTGAAATGCCGCAGACAAATTCATAGTTGAATTTTCCGCTGATCCGGCCGATCTCCTCGGCGGTAATGCGTTCTTCCCCGCTCTCCCCGAGGAGGACCACTTCATCCTGTGTCTTCACATCCGGGATGCCGGTAACATCGACCATGAACTGGTCCATGCAGATCCGTCCGAGGATCGGTGCGCGCTTTCCGCGGATCAGGACGGAGCCCTTTCCCGAGAGACCTCTCGGATAGCCGTCCGCGTACCCCACCGGAATCGTCGCCACTTTTCTCGGGCTGTCGGCGGTATAGGTGCCTCCGTAGCTCACGCTGTCCCCGGGGCCGATCATTTTCAGGAAAACAATGTGCGAAATGAGGCTCATGGCCGGTCTTAGGGATACTCCCTTTTCCTTAATGACCGGGATCATCTCGTCGGAGGGCGCGAGCCCGTACATCATGATTCCCGCCCTCACAGCGTCCATATTGGCCTCGGGCATCGTGAGAAGCCCCGCGCTGTTGCTGATCATCTTCAGCGGGAAATGAATTCCCTGTTCTTCCGCAAGTTCGAGCCAGCGCTGCATTTTCGCGAACTGCTCTCTCGCGGCGCCAAGATCCTCTTCATCCGCTCTCGCGAAATGGGAAAACGTCCCTCCCGCCTTCAGATACGGCAGTTCCAGGATCTTCCGGACCTCCGCGACCGTGTTCTCACTGACGGGGAAGCCGATCCGGTGCATGCCCGTATCCGCCGCGATAAAGATCTCCGCTTCCTTTCCGAGCTTTTCCGCTTCCCGGCTGATCATTTCCGCCTGCTCAAAAGAGCTCACCGTCATCGCCGCCCCGAGCCTGATCAGCTCCGGAATGGCTTCCGGGAAACATCCGCCGAGCAGCATGACCGGTTTTCGGATCCCGGCCTCTATGAGCTCCGCGGCTTCTTCCGCCGTCGCGACGGCGAACCGGATCACGTAGGGTTCTTTTTCCAGCACCTTCGCGGCGGGAACGGCTCCGTGCCCGTAGGCGTCCGCTTTCACCACCGGGATCACGCCGGTCCCTTCTTTTGTAAGCGCGTGCATCGCACACAGATTATCGCGGATCGCGTCCAGATCGATCCTGGCGCAGATCCTGTCATACGTAGTCAAGCTGATCTCTCCCGCTGCTTAATCAAAGAACTTCCTTGAGTTCTGCTATGATATCATCCGCCTTCATAAAAGAAGGTCCGAGTTTTTCTTCCGCCAGCTCCCCGCACATCCCGTGAAGGTAACATGCAGCTGCCGTGCCGGTATCATTTCTGCAGCCTCTCGCTATTACGGCCGCGATGATCCCGGTCAGTACGTCTCCGCTGCCCGCGGTGGCCATTCCGCTCGATCCGGTGGTATTGATGAAAATGCCGCCGTCCGGAAGTCCGATGCAGGTCCTCGCGTCTTTCAACACGCAGATGCAGCCGTGGCGCTTCGCAAATGCGGCCGCCTCGCCCGCCGGGTCTTCTTTCAGTTCATCGATGCTCTTCCTGCACAGACGGCTCATCTCACCCATGTGCGGCGTAATGATGACGTTCTGGTGGTAATTCAGGGCATCCGCTCTTCCCACAAGACAGTTCAGGGCGTCTGCGTCGAGGATGACCGTCCTTCTCTTCTGTTCCAGGGCCGCATTTGTGAGCGCTCTGCCCGTCTCTCCGGTCCCGATCCCGGGTCCGCAGGCAATGACATTTGCCCAGGGGGCATTATCCCGCAAAGCTTCCGCGGCTTCTTCCGGCGTCCTGTAGACCGCCAGCATCGCTTCCGGAAGCATGGTCTGCAGGATCTCCCGGTTCTCTTCCGGGGCGATGATCTTCACCATGCCGCATCCGCTTCGAAGAGCCGCGCAGGCAGCGAGATACGACGCCCCGCTGACGCCCGGAGATCCGGCCGCGATCAGTACTTTACCAAATGTCCCCTTATTGCCGGCGGGATCCCTTTCCGGGATGATCTCATACAGGTCATTTTCGGTCAGGCTATACGCGTCTTCTCTGGCCGGCATCATTCTGTGGATCCCGATGGAGGCCTGAAAGATCTCCCCTGCCGCTCCGGCTCCGGGGTACAGAAGCAGCCCCCTCTTCCGGTACTGCATGGTCACGGTCTCGTCCGCATAGACGCAGACGCCGTGGATCCTGCCGGTGTCGGCGTCGATCCCCGAGGGAATATCCGCCGAGATTGTATATCCGAGAGCGTCGTTCATCACATTGATGATCTCTTCATACTCTCCTTCAATATCTCTCGTAAGCCCGATCCCGAAAATGGCGTCTACCAGAACGTCCGCATTCTGAATGCATTCTTTGATCCATTCCGTATCTCTCAGGAGGGGAACCCCCCAGTTCGCGGCGATATTGACCTGTTTTTCCATCTCCGGCGTATATTTTCCGGGGTCGCCCAGAAGGGCCGCCTTAGCGTTGATTCCCTGTTCGCAGAGGATCCTCGCGCACGCGACGCCGTCTCCTCCGTTATTCCCTGTTCCGCACACGCACAGAACCTTCGGCTCCGTACCGGGTGCTCCGATCGTCCAGTTCAGATACTCGTTTACTCTGTCCGCTATGGCAAGAGCGGCGCGTTCCATCAGTACAAGGGACGGTACACCGATCATATTGGTCGTGTACCTGTCACTGTCTTTCATTTGCTGCGCAGTAGGGAGAAAATACATTTTATCAGTCCTTCTTCTTCAGTTCTTTCAAGTTGTAAGACAGGGTCATGAGACTGTCCAGAAGGTGCACATTTTCCACAACAACAGATTCCGGAAGTTTCAGATCGATGTGTGCGTAATTCCAGATCGCCCTGATACCGTTTTCCACCATAAATTCCGCTGTGGAGGAGGCGGCATTCGCCGGAACCGTAAGGATTCCGATCTCCACCGGGTTTTCTTTAAGGAACGCCGGAAGGTCTTCCAGCATTCTCACCCGGATCCCGGCGACTTCTCTGCCCTCCAGCTCCGGATTTACGTCAAAAAGCCCGACCAGCCGGAACCGCCGCGTGCTGGATTTTTTGCTCTCCGAAAAATATTTCGCGAGAGTATGTCCGAAATTACCCACGCCGGCAAGGATCATATCGTGCGTATCGTCGATTCCGAGGATCTTTCCGATTTCGTCGTGCAGATACTCCACGTTATATCCGTACCCCTGCTGTCCGAATCCGCCGAAATTATTCAGGTCCTGGCGGATCTGCGACGCTGTTACTTTCATGATCCTGCTCAGGTCATTGGACGAGATCCGTTCCGTTCCGTCCGAGAGCAGATCACCGAGGTACCGGTAATATCTGGGCAGACGGCGGATGACCGCTTTGGAGATGTCCCGTTGTGGCATATTTCCTTCCTCCTCAACCGAAATACTCAAAAAGGGGAGCATAAAGGGGCAATTTAAGACGTATCGAAAGTACCCTGTGCAGGCAGGGCATTCACCGCTTTATTATATCTATCTGATAATTCCTTGTCAAATCCTTCATTTTCGGGTAGGATTAATAATATGCTTTTAGACGTACAGCACATCGCAAAATCATATGACGGCATCGACATCCTCACGGATGTCTCTTTTCATTTGGAAGAAAAGCAGAAAGCGGCCATCGTCGGCATCAACGGCGCAGGCAAGACGACGCTTCTTCGGCAGATCGTAGGCGAGGAGGAGCCCGACCGCGGAAATATCATTTTCCCGAAGGAGCTCCGCATCGGCTATCTCGCCCAATACCAGGACTTTGACCTGAACACGACCATTTACCGGGCGGTCTTTGAAGTCAACCAGGAGCTTCTCTCCCTTGAAAATTCGATCCGCGCGGCCGAACAGGCCATGCCCTCCCTCTCCGGGGACGCCCTCACGCAGAAAATGAATGAGTACGCCCGCGCGACGGAACAGTTCGAGCGGATGAACGGGTACGCCTACCGGTCGGAGGTCACCGGCGTTCTCAAAGGTCTCGGATTCAGTGAGGATCAGTTTCAGACAGAGGCGGCCGTCCTCTCCGGCGGCCAGAAGACCCGTCTGTCCCTCGCCAGGATCCTTCTCTCGAGACCGGATCTTCTGATCCTCGACGAACCCACGAACCATCTCGATATGGACTCGGTCGCATGGCTCGAGAATTATCTCATCAGCTATCCGGGGGCGGTGCTTCTCGTCTCCCACGACCGCTATTTCCTGAACCGGATCGTCTCCCGGATCATCGAGATCGAAAACGGCACCGGCACGGTCTACAACGGCAATTACGACCAGTACACGGAAAAGAGGGAAATGCTCCGGAAGGCACAGCTTTCCGCTTTCCTCGCCGCGCAGCGGAAGATCGAGCACGAGCAGGCGGTCATCGACAAGCTCCGCTCCTTCAACCGGGAAAAATCCATAAAGCGGGCCGAGAGCAGGGAGAAAAAGATCGCGAAGATCGAGACGCCGGACAGACCGGTCCAGATCGACACCGATATCCGGCTCACGCTGACCCCTTCCCGCGAGAGCGGAAATGACGTCCTCATGATCGAAGATCTCTCCAAATCCTTCGACGACCTCATGCTTTTTAAGGATTTCGATCTTCTGATCCGCAAAGGGGAGCGCGTCGCCCTCATCGGCAGCAATGGCACCGGGAAATCCACGATCCTCAAGATCATCAACGGTCTTCTGCCCGCGGACTCCGGCATGGTGCGCCTCGGAAGCAACGTAGAGATCGGTTATTACGACCAGGAGAACCAGCTGCTGCATATGGAAAAGACGATTTTCCAGGAGATCTCCGATGAGTGGCCCGCCATGAACAACACCCGGATCCGCAGCGTTCTCGCGGCATTCCTGTTCACGGGCGAGGATGTATTCAAGAGGATCGGCGACCTGTCCGGCGGCGAGCGTGCAAGAGTATCCCTGGCAAGGCTCATGCTCTCCAACGCGAATCTGCTCATCCTCGACGAGCCGACCAACCACCTTGACATCCACTCGAGAGCGATCCTGGAAAATGCGCTCCGCTCCTACACCGGAACGGTGTTCTGCGTGTCCCATGACCGCTATTTCATCAACAGAACTGCGACGAGGGTGCTGGAACTGAGCGGTCAGACCGTCACCTCCTACAGCGGCAATTATGACGATTATCTTGAAGACAAGGCCAGAAGGACAGAAAACCGCATGGCGGCAAATACCGGCGGCTCACCGCTTTCTTCCAATACGGTAAAGAATCAGAGCGCTGCTGCCTCCCGGGAGCAAAGCGGAAAAGAAACCCTCACCGAAAAGGAAGCCTGGCTTCTCAAAAAACAGGAAGAGGCCGCCCGCCGCAAAAAGGAAAATGATATCAAAAAGACGGAAGCGGAAATCGAGAAATGTGAGAACAGATGCTCCGAGATCGAGACGCTGCTCTCCGACCTCAGCATTGCCTCCGACCCGGTGCAGTGCGCGGCGCTGACCGCGGAGCTGTCTGAAATGCAGGATAAGATCAGCCTGCTGATGGACCGCTGGGAGGAACTGCAGCTGTAGCAGGCTGTAAAGCTCTTACGGGAAATCCTTATTGTATTTTTATATATTCTTTCTTTTTATTGTATTTACAATAAGAATTGAATACGATAATATAAAAGAAGTCTTTGTATCTTTATTATGTGGAGTTGAAAACTATGTCATACGTCGTAGTTTCCGATACGTCGGCAAATCTGCCCGGACGTATCATTAAGCAATGCGGACTGGAAGTCATTCCTTTCCACTATTATATCGACGGAAAAGCATACTCACTGATGGACAGCGATGACTTCAACGGGGACGGGTTCTATGACCGGATCCGGGCGGGCCTCGTCGTTACGACCTCCCTGATCGCGCCCCAGGATTATATGGATTTCTTTGAGCCGTATTTAAAGGACGGCAAAGATGTTATCTTTGTGGCCATGTCTTCCGGCATCAGCGGATCCTGCAATTCCGCGCGGGTCGCCGCCGAAGATCTCAAGGAAGAATATCCGGACCGGAAAATCGAGATCATCGACACCAAAGGAGCCTCGCTCGGAGAAGGGCTCATCGCGGTCTACGGCGCGCAATACCGTGATCAGGGGCTCTCTTTTGAAGAAAATGTGGAGAAGCTGAACGAACACGTCAAATGCATGTTCCAGGTCTTCACGGTTGACGACCTCATGCACCTGCGCCGCGGCGGCCGCCTCTCCAACCTTTCCGCCATCGTCGGCACCGTGCTCAATATCAAACCGCTTCTGAAAGGAAATAAAGACGGCCATATCGTCGCCTTCCGCAAGATCCGGGGCCGCAGGCACTCGATCGAAGCGCTCGCGGAAAAATACGACAAGCTCGTG
>SVDL01000117.1 GCA_015057835.1 Lachnospiraceae bacterium
ACCGGGAAAAAGGCACCGACAGAAGCCGCTTCTTCCGCGGCCAGGTCGATAAATACACCTGGCGCGACTACGGCTCCTCCTATCTTCCGAGCGATCTCAACGCAGCCTATCTCTGGGCGCAGTTTGAAGCCTTCGAAGAGATCATGGAAGACCGTCTCGCAAGCTGGAACGCGTATAATGAAGCATTTGCCCCGCTCCGGGACGCCGGAAAGCTGGAGCTGCCCGTGATTCCGGAAAACTGCGTGCACAACGCGCACATGTTCTATGTGAAGCTCCGGGACATCGAAGAGCGCTCCGCGTTCCTGAAACATATGAGAGACTGCGGCGTTCTCTCCGTCTTCCATTACATCCCGCTGCACTCCGCGCCCGCCGGACAGCGCTTCGGCCGCTTCGACGGGGAGGACGAATACACCACCCGCGAGAGCGAGCGGATCGCGCGTCTCCCGCTCTACTACGGGCTCACGGAAGAGGACCGCGCGGCGGTGATCGAGGCGGTGCGTTCTTTCTTCCGCTGAGAACTTCCTTATCCGTTCACAGGGATTCCGCGTCAAATACTTCTCAGGAAAATAAAACGGAGGAGATCATTGATTTTTCAATGATCTCCTCCATTTTTACCAACGCGTTTTGTCCTGTAAGTCCATAACGCTTAAATCTTATGCCTCGCTGAAAGAATCCTTGTCTACGCCGCAGACCGGGCATGCCCAGTCATCCGGAAGATCTTCAAAAGCGGTGCCCGGAGCGATTCCGTTGTCCGGATCGCCGACTTCCGGGTCATATTCGTAACCACAGACATCACAGACATATTTTGCCATTTCACAGTCCTCCTGATAATAGAGTGTTTACCTTTCCGCTCAGATCCTCCTCCCGTCCGGAGGACGTCCTTCACGGATAGCAATATTTTACTTGACGCCCCATTAAAATGCAATCTTAATATTCCTTCCGGAATATGATTCCGCACAGGGTTTTCAATGCCGGAGCCGGAGCTTCCCCGTTACTTCGTATCTTCCGCGTAATAAGCAAGATAGGCGTTCTGCAGGGTCTTCAGATTCTTCGGATCTTTGCCTCCGACAGGCTTTCCGTCCAGTTCCGAGACCGGTATGCACAGGCTTCCGGAGCTGCTGACGATGATCTCATCCGCATCGGCGAGTTCTTCCAGCGTGAACGGCGTCTCCTTCGTCGGGATCCCGTTCTGCTGCGCCAGCATAAGAAGGTGCTTTAATGTAATGCCCGGCAGGATCAGGTTGTCGCGGGGCGGCGCGACGAGGCAGCCGTCCTTCAGCATCAGGACATTGCTGTGCGCGCATTCCGTAACACGTTTTTTGCCGAATTCCTGGCGGTAGAAAACGGTTTCCTGGCATCCCGCCTCCATGGTCTCGTCGCAGGCGAGGACATTCGGCAGAAGGTTCAGCGTCTTGATATTACAGTAGAAGAAACGCTTATCCTCGATGGAGTGCAGTTTAAATTTCGTATCCATCGGCGTCATCGTATTCGGCGTCGCCATGATCATAAGATTCGGTTTGAAACCGAATTCCGTGTACTGATGCGAGCGGATGCCCGTTCCGCGGGAGACCTGCCAGTAAATAAAGCCGTGATCGTCATCGAATGCGTCGATCACTTTCTGCAGCTCCGCGCTCAGTTCCTCGCGGGACATGGAAAACGGGATATCGAGCAGCCTGCAGCTGTTGTAAAAGCGGTCAAAATGATCCTTTTTCCCGAAAATGTGATTGTTCGCAAATGTGGACGCATCGTAGCAGCCATCCCCGAAATAAACCGCGCGGTCGAGAACCGGAATCTTCAGCTCTTCCAGCGGAGCGATTTCACCGTTGTAGTACCCCACATGAATCATACTTTTCCTCCTTGTCAAAAGACAAAAAACCATTCTATTTTCGGGAAAATGCATTCCCGGTCAGAAACCTCTTCTTTGCTTACGTCTCCGTAAAATCAAGATCCAGCGTCGACAGGATCTGATAATCCGGATAAGCCTCCTGAACATCTTTCAGTATTTCACGGAACACCGCCGCCCGGTCATTTGCGTCGAATCCGATCATGACATCAAACTGCATCCTCTTCTCTTCCATATCCAGGTAGAAGCCGTGGACCTGCAGCACATGTTCGTGGGATTTCACGATGCGGCGGACATTTTCCTCGATCTTCAGCGCGGCTTCATTCCGGGTATTGTAAGAATAAATACTGACGGCCGTGAGTGCGACCTTGTGCTTCGCAAATACCGCTCCCGAGATCTTCCGGATAAGCAGATCGATCTCATCCGCGCGGAACGTATCCGGCACTTCAATATGCACGGATCCGGTATTCTTATCCGGGCCGTAATCCTGCATGATCAGGTCGTAGACGCCGCGCACTTCCGGGAATTCCAGAATCGTTTCCTTCACGCCCTTTGCCAGCTCCGCGTCCGCGCGCTCGCCCAGGATCTCGCTGAGAGTATCCCGGAGCATCTCCACGCCGGACTTGATGATGATCACGGAAATGATCGCGCCGAGCCACGCCTCCAGAGAAATATGCAGCGTGAGATACAGAACGGCCGCCACCAGTGTCGACGCGGAAATGATCGAGTCCATCGTCGCATCCGATCCCGACGCGATCAGGGAATCGGAATTCACTTTTTCACCGGTGGATTTCACGAACCTGCCCAGAACGATCTTCACCACGACGCCCACCGCCACGATGATCAGCGTGACCGGCGCGTAGTCCGGCGTCTCCGGGTTTATGATCTTCTTCACGGATTCCGTGAAAGAGGTGATTCCGGCGTACAGAATGATCAGGGAAATGATCATGGCGCTCAGATACTCAATTCTTCCGTATCCGAAGGGGTGCTTTCTGTCCGGCTGTTTTCCGGCCAGCTTCGTTCCGATGATCGTAATGATGGAGGAAGCCGCGTCGGAAATATTATTGACCGCGTCCAGCACGATCGCAATGGAATGTGAAAGAAGTCCCACCGCCGCCTTGAACGCCGCGAGGAGAACATTCGCGATAATACCGATGATACTGGTGCGGACAATGATCCGTTCCCTTGAGCGGTTCTTTTTTTCATCGGCTGCGTCCTGGCTTGTATAAAATTTACTGCTCATAAATCATCCTTCTTTCCGTACACCGGCGGGGGACGGTTCTCTTTAGCTCCCGGGGCCAGCAGGGACGGTTCTCTCCGGCCCCCCGGTCCCGTGCCATGTCTCAGATTCAGCCCGCCGGCACCCAGTCCGGATACAGCTGGGTCTCAAGATTTACTTCATAAAAGCGGTTCTGATCGATCCCGTAATCCTGATATGCGTTTTTGTGTTCATAGCTCCACTCGCCGCCGTCTTTCAGCGTGAAGACCGTGCAGCCGCGCTGGAGACCGAATTTGCAGATGTCGTCGTAGGCGAGGTTATCCAGCGAATAGCCGTATCCGAGGAGAACGCCCTTATAGCGGACAACGCCGTTATTGACGTGGTCATGCCCGCAGAAACAGGATTCCAGCGTATTGATCCCGTCCGGCCCCATCGTCTCGAAGAAGCTGTCGAGATCGTTCGGATCCGTTTCCTTGCGGTGGCATCCGCCGAACCAGATCCGTCCGCCCATGTCCGGGTCCACCAGTTCGTCCCAGACGCCTTCCACGTATTCGCTGTCGCCGGCATTTTTAAAATTGGCCGTGGAGAGCTCGCGGTAGGCCGTCTCGAACTCCCCTGTCGGAATGTGGAAGAAGCACATGGTCTTCAGGACTTCGCCTTCCGGCAGCCCCGCTTTCTCCGAAAGGGCGAGGACTTCCTGCTTCGCCCACGCCGTCTGCGGCTCATGGATCGTGTCATACTTCCAGTTCATCGTCGCGGAAATGCTTCCGTCGATATAATCATTGGTATCCATAAGGAGCAGCAGTTTGCTGATATTTCCTTCTTTGTTTTTCACGACAATGACCTGGTTCGACACGCTCGGCCGGTCATCCTCCGGATCCGTAAATTCCGACCGGAAAATGCTGTATTTCAGGTTCTCATTCTCATAAGTCTTCCCGAGCCGCGCGCGGTTCGTGTAGTCAAATGCCTCCGTGTCGTGATTTCCGAAAACAGTCGTGAAATAGACGCCCTCGTGCTCAAAAATGCGGATCACGTCTTTGGCGGCCATGTTGTTGTTGAGCGTTCCGCCGCCGTTGAACATCGGCCCCGGCACGGCAAATGTATTGTCGCCGCACAGGATCACGAGATCCGGCTTCTCGATCTGCAGCATGGAAATGACTTCGTAGATCGTCTTCTTATCTTTTTTATAGCTCCAGCACCCGCCGCCGAGGTGGACGTCCGTGAGCATCATGATCTTGAGATCCCGGTCTGTCGTAATCGTGTAATGTCCCAGTTCGTCGTCATATTCCGGCACGATCCGGTCCGCCGCATCGTACCGGACCGGCGTAAAGCTGCGGATGTAGGTCCGCAGCGCCACGGAAAATCCCCAGTTTGTCACGAAGAGCAGCACATACAGACCGATCAGGATGCCGAGGATCGTCAGGATCACCTTCCACCACGGTTTTCTTTTCCTTTTTTTCTCCATTTTTCTGTCCTCACAGAACAAAAATCAGATTATCCGATTATTATAACATACACGGATTAGCGGGAACGATTCTTTTTGATATACGTCATCCTCATTCTCTTGCGCTCGGGCGTCGTCCCCCGGAGCCCATGCGTAAAGTTTTTCCAGGCAGAAAAATCGCGTCTCCGGGCTCCTTTGGCAAAAGTCGCGCAAGAGAATGAGGATGCCGTTTCGCTCTGTTTTATACTAGATACCGCCGGATGGCCTCCGCGCAGCCGTCGTCATTATTGGAGGCGACGGTCACGTCCGCGACCGCCCTGAGCTCATCGTCGGCATTTCCCATCGCGACGGCGAGCCCCGCGACTTCCAGCATCGCGATATCATTTCCGCTGTCGCCCACGGCGATCGTCTCTTCCACGGAGATCCCGAACATTTCCGCGAGATCCCGCAATGCGTTTCCTTTCGTTACGCCGGGCGGCGACATTTCCAGAGAGGCATCCGCGGAAAATGCCCCCTCCGCGTCGATCTCCCTCACTCTTTCGAGAGAGCGCAGGCGCGCTTCCTGAGAAGTATGGTAGAAATTAATCTTCTCAAATTTCATTTCCCCGCTGCGCATTAATGTCCGGATGTCCGGGAGAACGGTCTCGCACTGTTCCACAAACTCCCGGAGCCCCGCAACGCCCATCGCTTCCAGACGGTCGACGAATGCCTGTTCGATATAGCTTCTGCCATCCGCCATCACCTGGAGGAGGATGTCCTCTTCACGGCTGACCGCCTCCAGTTTTTCGACGGTTTCCTGCCCGAACACCACTCTTTTGAGGACCTGATCCGCGTCAAGGTCATAGAGCATCGCGCCGCTCTCCAGGATCGCGTAATGAATGCCCCCGAACTGCTCCCTGTAGGGAAGAACTTCCGTTAGCGACCTGCCTGTCGCGATGACGACCGCCTTTCCGGCTGCCGCGGCTTCGCGGATCGCATCTTCCGTCTCCTCCGAGATCCGGTTTTTCCGGTTGAGGAGGGTGCCGTCCATGTCGAAAGCAATCATTTTGTATTTCTTGTCTTCTGTCATTTCCGTTTCCTTCTGATGCTTATCTTAACGCCTGAATTTCCTTATCTGTGAGTCTCCGGTACTCCCCCGGCGCAAGATCTTCATCCAGCGTCAGCGGTCCCATGGAGATCCTCTTCAGGTAAATGACTTCTTTCCCCACCGCGTGAAACATCCGCTTGATCTGATGGAATTTGCCTTCATGAATCGTGATGCGGACAAATGAGCGTGCGTTTTCATTTTCCATAGCGGAATTTCCGTCCGCGGCTGTCTCCGTCTTCAGAATCTCCAGCTTTGCCGGCAGCGCCGTCAGCATTTCGTCAACGACAAGTCCTTCTGAGAATTTTCGCACGTCCTCTTCCGTGACGATTCCGTCGATTGCAGCTTCATATACCTTATCCACATGTTTTCCGGGGGCAAGCAGCCGGTGCGCCAGATCGCCGTCATTTGTGATGAGAAGCAGTCCCTCTGTGTCCTTATCGAGCCTTCCGACCGGGAAAAGATCCCGCCGCTTCGGCTCCCGAATGAGATCCAGGACGGTCTCCGCCTTTTTGTCCTCACTGGCGGAAATGACGCCGGCCGGCTTATGGAGCATATAGTAAACTTTTTCTTCGTAAGAGACATTTTCCCCGGCAAACAGGACTTCCTCCCCGCCTTTCAGCGTAAAGCCGGGATCTTTCACGGTCTTTCCGTCAACGGACGCCTCTCCTTTATGAATCCTTCTTCTCAGTTCGCTTCGTGTGCCGCAGCCCATGTCGGCGAGATATTTGTCAAGTCTCATACTATCCTTTCGGTCCAACGGGGACGTTTCTCTTTGGCTCTTTAGTATAAAGGACACCGGACGCGAAAAGCAACCCGGTCTGCCGCACCGGTTGAAGTCTTTCTCTTTTCCACTGCGGAAAAATGTGCTATGATACGGCACGTAGCAGCAGACATCCGGGTACCGCTTTATGAGTCAGCGCATCTCTGTTTTATTAATACCGATTCTGATCGCAGCCATGCTTTACGCAGGGGTGTGGTCCTGCGCTGACGCTTCTTATATTCCTTCCGGCAGCCCGGCCGCTGAGAGTTCCGCCGCCGTTGACAGCCGCATTCTGGCAGCCGGCGTACTCCCCGTTGTCGAATTCCACGGTGAAGTCCGCCCGCATCATCACGCGGAAAATGCAGCTTCCTCCAAAAGATCCGTCCGAAGCCGCCTCCGTGTTTTATTCGCGGGAATTCATTCTTTCCTGACCTCACAGCCGCTGTACGCGCAAAGAGCGCAGATCTATAAGCACGTCCCGGAAAACGGAACGTTTTCCTTCCGTGTGATCATTTCTTTCATTCATCACCAGAACCGTCCATACTGAAAAATCTCCTTTTCATAGTAACCGCAGTATCTTTGCGGACTGTTTCATGTGTCATTCACACATGATGTTTTGCGTTGCATAATTTCGGAAAATGCATTTTCCGGGTCATGTCCGCGCGTTTCTATTCCCTGTTAATTCTATGAAAATGCTTACGATCAGGAGATTTTATTATGAACAATTCTATTTCCAAAGAAAATGACTCCAATAAATTAAAACTGGCTGTCCTCTCTATTCTCATGAGCGCGGCGGGTATTATCGTGGATGCGATTATGCGCAGACCTGTTTTAGACACCTTCAGTATCGGATTTGTCCTGACTTTTGGGGCATTTCTGGTTTCACTCGCCTCCGTGAAAGGCCATGGCAGCAATCTGCCGGCACAGATCGCTTTCTGGCTC
>SVDL01000017.1 GCA_015057835.1 Lachnospiraceae bacterium
CGATACCAGAAGCGGAACCGCTGCAAAGGACGCCTCATAATGGGTCGTGATCAGTCCGGTAAATGTCGCAGAGAGCATAAGGATCAGAAGCCACGGAATACGGGATTTCGCGTGGGACCAGACGCTCTGTGAGAAATAGCTCTGCGCCTGCTCCTCCGGCAGGATCGCCGCCATCTTCTGCATATCTTCCGTGGACTCGTCGGTCAGGACGTCGACCGCGTCGTCGATCGTTACGATACCGACCATCATGCCCTCATCATCCACGACCGGCATGACGTTGAAGTCGTATTTCCGCATCGCGATCGCCACGGCTTCCTGGTCATCCATGACATTGACGGTGATCACGTTGTCGTCCATGATATCCGCGATCGGGGTCTGCTGACCGCTGAGAAGCATGTCCTTCACGGATACAACGCCGAGGAGCTTGCTCTTCTCCACCACGTAGCAGGTGTAGACAGTCTCAGCGTCCGGCCCCTGCCGGCGGATCTCATTAAATGCATCTTCTACCGTATCACCTTTATGCAGCCGGATATATTCCGGCGTCATCATCGACCCGGCACTGTACTCCGGATAACGAAGCAGTTTATTTAAGCTGTCTCTTGTCTTTTTGCTCGATTTTGCAAGGATCCGTTTTACAACGGAAGCCGGCATATCTTCCAGAATGTCAGCCGCATCGTCAAGGCTGATCTGTTCGAGTGTGGAAACGATCTCCGCGTCGGAGAACCCCTCGATGAGATCATTGATCGAATCATCTTCCATATAGGAAAATGCTTCCGTCGCCACATCTTTCTTAAGCAGACGGAAAATGACGAGCCGGTTGTTCTCGTCCAGATCATCCAGTACGGCAGCAAGATCCGCCGGATGCATTTCTTCTGTTTTCTCACGAATTTCTCTGTACTGTTTCCGAAGAAGAAGGCCGAGCAGTCTGCTCTTTTCGGCTTTGATGTCAAATTTCAGTTCTTCATCCATCGTTCTTCCCTCCCATTTTTTCAGTTTTCATGAACTGTTCTCAAAAAGGGCGCAAAAACAGCGCCGTCCGCACATGCAGGATCCACTGTACGGGCCGCGCTCTCTTAGAAAAGCACAGATAAACAGACTTCAGAAAAGCTTTCAGCACAAATCCATTCTGAGTCCTTCAGCTGCGGGGCGGGTACAGCGGATGATCCATATTCGGTAATGACCAGAATCCATACTGTTTCCACCTGCCTTTCCGCATTTGCTCTATGGGGACGGAACAGGTCCGCCGCAATATATATGAATGGATATCAGTCTTGAATTATTATACATTTTGCTATCCGAACGGTCAACCCGAAAACTGGCGCTTTTCCCGTGCCTTTAAATTATTAAAAAATTATAAATTTTTATATTGCGAAATCTTTGCATTATGGTAGAATTGTCTTTAGTTTTTAGTTCTTTGCCGCGTTAAAGCGATGATACAAAAGTAATGAAGTTTTATCCTGTAATACAAAATACTGTTTCCCCGGATTCTCTTAATGCGGAATATACTTCTGCACACCCTGTCGGTGTCATCCGGGTCGGAGACAGTCATCTTTTTTTCCGTGTTCGTCTCCGAACCTATTACATTCCGTTTACGGACATTAAAAGAGCGTTCCGGCGGGTAATGGAAGTCCCTGCCAAAATGTGCTGCGGGGAAGGATCCTTCGCCATTGAAAACCTTGTCATCTGTGATGATGACAAGGAACTTGCCGTTATACAGCTGCCGGGCACAAAGGCGGCACGTCTTCTGATGGAAGAACTGAAGAAGAAGATGCCGGATACTGTTTTCTCCGCTCCTTCTTCCGGGGAGACCGCTCAATGATGGACCGATTTGAAGCATTAGACCACCTTCTGACGGTTTTTAACCGTTTTTATTCCGTAAATAAAGAATCGCCGGCAGAACCCTTTGCGGCGGAAGCGGTTTTCCATCTGCACAATGAAAACTATTTTCTGCTGAAAAGCGCAAAATATGCCGAACAGGATTCCAACGAGTATGTGTTCTTTGCTCTCGCCGAGAACCTGACGCCGGAATCATATAAAGAACTGGAAGAGAAAGCCTGGGCGGAAGGTCTTTCCCGGACGGAAATAAAGCAGAATCACCGGAACTCCGACGTTTCACTTTATATTCTCAGCGAGGGAATTTCTCCGGAAACGATCCGCATGATCAAAAAGACCCGCCTTTCGAAGAGTTACCGGTTCGGATTCTATGGATACAGCCACTTCCGTGTCATTTCGTATGATCCGCTCTCAAACCGGTTCGTACATAATTATATGGGCGATCTGCTCGCCCGCACGATCAAGATAGCATTTCCCGATGCTCTTTCGCAGCAGCGCTGCTGAAGATAAAACTGACTGCACGAATGCATTTCCTTAATATAAGATTGGTTTTTCGGAATGTGACGCGCAGCAAAAAATGTCATGAAATGAGGAGGTAAAAAACATGACTGCATTACTCATCATCCTCGCCGCAATCGCGATCCTGATCATTGGTTATGTAACCTATGGTTCATGGCTTGCAAAGCAGTGGGGCGTTGACCCGACCAAGAAGACACCGGCACAGACCATGGAAGACGGCGTCGACTACGTCGCGGCTCCGCCGGCAGTCCTTATGGGTCACCATTTCTCATCGATCGCCGGCGCCGGCCCGATCAACGGACCGATCCAGGCATCCGTCTTCGGATGGCTTCCGGTCTTTCTCTGGTGCGTACTCGGAGGCATTTTCTTCGGCGGCCTTCAGGATTTCGGTTCCCTTTTTGCGTCCATCCGCAATGACGGCAAATCCGTCGGCGAGATCATTAAATCGTCCATGGGCAAACGCGCACAGAAGCTCTTTATCATTTTTGCGCTTCTGGTCCTGATCCTGGTCATTGCCTCTTTCGTCAATGTCGTTGCAGGTACATTCATGACCAAACCGGAAGAAGTTTTCGGTATCGTGACAAACCCGACGAACAACCAGACGACGGCAATGGTCTCCGTCCTCTTTATTATTCTTGCTATTATTTACGGTATTCTCACGAATAAATTCGGACTCAAGACCGGTCCCGCAACAGCGATCGGCATTGTCGGCATTATTCTTTCTCTCGTTATCGGACTTAACGTCGGTATCGGCATGACCAGAACGACATGGATCATCCTGATCGGTCTGTACATCACCATTGCATCCCTGATCCCTGTATGGATCATGCTGCAGCCCCGCGATTATCTGTCCAGCTTCCTTCTGTATGCGATGATGATCATTGCGATCTGCGGTATTTTCTACTCCGCATTTACGGGAAGCGCTACATTCCAGCTTCCGGCATTCACCGGCTGGAAGACCGGCATCGGCCCGATGTTCCCGGCTCTGTTCATCACCGTCGCCTGCGGCGCCTGCTCCGGATTCCATTCGCTGATCTCCACAGGTACATCCTCGAAGCAGCTCTCCTCGGAAGCGTACGCGAAACCCATCGGCTACGGTTCCATGCTTATTGAGTCCGCGCTCGGCATCATTTCCCTGATCGCCGTCGGTATGGTATTCGACAAGTTCACGGCAGGGGAATTCGGTTCTCCGTCCGTAGCGTTTGCACAGGGTATCGCAGCGATGTTCCACGGCAGCAAAGTGATCGCTGCCCTTCTGACACTCGCGGTCTCCGTCTTCGCTCTGACATCTCTTGATACAGGAACACGTCTCAGCCGCTTCATGTTCAGTGAGCTGTTCCTCAAAGAAGACGAAGCGACTTACAAAGATGCTTCCGGCATCCGCAAAGTCCTTGCTCACCCGCTCTTCGGCACGGCCTTCATGGTCATCGTCGGCTGCGTCCTCGGCGGTCTCAGCCTTTCCCAGATCTGGGGTCTGTTCGGTGCTGCCAACCAGCTCCTCGCCGGCGTCGCGCTTCTCGCTGTCTGCGCTTGGCTCGGCCAGGTCGGCAAGAACAACAAGATGTTCTTTATCCCGATGACCTTCATGCTGATCGCCACAGAAACTTCCCTCATCATGACCATCTTCAAGAAATTCGGTCTGATCGGTGCGGGAGAAGCTGCATGGGGCGACTGGTTCCAGCTCGTATTCGCGATCTCCATGGCGGTACTCGCGATCATCCTGGTGATCGAAGCTGTCGGAACGCTCCGCAAACAGGCGGCTGCGAAAGCATAAGATTTCCGTTTATCACAAAAGAAAGCCGCACTTCTCCGGAAGTGCGGTTTTTTCTTTTATCTTTAAGATGCTTTAAGACGCTGCCGTTCTCAAAGGATATCCGCCCCTTCCGGGATCCGGTACGAGCTGTTCTCCTTCTCCCCCGATTCTTCGATCATATCCTTTACAAATTCGACAAATACGGACGGCAGATTTTCAAGAGGTCTGTCTTTCGGATAGACAAGATAGTATTCCGCAAATTTCGCCGGAGAAATGATCGTTTTCGCCACGATCTCCGGCGACGGCGTATCGGTCGTCTTCGGGAAAATGCAGATACCGGCATTGTGATGAGCCATCGCGACGGCGTCCTGATAGTTGGAAAGCGTACAGACGGTATTGATTTCCGTACCGATTTCCCGGAACCAGCGGTCGATGGACTCGATTCTGGATTTTCGCTGCGGAATGATCAGGTTTTCTCTGGAGATCTCTTTCAGAGTCACAGTATTCCCCTCTTTCTTTGCGAGAGGATGATCTTTAGACATAATGGCGACCCAGGGTTCCCGTCCGACCGCAAAGCCCTCGAGATGTTCCGTATCATACGGGGCGGCCACGATCGCAAGATCGGCAAGACCCTTATAAAGACGGTCGATCACATCGTCCGAGCTGCCGTTGGTGAGATCAAAGGTCACCTTCGGATATTCTTCCCGGAATCCCGTGATCCAGCCGGCTGCAAGGAACTGCGCCCGTCCGTCCACGCTTCCGAGGAACAGTCTTCCGGTCAGTTCTTTCCCGTACGCTTCCATGTCGCTGCGGGTCTTCTCCCCCAGCTCGAGGATCTGTGTCGCCCTCTGCAGAAGGAGACGCCCTGCGTCCGTGAGCTGAAGATGTCTCTTTCCTCTCACAAACAGACTGACCCCGAGATCATTTTCCATATCCCGGATCGCGTTCGACAGAGGGGGCTGGCTCATCTGCAGCTTTGCCGCCGCCTTTGTGAAATTGAGCTCCTGTGCAACTGTGACAAAATATCGAAGCGTTCTGAAATCCATTCCTGTTACCGCATTTCGTAATTATTTCATAAATTTATCGATCGCCGCGTTCATTTTATCGATGGATTCCTGATCATTTTCCTGCACGGCTTCCACGATGCAGTGATCAAGATGCTCCTTGAGAAGCGCTTTTCCGGCGTTATTGATCTCGGAGCGGACCGCGGCGAGCTGCACCAGTACGTCCGCGCAGTCCTGTCCGTTCTCGATCATCCGTTTCACGGACTCCATGTGTCCGATCGAGCGTGACAGCCGGTTGATGATCGCCTTCATTGCTTTCGGGTCATGGGTATGCGTGTGTCCGTGCCCGTGGGAATGGGTGTGTTCCTCCCCGGTTCCGTGAGAACGAGCGCCATCTTCGTGGGAATGTGTGTAGACGTTCCCGAATTCATCGACATGTGTATGTGTTTCAGCCATTATTCACTCCTGTTTTCCAGACATGATATTCACCGGTCATACCGGCCATTTTCATCCCGCAGAGCGCCATATAGGCGTCCTGTCCGGATCCGTTCCTGGTCGTTACGTAATCGATCTGTCTCGCTTTCAGTGCTTCAAGAAAGCCCTCTGTCGGAACGTCGTAATTTTCCAGAAAGAATACTTCTACGATCGTCATTCTGTCAATATCTTCTTCGACAGACTCCTTCACATATCCCTTCTGCTCCAGCGTTACTGTGAGGTCTCTCGTCGCCTCCGAGCGGATCGAGGGGTCATAGGTCCTGACGGACTGCATAAGCTCGCTCTCATAGAGCACTTTCGGTTCCGCGATCCCTTCCGAGTGGTAAATATTGCAGAGTTCGATGACCCGCCCGCTCACAAAAGAAGTATTTTCCGGCATACTGTAAGGGAATCCCGTTTCCGCGGCAAATACCGGATTTCCGAGACAGATGATCAACGCTGCGGCCGCGGCAAATGCAGCCGCCTGCATCCATCTCTTCCGGAGTCTTCCGATGAGATGGACAAATGCGTAGGCGATCACAATATAATAGATCAGAAGCCAGTAAAGTCTCGGAACTCTTCGTAGAACATGCAGTTTTGAGGCAATGAAACGGATCAGCAGCGGATTAAACAAGGTCACTGCCGCAATTACAAACGGCCACACGACCAGTTTTCTCCCCTCTTTTCCTGCGAAGATCCCGAGATAAACCAGGGATACGGCATAGAGGATCCAGAGGAGACTTCCTCCGGAATAATCCATAAATCCGCTCCGCAGCAGTTCTATATTCTGTGCAATCATTCCCGTACCCCTTTCTACAGAACAGCATGAAGAACAAACCAGAGAACGGAAGGAGCAAGAACCATGCATGCCCTCCGGACGGTCGTTCTGTCATGATGGGTAAACAGATACGGTATGCCGAGCAGAGCTGTCATCCCCGGCACGATGAAGATCGAGGAATTCGAAAATGCGATCCCTGCACACGCCATTAAAAATGCGCCTGCCCAGCCGCCCTCTTCCTCTTTCTCTCTCATGATCATCAGGAAAAAACAGAAGATCGCAGTCGGAATGAGGTACGAACAGACCGCTTTCCCTTCATAAGGCCGGTAGGCAAAATACATGGACGTGCCCGCAATGCCGTACGAAAAAAGAAGGACCAGCACAGCGATTGCGGCAAACATTTTGGCGAGCAGCGCGTCTTCCTTAAACAGCAGCCATCCTGTTTTATACAGATAGAGTATAAACAGGAGGACCATGAGAACAGTCAGTGTAATCTCCGCCTCCATGACGGGATGGAGATTCAGCGTCTGATACATCACAGCGCTGTGAAGCGATATCGTATTAAGGAGATAGTAATGCCGCTGGGAGGCATTTCCCCACTCCCCGGTATACACGTTGATATTCTCAATGGTATTGCCGTAGACGGACGCAACAGGGGTACCGACATAGTAGCTGTAATCATAGCCCGACAGATGGGTGGCATTTCCGGCAAGAATAATAAGCAGGACGGCAGTAAAGAGGATAAAAATCACTCCCGCAAGATCCGTCCTGAAACCTGCAATTGCATTTTTAATACATTTCCAGAGTGCTTTTCTTCTGAAAATGAGGACAAACGCAAATACGCCTGCCAGTATCATGAGCCAGGCATACGATACGATTTTAAGGGGCACATCCAGCAGCTTCAGCGGCAGCGCGATGATCTGAAAGGCACTGAAATATGCCGGAAACCCGAGAAGGATCAGATTTTTCAGTTCCCAGCGGTGCCATTTTTCGGGAAGCAGCGCTCCGAATAAGACATAGGATCCCAGATACAGGACCAGTGCCCCGATTCCCAGTAACAGTGTCATTCCTTATTCCGTCTCCGACCACGCTCTGGCCGCGCGGACAGCGCGCTTCCAGCCGCGGAGCATCTCCTCTCTTTTCTCCTGACCGATCGCGGAGCGGAAGGTTCTTCCGACTTCAATATTGGCCAGCAGTTCTTCCTGATCTTTCCAGTATCCCACTGCTAATCCCGCGAGATATGCCGCGCCGAGAGCAGTCGTCTCCACACAGGAAGGCCTCTCTACCGGAATATCCGTGAAATCCGCCTGTCTCTGCATGAGATAATTGTTGGCGGACGCACCGCCGTCTACATGAAGCACGCCGATGGGGACTCCTGCGTCCTGGCGCATCGCTTCCAGCACATCCGTGACCTGATAGGCGATGGAATCCAGCGTCGCACGGATTATGTGATATTTATTGCAGCCTCTCGTAAGACCTACGATGGTTCCTCTCGCGTACTGATCCCAGTAAGGCGCACCCAGACCGGTAAAGGCAGGTACAACATAACAGCCGTTCGTATCCTTCACCTTCGTCGCCATGTACTCCGAATCCATCGCGGAGTCGATCATGCGCATTTCATCCCGGAGCCACTGAATGGCTGCTCCCGCGACGAAAATAGAACCTTCCAGCGCATAGAATACTTTGTCTCCGATCCCCCACGCAATCGATGTCAAGAGGCCGTTTTCCGACATAACGGGAGTCTCTCCGGTATTCATCAGCATAAATCCGCCGGTTCCGTACGTATTTTTCATATCCCCGACTTTGAAGCAGGTCTGACCGAACAGAGCCGCCTGCTGGTCTCCCGCTGCTCCTGCCACGGGCACCGCCGCTCCTATGACCTGCGCGTCCGCTCTTCCGAAAATACCGCTGGAGGGCATCGGTTTCGGAAGCATGCAGCGGGGCACCCCGAGAATCCCGAGGATCTCATCGTCCCAGTCCAGCGTATGTATATTGAACATCATTGTCCGGGAGGCGTTCGAATAATCCGTCGCGTGCACTTTTCCGCCGGTCAGCTTCCAGATGAGCCATGTGTCCACCGTTCCGAAGAGCAGCTCTCCGTTTTCCGCTCTCTCCCGAACGCCCGGAACATTTTCAAGGATCCAGTGAAGTTTGGTCCCGGAAAAATAGGCGTCGATCACAAGACCCGTCTTCTCCCGGATCATGTCCGTAAACCCTTTTTCTTTTAGAGAATCACAGTACTGCGCTGTTCTCCGGCACTGCCACACAATGGCATTGCAGACAGGCTGTCCCGTCTCTTTATCCCAGACGATCGTGGTCTCTCTCTGGTTTGTAATGCCGATGGCTGCAATATCCGCCGCAGTCACGCCGAGATTGGCCATCGCCTGATGCGCCACTTCGATCTGCGTCGCCCAGATCTCAATCGCATCATGTTCCACCCATCCGGGCTGCGGATAGATCTGCTGGAACTCTTTCTGAGCAACAGAACAGATCTCGCCTTTTTCGTTAAACAGAATGCACCGGTTCGAAGTTGTGCCTGCGTCAAAGGACATCACATATTTCGCCATTTTTACCTCCTGTTTCGTCTCGATTTTTCCGTAATACATTCAGGGTTTAAATATTTCCATCATCATATTTTCTCATGAACAGACAGCCTTTGCAATTCTTTTTGTCCCTGCCGGCAAAATGCCCGGACACAAAAAATGCCGCCGGCTGTACCGGCGGCACTTTGTTATTTTCCTTATCAGAATTTTCCGGCTTTTGCTGCTTCCTCAATAGAAACAGCGGTTGAAACCGTCATGCCGACCATCGGGTTGTTGCCCGCGCCGATGAGGCCCATCATTTCAACGTGCGCCGGTACGGAGGAGGATCCTGCGAACTGTGCGTCAGAGTGCATACGGCCCATCGTATCTGTCATACCGTAGGATGCCGGACCTGCCGCCATGTTGTCCGGGTGGAGCGTACGGCCTGTGCCGCCGCCGGAAGCGACCGAGAAGTACTTCTTCCCTGCTTCTACGCGCTCTTTCTTGTAGGTGCCTGCTACCGGATGCTGGAAACGGGTCGGGTTGGTGGAGTTGCCGGTGATGGAAACATCGACATTTTCCTTCCACATGATCGCGACGCCTTCCTGTACATCATTGGCACCGTAGCAGTTGACTTTCGCTCTGGGCGATTCCGGATCCTTGGAATAGCATTTTCTGAAGACTTCCTTCAGTTCTCCGGTGAAATAATCATACTGCGTCTCAACATAGGTGAATCCGTTGATACGGGAGATGATCTGGGCAGCATCTTTTCCGAGACCGTTCAGGATAACGCGGAGAGGTTTCGTACGGACTTTATTTGCTTTAGCGGCGATACCGATGGCGCCTTCCGCGGCGGCAAAGGACTCATGTCCGGCGAGGAAAGCGAAGCATTCCGTATCTTCTTCCAGAAGCATTTTTCCGAGGTTGCCGTGGCCGAGACCGACTTTGCGGCGGTCCGCAACAGAACCCGGAATGCAGAATGCCTGCAGGCCGATGCCGATCGCTGCAGCAGCGTCCGCCGCTTTACGGCATCCTTTTTTAATAGCGATGGCTGCACCTACCGTGTAGGCCCATTTTGCGTTTTCAAAGCAGATCGGCTGGATATTTTCGATCATATGATAAACATCGATGCCGGCCGCATCTGTGATCTCTTTACATTCTTGGATGGAAGAGATCCCGTACTCCTTCAGCACGGCAAGAATCTGGGGTTCTCTTCTTTCATAAGATTCAAATAACGCCATAATTCATTCCTCCCTTTTCTTACTCGTGTCTCGGATCGATCAGACGGGCGGCGTCCGCGACCTGACCGTACTGTCCGGAAGCTTTTTCAAGTGCTTCTTTGGGATCATCACCCTTTTTGATGAAGTCCATCATCTTGCCGAAGTTTACATACTTGTAGCCGATGATCTCGTCGTCTTCATTCAGAGCGATCTTTGTGATATAGCCTTCTGTAAGTTCCAGATAACGCGGACCTTTGTCCAGAGTGCCGTACGTCGTTCCGACCATGGAACGGGTTCCCTTGCCGAGGTCTTCGAGACCTGCGCCGATCTGAAGCCCGTCCTCGGAGAACGCGCTCTGTGTTCTGCCGTATGCGATCTGGAGGAAGAGTTCTCTCATAGCGGTATTGATCGCGTCGCAGACAAGGTCCGTATTCAGCGCTTCCAGAATCGTGAGCCCCGGAAGGATCTCCGCTGCCATTGCCGCAGAATGGGTCATTCCCGAGCATCCGAGCGTTTCAACAAGCGCTTCCTGAATGATACCGTCTTTCACGTTCAGTGAGAGTTTGCATGCGCCCTGCTGCGGAGCACACCAGCCTACGCCGTGCGTGTAACCGGAAATATCTTCGATCTTCTTAGCCTGTACCCATTTGGCTTCTTCAGGGATCGGAGCTGCACCGTGGTGCACTCCCTGTGTGACAGGGCACATGTTTTTTACTTCTGTCGAATAAATCATATTGTCCTCCTCATATGCTATTATCGATAAGGAAATAATTTTGTTTATTTTATCATAAACCCGCCTGATTAGCCATAACCTATCTCAATTTCGGGTCCATTTTTTGTGATCAGTCCTCGCTGTCGAAAATCGTTTTGGACGCCAGCATGGGACCGTATTCCGCTTTCCATTTTTTGTGAGGTTCGCACGCGTCATACGCCTCCAGCGCTTCCCTCTCCATCTCGATCTCGATCATGATGTCATACCGGTTCGGACGGTCCACACAGCACGGTTTTACTTTTACCGCATGGATCCCGGGAATGGACAAAGTCCCCTCAAAGATCTCCGTCACGGGTCCGATCAGTGTTTTTTTATCAATTCCGTCCTTCAGCTTCGCGATAATGTAATGTTTCATCCTCTCCTCCTTATCTTTATGTTGTATTCTGTCAGTCTTTATGCTGAATAATGCATTCTCCCAGCATTTCGTCCAGAATCAGCGCCGCACGGTAAACCAGTTCCGGGCACGGTCTTTTCCTGTAGTACTCCGCGGTTCTTTCCTCCGGATCTCCTCCCGCCGCGATCTGTTCCGGATCCGTACTGCCCTTCCTCAGCAGCTCTGCGCAGATGATCGATCCTTCCGCCTCCCGGAACTGCTCCGCAAAGAAGCGGATTCTCTCATAATGCTTCTTTTTTGCCTCTTTATCACCGGGATCGGAATATCCGCACACAATTCCCAGGACCAGCGCGGCTCCGCTCACGGTTCCGCATACTTCCCTCATCCGTCCCAGGCCGCCCCCGAAAGAAGACGCCATACGTGCGGATCGTTCCCGGTCGATCCCCGTCACATCGGAAAACGCGCAGACCACCGCCTGCGCGCAGTTATACCCTTCATAAAAAAGCTTTTTCGCAGCCTCCGCATGACTGCTTTCGCGGCCTGCCCCGGCATTTATTTCTTTCCCCGTCATAAACTTAATTCTTTTTCTTCTGTCTGCGGAAGATCAGGATCTCATAAAATGCGATGATCAGCCCGGATGCCAGGAATCCGATCAGGAAAAAGTAGACGCACCACTGCCATTTTTCCGTCAGCCTGATGCCGAGAGGATTCATCGTTGTAAAGAAGAAATTGGTCCAGAAATCGACACTGATCAGTTTTCCGTCCCGGTAAGTCGGAGAGGCCATGATCGAATTCACATACAGTGACGCAAATCCCATAACCAGGACAATGCCGACCGTTGAGAACATGTGTTTTCTGTTCCACTTCACCTCATCCGAATTGAGTATGATCAGTCCCAGCGCGACCATCATGGTGTGGTAAAGAAAGAACTGATACGAGACCGGCGCCGTAAACGCTTTTTCAACAGGGATCGTCGTCGAGAAGATCGAGGGCATGAACAGCGCCATCAGGCCGCCAAGCACGCTGGTCGGGCACAAAAAGGCGTACAGCTGCTCTCTCCTGGCCTCATCCTTCGTAAAACGCGTATAGAAAATGATGAGCAGCTGAATCGAACAGAAATGCAGCGGCAGATGATTAAGCGGGATATAGGGATAAAGCAGCTCTCCTCCGGCTGACGGAACCAGCTCGATCACACTGAACACTTTGCACAGTTCCGAAGCCGCACACACGATACAGGCGCTTGTCAGCACCCGGATCATAGAAGGCCGTTTCCTCCTGTAGTCACAAACGATGACAGCAATAAATATGAAACACAATGCAAGCCACATGAAATGACGCCAGGTAAACATCTCCGTTATTCCTTTCCTTATTGCATATCGCTGAGCTTAAGCGTCTTTACTTTTCGCAGAGCGATGATATTGATAACAAGGGCAAACGCTGCAGTGAGCACGGCGGAATACAGCCATCCTTTTATCGAAATATTCCTCATAAGTCCGATCTGTGACTGCTCTATAAACCGTACAATCAGATATCCGATACCCGAACCGACGAGCAGACCAAGCAGGATACCGAAAACCGTAGTGACCTCGCTCTCCCCGGCCACATAACGGATCACTTCTTTCACCGAAAAGCCGTTGATGCGCATGACCGTAAGCTCTTTTTTCTTTTTATTGAGATACATGTTGATCAGATTCAGCAGAACAAAGAACGCCATCATACCCGCCGCGACGATCAGCATTCCCGTGATCATGCCAAGAACGGCGATCTGCTGCAGATAGCGCTGTCTCGTGCTCTCTTTGCTTATGATCTCTTCAAATCCCTCAATAGGAGACATTTTCTGCTGAAGCGCTTCATCCGTGATTTCTTTTCTGATCCAGAACGCATTATCCTGCGGTTCTTTTCCAAACAGGCTCTGATATGAGTCTTTGCTGATAAGCATGATCTTGCCGAAATAATACTCAAAAACACCGGCGACTTCTGCCTCTGTGGGATTCATACTTTCGTCATAGATCGTAAAAACATCCCCTTTGTGCAGACCGTAGGCTTCCGAGATCCTTCTTGTTATATAGATCCCGTTTTCTTCCATGGTTATATCCGATTTCCGGTCTGTTTCACGGAGGCGGAAGTATTCCGGGATCTCCTCTTTGTCAACACAGATCAGTTCGGCAGAAGTAAGTCCTTCCGGTGAATCAAATGTATGGTAAGCGCTCCGGAAAGAGGTGTGCCGGATGCCTTCCTGATCCAGCGCGGCAGCAATCTCCTCCTTAGCTTTGTCGGATGTATCGGGATCATAGGTAACCCTGTCCGTGAACATAAGAATATCTTCAAACTGCCGGTCGATCGCGTCATAGATGCTGCTCTTCATCGTAAAACCGATCACGAGCAGAACACAGCAGCCGGCGACAGAGATGATCGTGATCAGGACCCGCTGCCAGTCCGTCAGCATATTCCGCAGAATGAGACGGGAATACAGGGATCCCTTTCTCTTTTTCGTTTCTGCTCTTTTTCTTCCTTTCGGAGCCTGCTCCTGCATCAGGTCTTTCGCATTTTCGCGCAGCAGCTGCGAACAGGCCCAGAATACGGCAAACGAAGAAAGAAGAACGCCGATGATAAACACCGCTCCCGCAAGTCCTGCCCGGAAAAGTCTCGGGATCACGCCTGTGACATAGAACTGTTCATGAGAGACCAGTACCATTTTCTGTACAAAAGAATACCCGACTGCTGTGCCCAGGATGATCCCGCAGGCGGAGGCAGTAGCTCCGAACCCGAGATATTTGCGGAAAACTTCCGAACTGAACAGACCAAGTGCCTTCTGCGTCCCTACAAGAGTCCTCTGTTCTCCGATAATACGGCCGACCGTGGCGTAGATCACAAGCGCTCCGAGCAGAACGAACAGAAGAGCAAATGTCATGCCTATCTTTCCTACATTTTCCGCGGAGTCCTCCGCATGGGTAAAACTGGTGTTTCCCCGGGTCGGCAGGAGAACAAAATGGCATTTTCCGGCATTATTGCGTTTTTCTTTTGCCGAATCGAGTTCTTCTTCGCCTTCTTTAAGAGCAGCGACTCCTTCTGCGTATTCCTCTTCGCCTTCCGCCAGTTCTTCCTTCCCCTCCCGGATCTTTTTTACCGAGTCGTCATATTCTTTTTTCTTCTCATCCAGCTCCTTTTTGGCGTCGGCGATCTTCTGCATACCTTCCTTATAGGCGGCCGTACCGTTTTCGTACTCCTTTTCCTTCTCGTTATACTGCTGAAGGCCGCTCTGGTATTCCTTCAGTCCCTCATTGTACTTCGATACACCGTCTTCATACCTGGCGAGAGCGGAATTATACTCCGCGAGACCTTTTTCGTATTGTTTTTTCCCTTTCAGATACTGCTCGTGTCCCTGATCCCACTGCGTTACTGCTGAAACTGCTGCTTCATACTGTTCTTTCGCTTCGTCGTAGTAAGGGGAGTCCGGAAGAGCAGAGCTGTCCTCCTCATCCAGTCCCAAGATGCTGCGCAGAAGGGAGATCAGATTCTCAAAGGAATTCCCGCCATTCCTGAGATCTATTGCAAACCCTTTTATAATTTTGAAAATCTGGCTGGTAAGACCGGGATCGTCAATATCGTCCGGTGTAATATAGGACGGCTCTTCCCATTCAATGGACGCCGCTTTATCCGCGTCCGCATTTTCATTGACATATTTATGGATCGTATACCGGGCCATTGCTTTTGCATATTCCGCTTCGTTATAGCTTTCTGCAAGAGCATTCTTTGCGTCTGTGAGTTCTTTGGCAGACGCATTCAGTGTCTCACGGCTGTCTTCCAGCTGTTCTTTTGCTTTGTCCAGTTCCTGCTTTTTACTGGCAAGAGTTTCCCGTCCGGTATTGAGCTTCTCAAACGCTTCATCCAGCTGTTTTTTGCCTTCATCCAGCTGTTCCTTCGTCTTCTTCAGCTCCTCTTCTCCCTCGGCGATCCCTTTTTCGGCATCTTCCAGCTGTTTTTTTCCGTTCTCCAGTTCCTTTTCGCCCTCTTCGATCTTCCGGGCATTTTCATCGAGTTCTTCCCGGCCGTTTTCCAGTTCCCCGCGGCCTTCTTCCAGAGAGGACTCCGCATCCGCGATCTCCGTGTCATACTGATCAAGGATGGTACCGGTCCTTTTCTCCTCTCTCTCCGTGCAGAAGTCTTTCAGACTCTCCTGAACAGAAGCGGCGAGCTTTTTATAATTTCTGTCGAAATATGAAATGCCATCCTTCTTATCGATTCGGATGACGGCTTTCATATAGCTGTCATTCAGCGCTTCTTTGTCAAATGCCTCCGGAAGGACCAGAAGATAACGTTTTCCGGGCGCCTGATTCTCATATGCGTAATGGTCCGGATGATGCACAGAACCCGTAACCGTAAAAGTGCCCGCATTCAGATAGGCGGGGATGTCTCCGGAAGCATCTGTGACAGTTACGGTATCCCCTACAGACTTTTCAAGGACCTGCATCAGTTCTTCCTCAAGAACGCATTCCTTTTCCGAAGCAGGCAGTCTGCCCTCGATTATTTCGACCGTGTTGATCTTCTCTGTGAGAGAAACGATCTGCAGATTCTGATGGCCCTTTTTTTTCTCTGTTTTTCCGGCGGTTTCAAAGACGCCTTCCGCATCCGCCACACCTTCCTGTTCCAGAAGCGCAGCAAGATCATCCTCCCCAAGAAGCATGGTGGAGGAAAGTTCCAGGTCCCGGTAATGCAGTTTCTGATAATAGCGGTTTGCGTTGACCCGCAGGGCTTCGGCGCCGAAATTAATCCCCAGATACGCGGTCACCGCCAGAAGGGCAATAATCATGATAGAAAGATAGGAAACCTTCTCTTTCAGAATATTGCGTATTGTGTCTTTCCACTGTGTCTTTTTCATCAGTTTTTATGCTCCGTCTATGCAGTCTTTCCGTTCACCAGAGGATCTCGGACGCGGGAAGCGGGTGCAGATTCCATTTGATATTGGCAATTTTACCGGAACGGAGTTTAATGACGCGGTTCGCCATCTTGGCGATCTCCGCGTTATGGGTGATCATCATTACGGTAGTACCCTGATTCTTGACGATATCCTCAATGACTTTCAGAACTTCCTGTCCTGTCGAAAAATCAAGAGCTGCCGTAGGTTCGTCTGCGAGGATCAGTTTCGGGTTCTTCACAAGCGCCCTCGCGATGGAGACGCGCTGCTGCTGTCCTCCGGAAAGCTGCGCCGGATAATTGCCTCCCTTGTCAAGAAGGCCGACCCTGTCGAGAGCTTCTTCGGAAGAGATCGGATTCGGGCAGATCTCCGCGATAAATTCCACATTTTCAAGAGCTGTCAGATTGGGCATAAGATTATAGGACTGGAAAATGAATCCGACATAATTTCTGCGGAAAAGCGTCAGCTGGTCATCCGTCGGGCTGGAATAATCCTCTCCCTCGATCAGGAGTTTTCCATCCGTCAGATTATCCATGCCTCCGATGATATTCATCATCGTGGATTTGCCGCAGCCGGATTCACCCAGTACAACAACGAATTCATTTTCATAGATATCAAGGTTGATCCCTTTGAGTACGCGGGAGGTTCCTTCACCGGAAGGATAATCCTTGATAACATTCCGAAGGGAAATGAGGACGTTTTTCTTCTCACCCGTATCGACCGAAAAACCTTTTTCCTCGATCGTCATTGCTGCCAGGGCTGCCATTCTCTCGCAGAGCTGCTGCTCATCCTCGTCGTAAGGTATTCCGTCTTTCTTGTTCATGATCTGAATACAGCCGTACGTCTTATTCAGATCTTTGAGAGGGACACACAGCATCGTTTTCGTAGAAAAATCAGCGTCGTCAAAAACGGATCCCTCAAATCCGGGTTCCGCTCCGGCATCATCTATCCTGACGGTTTTTCCCGATTTTGTTACCATGCCTTCGATGCCGTCCCCATTTTCCACACTGAGTCCGGAGACGTCACTCGGTCCGGAATGAAAGACAGGAAAAAGTCTCTCCGTCGTTTCATCGAGGTACCACAGAATCCCGGCTTCGCTCTTTAGACTTCTGATCAGGATCTCCAGCATCCCCGAGAGTCCTTCTTCTAGGTCGTCCGCCTCAAGAAGCTGTCCCATAATCTCTATGGACGCCTGCAAAAACCGTTTGTTCTTTAATGTCTTCATAATAATCACCAGCCCGAATTACAGTTTTTTATACTATTTGATTATGACTAAGTTTCACAGATCTTTCAATCGCTAATTTCTCTCAGGGATAAGCTTTTCCAGCGTCTCAAAAAGTGCTGCCGCTTCCACAGGCTTGCTGAGATGCGCGTTGAGTCCGGCCTGCATGCTCCTCTGTACGTCCTCATCGAAAGCGTTCGCCGTCAGAGCTATGATCGGAATAGATTTCGCGTCCTCCCTGCTCATGGCACGGATCGCCCTGGTCGCTTCCAGCCCGTCCATTTCCGGCATCCGCATATCCATAAGAACGGCGTCATAGTACCCCGGTACGCTGTTCCCGAACTTCTCCACCGCGATCCTGCCGTTTTCGGCAAGGTCCGCTTCGATCTCCCGCATGGACAGCACCATCATGATGATCTCCGCATTGACCGGCATATCTTCCGCAAGAAGGATCCTCTTCCCTTTGAGATCCGCTGTTCTCTTATCCAGGATCGCATTCTTTCTGCGGAAAGCCTCCCGGAACTCTTCCATCACATTGCCGGCAAACAGAGGTTTGGCCACAAATGTGTCCACCCCGGCGGCTCTCGCCTCCTCGGCGATGTCATCCCAGTTAAAGGAAGTGAGAATAATAATGGGCGTTTCATCTCCGACGATATTCCGGATCTGTTTTGTTGTTTCCACGCCGTCCATTTCCGGCATCCGCCAGTCGATCAGGATAAGATTATAATCTTCCCTTCTGCCATGGCGGATCCTGACTTTATCAATTCCTTCCCAGCCGGATTCCGCGGTCTCGCATCTGACCCCGGTCTGTCCGAGGACGATCTCCGCATGTTCAAGGGCGATCCGGTCATCGTCAATGACAAGAACGCTGATTTCAGACGGATTCAGCTGTTCGTCCTTAAAGTCCGTATTTTTCCGATCGGATTCTCCGAGAGTGACAGTGACGGTAAATGTAGTACCTTCCCCTTTTTCGCTCTCTACTTCTATGTGTCCGTTCATGAGTTCCACGATACTCTTTGTGATCGGCATTCCAAGGCCGGTGCTCCCGTACCGGCTTGTAGAAGACGAGTCCTCCTGTGTGAATGCTTCGAAAATATGAGGCAGAAATTCTTTGCTCATACCGATTCCGGTGTCTTTAATCACAAACTTCAGCGACGCTTTCCGCTCATAACGGGCACCTTCCTCAATGAGAAAGGTGACAGATCCGCCCTCCGGCGTGAATTTGACGGCATTGCCAAGTATATTGATCAGGACCTGTTTTAATTTAGTAATATCTCCGATATAGTAATCATCGACCTTTCCCGTGATACGGCAGTCATACGAAAGCCCTTTGTCCCGGCATTGACCGCTGATGATCGTATTGATCTGCTCCAGGCCTTTGGAGAATGAAAACTCCTCATTTTTTACCGTCATTTTTCCGGATTCGATCCGGCTCATGTCCAGAATATCATTGATGATGCCCAGCAGATGATGCGCAGAGGTTCCGATCTTTTCCAGATATGTCCTGATCTCCTCACTCGCTGTCGGGTCATTCATAGCGATATTATTGAGACCGATGATGGCATTCATCGGTGTCCGGATCTCATGACTCATATTGGACAGAAATGCCGTCTTCGCGCGGTTCACGTTCTCCGCGAGCGCAAGTGCGTCTTTCAGCGCCTCACGGCTCTCGGTCAGTTCCTCTTTCTGCAGTTTTTCGCGCTTAAGGGATTCTTCCAGTTCCCTGCGGTATTCCTCCTTTTCATCCTCCATGACAAAGCTGTGCAGAAGGCAGGTCCCGAGGAGATACCCCATTGCGTAAAACGGGAGCAGCGGATAGAAGACCTGGATCGCAATAAGCGCACCCATCGCAATGCCGAACAGTCCGACTGTCATATGGCGGTGTTTCACAGAGTCTTCCGTAACGGAAGTGATCCGGAGCGTATAGACCGATGTCAGCAGGAAGAGAATGATCTGGATCGCAAGTGTCACATAACGCGCTCCCGCCGCGTGATAACCTCCGTCAGCGTCAAAATAGAAAAGGACCGGATAAACAAAGTTGACCGCAACTGCCAGGACTTCAAAGCACAGAAACGCCCTTCCCGCATAAGTCAGAAATAAACCGAATGTGGTTTTTTCTCCGAGATAATCCACCACATACCGCGTCCAGAGCATAACGGCGAGTGCCATGGCGATAAAATGAACGGCCGTATCGGCGTAAAGAATGCCGGTGAGGCCTTCCGCTTCCAGGATTCCCCACAGCATGTCGGTTAAATAATAGCTCATGACGCCTGTCAGAAAAGCCCGGTAGCTTTTTTGAACCTTTGTGAGCTGCTTCTTGTCTTTTGGCCATATGACATCTCTGTTAATAATCAGCAGAATGATCGAGGCCAGTATGCCAATGATCGAATATGTCATTTTTTACCTCCCGTGTTGCAGAGCAGACACATCCTCGTAATGACAGCTTTTATGCCCCGGCTGATTCACAGATCCTCTTCTGCAGTTCCGCGGCCAGCCGGACCGGGTCGAATGGTTTTGCTATATGTCCGTTCATTCCGGAAGAGAGCGCTTCCCGGATATCCTCCTCATAAGCATTGGCGCTCATCGCAATGATCGGCAGTTTTTTTACATATTCTCCGCCAAGGTGCCGGATCTGTTTCGTCGCTTCATATCCGTTCATGACCGGCATCTGAATATCCATTAGAACGGCGTCAAAGTACCCTTCTTCCGTTTCCCGGATCCGGTTTATGCCCTCCTGTCCATTGACAGCTCTTTCGGTGATAACACCGTATTCGGAAAGTACCATGGAAGCGATCTCAGCGTTGATGTCGTTATCCTCCACAAGGAGAACCCTTTTTCCGGTCAGATCGATCCCTTCTGTTTCCTCTTCCTGGTAATCGGGAGTCTCTTCCTTTTTCCTTTCTGTCCGGACAAGCGGTATGGATACAGTAAACTCCGATCCTTCTCCCGGTCTGCTGCTCACAGAGATTTCCCCGCCCATAAGTTTCACAAGTCGGAAAGTGATCGCCATGCCAAGTCCGGTGCCCTGGATCTTATTGATCGTCGAATTTGTTTCCCTTGAAAAGCTCTCAAAGATATGCGGAAGAAAATCCTCGCTCATACCGATGCCGGTATCACGCACTGTGAAGCGGTACAGGCTCCTGCTGTCCGGATATTCCTCCGTTTCTTCCGCTGTTATCCGGATGCTGCCTCCTTCCGGGGTATATTTTACAGCATTTCCGGTGATATTGATCAGGATCTGCTCAAGTCTGACCTCGTCCGCCAGAACATGGGGATGCCGGATTCCGCCCGCCTCATACGTAACTTCCAGCTTCTTGCGGTTTGCCTGCGAGCGCGTCATATCGGCGAGTCTCTCAAATACCTGTCCGAGATCACATTCCGTTTCATTGAGCTGGATCTTTCCGCTCTCAATCTTGGACATATCAAGAACATCGTTAATCAGCGACAGCAGATAATGGCTTGACGAGGATATTTTGCCAAGAGAATCCCTTACCAGCTGATGATCATTCATATGTCCGATGGCAATATTCGTATACCCGATGATCGCGTTCATCGGTGTCCGGATATCGTGCGACATACTGGAGAGGAAATCACTTTTGGCGCGGTTTCCTTTTTCTGCCTCATCCCTGGCTTTTTCGAGGATCCTCTTCGTGTTCTCTTCTTTTTCCTGCAGCTTAGAAATATCCTGCCGCGCGATAATAAACTCCGAGACATTCCCGTCCTCATCCCGGGATACTACGATAAAGTTATAGGTAAACCACTCTTCTTCCCTGATCGGCGCGTGCAGATTGTAAGAGATGATATTTTTCCCCTGGTTCATCTGTTCGATCAATGAGGGGAAGGAAATCAGTTCCGCTGCCTCCTTCCGCTCCGCTTCATTGGGAAACCGTTTCAGAAGATCCTCCGTAAAGAGGTCATAGGAACCGTCATTCGGAATATGGCCGACTTCCGGCATTCCTTCGATATAGTGATAGGTCCGAGTGCGGGCATTGATGATCACAAAATTCTCAAAAAGCCTCGACATGGCAAAATGAATGTCATTTGAATTTTTCGTCTCCTCGAGAAGCTGTTTTTTCTGGATCAGGAATCTCACGATGTAGAATATGCCCGCGGCGAGAAAGAACCCGATCAGGCACAGGAGCAGGACCGCGCCGTTCATGTTGGAGTTCCGGAGCATGCTCTCATATGCTTCCGGAGGGAAATTCAGGATCATAAAGAAATCAGAACTGTTCCCGATATAAGATACCGTTCCGACACTCTTCTTTCCTGCCTCTTTATAACTGTAAATAGTATTCTCTTTTTTTGAAAATGCTTCCGTTACGTTCTGTCTGTCCTTCTCTTCCGTGAACGGGAAAAGGGAGAGCTCTTCGAGGAAATTGGAAGCACCGTAATCATTGCCGACGCTGTAAATAATAACACCGTCACGGCTGCACAAAAGGACATCGCATTCATGATCAAACATGGATATATCAATGAGTTCATCAATGAATGATTCCCCGTAAAAACCGACTGCAAGTCCTGCGATCTCTCCGTTCTGGTAGACGGGACTGTAAAAGCCGATCTGCCGTTCGCTGGTCACTTTGGAATTCAGAATATACGTAATACCGGTTTTTCCGAGGATACCTTCTTTAAAGTACCCGCGTTCGGAGACATTTGCGGCAATAATCTTCGTTCCTGTCGTATAGTCCCGTCCGTAGAGATCAATAAAACGCAGATGATCAAAAACAAGCCGCTCTTCATACTCCCTGAGTATCTGCGCGACCTTCTCCGCTTCTGACTCATCGATCTGTTCTTCTTCAGTGACGTTCAGCCTGGATACATCGACCCCGCTGTTATAAAAAGCTGTTTCCAGTACAATTGCCGAAGATTCTATATATGCAAGATTTTCATCAAATAGATCACCGATCAGAACTGCTTTCTGTATGGCGACGTCAGCGATATAGTTTTCATTCTGGCGTGTGATTCTGGTAACATTAGAGTGATAAAAAAGAATAAATGAAGAAAGAACGCCGACGGCCAGAAGGAAAGCGACGATCAGATTCTGAATGGAGTTTCTGTTTCCTTTTTTACCTTTCTTCATCCTTTTTTTCCGATCCGGAAGATTTTACAAATACCAAAACTCATTTTATTTTATCACATAACTGAAATTGTTGAAACTCAGCAGAGCATGTTAAAGACCTTATATTTATTAATTTTTCCCGATTTCCGAATATAAAAAAAGCCGGGTACGAATCAGTCCCGGCTTTCGATAAACCATAATAATTAAATCTCGGCGCATTATTCCTTCGGCAGATATTCCTTTATCGTCTCAAACAGCCGGTCCACAAAGATCGGCTTTTCGGTAAAAGCGTTCATACCCGCATCCAATGCGGCATTTCTTTCCTTTTCAGAGACATTCGATGTCATGGCAATAATCGGAATCCCCGCTTTTGCTCTGTCAGGAAGCATCCGGATCCTGCGGGCCGCTTCCATCCCGTCCATATTCGGCATCATAATATCCATCAGGATCAGATCATAATACCCTGCGGGCTTCGCTTCTATCTTCTTCAGACAGATCTCTCCGTCTTCCGCGAATTCCGTGAAAGCACCGGTCTGTTTCAGGATCTCTTCGGCGATCTCCCTGTTGATCGCCATATCTTCTGCAACCAGGATCTTTCTGCCCGTAAAATGAAACTCCTTCACGGAAAGCTGTTCGGATACAATTCTCTCCTGCAGATATTTCTCAAGATCCGCCGGTGCGGGCCGGTCTCCATCATCCTGTTCACTGCAGCATTTTTCATTCTGCAGGTGATCAAGCTGCGTTATCATATATTCCCCGGAGACTTTGATTCCGTCCAGATATCTGTTCAGCCTTTTTCGTCGTCGTGATTGTTTCTGATCACTTCCACAAGACCGAGAATTATATGAAGCGGCATCCTGATATCACGGGACATCTCAAAAGCCTGATGCAGCTTTGAGGGTCGGTATTCCTTTCTGCATTCCCGCAGAAGCTCATCCACCGTCACGCCCAGTACGTCCGCAAGGCGGGGAAACAATATAATATCCGGATAGGAAAGATCTCTCTCCCACTTCGAAACGGCCTTATCCGTAACACCAAGAATATCCGCAAGCTGTACCTGTGTCATGTTATTCTGTATCCGAAGCGCGCGGATACAGGAGCCAAGAGTAGATTCCTTCAAGTGCCTGTACCTCCTGCATAACAAAATATCATGCCGGAGAACACGAAACAATCGACTGATAGTTTACCGTTTCATCTCTTCCAGAGTTTTTTTTACCTTCGACATAAATGCTTCGTCCGGAATCAATGCAATTCCGATCTCATCGCTCAGAACGATCAGCCGCATTTCTTTTCTGAGAATGTTACGCATGAAACGCACCTCCTTCCATTCTGAGAATAGTATCTTCAAGGTTCTCTCCGGTTTGAGAATACTGCTTTATGAATTCTTCTCTCGGCATCGCCGAGACGATTTTTCCTCCTGAAATATAAATAATGTCATCCGCGCATTTCTCTATATCGGAAATGATATGGGTCGCGAAAAAAAACAGCGACTCCCTCGTGTCTGAACTCAGAGAATATTTCGAGCAGCTCATTCCTGGAAAACGGATCAAGACCGCTGGTAGGTTCATCCAGGATCAGCGCCTCACATCTGTGAGAAAGAGCAAGCATCAGATTAACTTTTACTTTCATGCCCTCAGACACTTCCGGCTTTACTAATTCAGTGCAATGCGGTATGGTTTAAATCAGAAATACAGACATGCGCAGAGACATACAGAGTATCAGATCAATACTTCAAGAGGATAAAAAACATGAAACAGGAGTTCTATTATCCGTCAAAGGACGGGCTCACGCAAATACACGCCATTGAGTGGATCCCGGAAACGGAAGTGCGCGGCATCCTGCAGATTGCTCACGGCATGGTAGAGTTTATTGATCGTTATGACCGGTTCGCTTCATTTATGGCTTCTCAGGGATTCTATGTGGTCGGCAATGACCATCTGGGACACGGAAAATCCGTTACGGATCCGACACAGCTTGGCTATTTTGCCAAGCATGACGGTAATTTCTGTGTTCTCGGCGATATGCAGCAGCTTCGGGAAGACACCAGGAAAAAGCACCCGGATGTGCCGTATTTTCTGCTCGGTCACAGCATGGGTTCCTTCCTTGCACGCCAGTTCATAGAAAAGTTCGGCGAGGGTCTTTCCGGCGCGATCATCATGGGAACCGGGTATCAGCCAATGGCCACCCTGGATCTCGCAATAGGTCTCACCGCCGTCTTCCAGCAGGCAAACGGCGGGCATTACCGCAGCACCACGATCAATAATATGGCGCTGGGTTCCTATAATAGTTCATTTGAGCCCGCACGGACAAAGAGCGACTGGCTGACGAAGGATGAAGCGGTCGTCGACGCCTATGAAGCGAATCCGCTCAATCAGTTTATGTTTACCATCAACGGGTATTACAACATGTTCCGCGGCATACGTTATTCGCAGCGGCAGGAAAACCTTGACAAGATTCCCAAGGATCTTCCTATCCTCGTCGTATCCGGTCAGAACGACCCCGTCGGGGAATTCGGGAAAGGTCCCAGAATCGTATCTGAGAAATACCGGAAGACCGGCATACAGGACGTAACGTTAAAACTCTTTCCGGATGACCGGCACGAGATCTTAAATGAACTTGATAAGGAAGATGTCGACCGGTACCTGCTGCAGTGGATCGAAGCAAGAATGGTCCGGTGAAAGAAAGGCTCCCGCTGCCGGTAACGGCAGTATGGAGCCTTTTTAAGGTCAGTATAAAAGACGGATTTCGTTATCCGAAGAGCATATCGGCTGCTTTTTCCTATGCCCTTCGTTCCTGTGAATCATCGTATCCGCTTTCTCTGTCATCGATGCCTTTTACCGGATCAATCGAAAACAGACCGTCACGATTACAATAAAAATAGATCCTTTTTACTCCACTGATCTTAAACCTCACCCCGACGTTCCCTTCCGGATAGAGTTTTACCATCTGTATGTCGTCGCAGGAAACCGCAGCAGCAAATGAGATGTAATGCTTCTTCGTCATGCTGTGATCGATCCGCACATAATACTCATCCTCCACACGTTCAATGAAAACCATATGGTCTTCATCTGTCATCTCTGCTTCCAGCGGCGTAAGCAGTATCCCATGACAATAAACAGCCGCCTCACCCATGCTGTGTATTATATTGCCGCAAACCGGGCAGACATAGAACTTCGACTGCAGCATATTTGCGGAGACATTTGTATTCTGAACAGTATTTCCGGAGATCAGCTCCGTCACGGAAATCCTGAAAACTTTCGCTATCGGCTCCAGCAGAGTAATATCGGGGTACCCCTTTGCCGTCTCCCACTTCGAGACTGTCTTGTCACTCACGCCGAGCTTTTCCGCCAGCTGAAGCTGTGTCATTTTATTCTTTTCCCGCAGCTCCTTAATGACCGCACCTGTAACATATTGGTTCATATTTTTTACCTCCATGTACAGATTGTACTTCCAATGGCCGTTATAAACTATCTACGAAAAGTAGAGTTGATCAGTCTATGAGAAAATTTCAAATCTTCAGCATTCGGTATCCTATGCCGACGTGTGTTTGAATAAACTGCGGAGAGTCAGGGGTCGGCTCGAGTTTTTTACGCAGTGTAACCATGAATACACGCAGAGACGCTATATCATTGTCCCAGCTTCGCCCCCATATTTTTTGCGTGATATAAGTATGCGTCAGGACTTTTCCCGTATTTCTGGCCAGAAGGCATAGCAGCTTAAATTCGATCGGCGTAAGTTTTAACTGTTCTTCGTTTAAAAAGGCGCAGCCGGCGGGGAAATCAATTTTCAGATTTCCATTCGTATAGACAGGACTTTCGGCAGCGCTGCCGGAATTCATCATCGAAAGCCGTCGAATCGTTACACGGAGCCTGGCAAGCAGCTCTTCCACGGAGAAAGGTTTTGTCAGATAATCGTCAGCGCCTGCATCCAATGCGTTTATTTTATCTTCATCTTCACTCCGGGCACTGATGACAATGATCGGCATATTTGACCAGCTTCTGATCTGCCGTATTACCTCAACGCCATCCATATCCGGCAGGCCCAGGTCCAGGAACATGACATCGGGATTATGGGACGATGCCAGCATAACAGCTTCCCTGCCCGTTGGCGCTGTCAGATATTTATACTCATGTGTCTTCAGTGTTGTACTCATCAGGTTGCGGACCGGTGTATCGTCCTCGACAACAAGGATTACTGGTTTATTCATTGATCGTCACCTCTCCTGCCGGCAGTGAAAATGAAAAGGAACAGCCGTTCGGGACATTGTCTGTCAGCGTTATCGTCCCACCGTGAGCCTCTATAATAGATTTACACAATGCGAGACCCAGCCCGATCCCTCTCCTTCCGTCAGAAACGACATTTTTTCCTGTATAGAACATCTCGAAGATATGAGGTTTCATTTCATCTGAGATACCGGGGCCGTTATCTTCAACATATACAAAGATAAAGTCACCTCTCTGCTCACTGCGTATTCTTATTTCGGAACCGATCTGCGTGTTTTTTATGGCGTTATTGACCAGATTGATCAATACCTGTGTGATAAGCCGCGCATCCATTCTTGCTATCAGAACGTCACTGCCAGGCTGAACAATGATATGATGCAGGGCAGCATTTTTATCAATATGCCCCAGAGCTTCTTCAATTACATCGCTAACCACTTCCACAGACAGGTGAAGATCCATCTGACCGTTTTCAATTCGTGAGATCGAAAGCAGATTCTCAACAAGATTTATCATCCACTCCGAATCATCATAGATATCTGAGAAGATCTGTTTCAATGTCTCCGGATCCAACTGTTCATAATGTGTCATCAGGTTGCTTGCATTTCCCGAGATGGATGTAAGCGGGGTTCGAATATCATGCGATACCGATCGAAGTAAATTTGACCGGAGCTGTTCGTTCCGCATGGCAATGGCCGCCTGTTCTTTCTCTGCCGCGTTTCTGAGGCCTTCAAGCGCAAGGGCACATTCTCCTATTATAGAAGAGAAAACGCTGTATTCAAACGCTTCAAGGCTTTCCCCATTCAAATAAATGGCAATTACTCCATAACAGTACCCGTTTATGCTGATAGGGTGATATAACGATTTTGCGCTTCCGAATTTTTCGGTATGAGCACCTGCAACAGTCTGATTAAGGAAAGCCCATTGTACGATCTCAGCCTCATTTTCATCCTGTCCGGAAGATCTTATATTATATAGCGCGGTATTCAGCTCCGTGTCATTTTCATGCTTGCTGCTGCCCCCAAGAGGAAAAACCATAACATCGCGGTCTAACAGCGTTTTAATTTGCTGGGCTGTGATCCGTATAACATCGTCTGTGCATCCCGCTTTCTGAAGTAATTGATTCGTATCAAAGAGAACTTTCGCGCGAAAGGCTTCGCGGGAGGATTGTCTCGCATTTTCCTTCAGCTTATTTGCCAGCGTCCCTGTAATCAGAGATGACACAAGCATGATAATAAAGGTAACCGCATACTCCGGCTCATAGGTGTGGAAACTGAATTTCGGTTCGATAAAAAACCAGTTGAACAATAATACACTTGCCAGAGAGCTTACAATGCTGTAGATCGGTCTGACTGTAAAAACAGCGATAATCAATACGCCCAGAATAAAAACAGTGATGATATTTGCTTCCGAAAAGCCAAAAGCAGTGAAAAGAAGACCGATACTTGTGGAGACCGCGAGAAGAAGCAGTGTGATTATGGAATCTTTTTTTGTAGGATGGATCTGATCCGCCAGGTTCAGCTTCTGGTTCTGCTGCTTAATTTCCACCGAAGAATCCGGAATAATATAAACATCCACATCCGGTGCATTGAGAATAATCTGCTCCGTCAGGGAGGCCTTGCTCCAGAAATGCTGTCTTTTTGCACCGCTCCGCCCCACAACGATCTTTGTGGTACCGGAAATATGCGCATATTCCGCAATCTGAACAGGGACATTGTCTCCGGTAATCGTGATGATCGCTGCACCGTGCTGCTCCGCAAACTGTATATTGTTTTGAAGCCGGATCTTGTCTGCTTCGGGAAGGGATTCATAGTTAGGCGGTTTCACATATATAGCGGAAAGCTCTGCGAGAAAGGCTTTAGCCATCCTTGCCGCAGCATCAATGACCTTCTGATTTGATGGTGAGGAAGAAAGGCATACGAGGATTCGTTCTCCTTTTTCTAAAACTGCTTCCATCTCTTCACTCCTTCCATATCCCTCATTTTTTATATCACAGATGGTATTTTATTGCCACTGCCGTATCCCTTATTTGATCTCATAGTCCGGATTTTCAGGAAATTCAATGGCACTGAGATCATCCATCTCACTGATAATGCGCTCATAATTGCCGCAGTCCTGCAGCGGATCGAGCATGATACTGTCTGCATCTGAAATATCGCCTGAGCTCTTTCCTCCGGTTTCCGCTGTAAAGACCTTTCTCTCAGACTCTTCCGGTTCCTGATATCTTATGAAATTCTTGTCTAAAAACCTCCCAAAACGGCTCACTATAAAAAAGCCGAACACAAAGACAGCAAGTATCATCACTGCCAGCAGAATGCCTTCCATACGGATTCACCTCCTTTACCAGGCACCGGAACTACTATATTTTAAAGCATTTCTGCATAGATCTGCGGTCTCCGAGAACAAGCATTGTCACTCCATCCCTCAGAATCATCTCCGGTGTTACCGAAAGGTTCATTCTGCCGTTTTGTTTGACAGCCAGAATATTGATCCTATAGTGTTTCCGTATATCAATCTGTCCGATGGACTTCCCGATCCAGTCTGTCGGAACAGATACTTCGTATATTGCGTGATCGTCATCGAGACTGATATAGTCCAGAATATGATTGGAAGCATAACGTATCGCAGCCCATTCGGCGATCTGCTTTTCAGGATTAATTACCTCATCTGCTCCGTTTCTCAGAAGGAATTTTTCCTGAACATCTCTGTCGGCACGTGATACAACGAATCTCCCGCCTAACGCTTTCAGCAGGGATGTGGTCTCCAGCGAGCTTTGAAAATCGCTTCCTATCGTCACGATGCACACATCAAAATTATTGATGCCGAGAGACTTCAGAAAAGCTTCATTTGTGCTGTCGCCGATCTGCGCATCCGTGACCAGCGGAAGCACGGCATTGATTCGTGCTTCATTCCGATCCACAGCTAAAACCTGATGTCCGAGATCATGCAGCTGTTTCGCAATCAAGGTTCCGAAATTGTTGACACCTATCAGCAGTATTGATTTCATTTTTACATCTCCTTCATCCTACGATTATCTTCTCTACAGGTCTTTGAGAGAAATCGGCGCTTTGAATGTTAATTGCTGCATAAATCAATGTAAGACCGCCTACCCGTCCCAAAAACATAAAAAGAATAAGTATCAGGTGTGAGGCGAAGCTGAGAGAAGGCGTGATTCCTAACGACAGACCGACTGTTCCGATTGCGGATACAGTCTCGAAAATACAGGCTGCAACAGGAATGTTATCCGCTGCGCTGATAACGGCAGCTCCAATCATGGGCAGTGTAAGATACATCGTGAAAAGCGTCATGGCATTTTTGATCGTATTGTCCTCGATCCTTCTTCCGAACAGCTCAACACTCTTTTTCTTTCGGAAAACTGCAGAAGCATTTGCGAGAAGTACCGTCATGGTTGTCGTTTTCATCCCGCCTGCAGTCGATCCGGGAGACCCTCCGATCAGCATCAACGCAATCAGCAGCATACTTCCCGGCCCCGACAGGAACCCAAGAGCCGCCGTGTTAAATCCTGCGGTCCTTGGGGTTACTGCCTGAAACAGCGCCAGGAAGAAACGCTCCTTAAGCGGACCCCCGGAATACTCGAACAGAAAAAGAAGCAAAGAAGGAACAAAAATCAGCATCCCGGTTGTGACAAGGACGACTTTGCTCTGCATCCGGTATCTGTGAAATTGAAGCTTATGAACGGCAATGTCATCCCAGGTAAGAAACCCTATACCGCCAATGATAATCAGCAGTCCAACCGGTATTATGATTCCCGGGCTGGCTGCATAGGATGTCAGAGAGGAAAAAGGTCCTGTCTTATCCCCCATAATGTCAAAGCCGGCATTGCAGAATGCAGAAACCGAATGAAACACTGACAGCCAGATACCGGAAACACCGTACTGCCTGCAAAACGTGGGCATCATAAGAAGCGATCCGGCTGCTTCCGCAGTAAGTGCAATCTTAAAAATAAAAGAGGTCATTCTTACGATTCCGCCGATTTGATGAGCTGAGAAGCTCTCCTGAAGCATACTCCGTTGGAATAGTGTGATTCTTCTGCCGGAAATCAAAGCAATGAATGCGGCAACCGATACGATCCCCAGTCCTCCAATCTGTATGAGAATCAGAATGACCGCCTGGCCAAAACCCGTCCAGTATGTAGCTGTGTCCTTTACAACAAGCCCTGTGACACAGACTGCAGATGTTGAAGTGAACAGGGCTTCTTCCAGCGAAGCACCGTGTCCCTCCCTGACGGATATGGGGAGCATGAGGAGAGCTGTACCGATCAGGATCAGCCCGAGAAAGCCGATAATAACTATCTGGAAGGATGTCAGCTTTTTTCCGAAAATCTGTATAGCCATAAGATTTTTCTCCTCATAAACTGTGACATCATTTTATAAAGCAGGCTGCTAAGATGGTATTAGAATACTGATCCGCAGAATTAAGATTAAATAAAGAAAAATTAAGCGCCCTGCAAGTATGATATGCTCCCTTCCAGGTAGACAAGCGAAATAATAAAAGCTTGGCTGCCCGGAAGGGAGCATTTTCATTGAG
>SVDL01000018.1 GCA_015057835.1 Lachnospiraceae bacterium
GGGAGCAGTGAAAGCTCTTTGTTACCCTCTATGGATTCAGTCTCCAGCGAAGTGTTACCCTATATGGGTGCATATCAAGATGACATAATTTAAATGTTATGTAAAACAGCAAGCTTCTATCTGCCTGATATTTGTTGCCTTTTTTCCAAAAACATGTGAAGATTTCCAATTCATGAATGGATTCCAAAAAAATAGCCAATTTCCAGAGTAAATACCGATCTCCAGAACAATACCGATCCCCAAAACAAATGACTCTTTAGAAAATCACTGCAGCCACAAGTATGCAGCACGGAAATCAAAGGAACGGCACCATAAAAGTATATTCATTAACCACACCCTGCTGCCCGCCTCAATCAATCATAAAAAGAAAAGGAAAAGATTGAAAAAATCCCTGAAACAGATATAGTAAAATAAAGAAAAAGGAGGTCCCACCATGAGAAAATTCCTGATCGTTATCGATATGCAGAATGATTTTATTGACGGCGCGCTCGGCACAAAAGAAGCCTGCGCCATCGTGGACGCCGTAAAGGCAAAGATCAGCGCCTGGCCGGCCGCCGACGTGATCGCGACAATGGATACGCACTTTGAAGACTACATGGATACGCAAGAGGGAAAATACCTCCCGGTGCCCCATTGCATCAAAGATTCCGAGGGGTGGAAGATCCGCCCGGATATCGCCGAACTGCTGACCGACGCGACAATCTATGAGAAACCGACGTTCGGAAGTACCGCGCTCGCGGAAGATCTGAAAGCGATTTTCGAAAAGGAAGAGATCGAGCTGGAACTGATCGGTCTGTGCACGGACATCTGTGTGGTATCCAATGCCCTGCTCCTTAAGGCGAACATGCCGGAAGTGAAGATCTCTGTGGATTCCTCCTGCTGTGCGGGCGTCACGCCGGAGAAGCATAACGCGGCGCTGGAGACGATGCGCTCCTGCCAGATCCAGGTGATTTGATCAGTTGCTTTGGAAAATGCAACTGCTGCGAAAAAAACACCTGCATCCGACGCAAAGAAGCATTTTCTCTCATTTTATACCGCAGGTATAATGACAAATTCATTTTCCCATGTTATAGTGTGGGGTGAAAAATCAGGACCGCAGGGTCCGGAAAGGAAAAGGCAAAATGAAGCTCTTAAAGACCAGAACAATATATTCCTATTGCGTGAACAGTCTTCATGGCACGTTTATGCCATCAGCCCGCAAACAAGAGCGGGGCAACTTCATATGTCTTCTCCGAAACGGATCAAGTGGTACTCTGAGACCGGAGGCGCTCCTGCGCATACCGGGATAACCAGAATAGTAATTATTTACGATGCCGAAACAGCCGCTTGTCCGCAGGACAGGCGGTTTTTTTGCGCGGCAGTGAGAGAACGGAGTTCCCAAACCGGCCGGCACGGCTCATCGCAAAGTTTCAAAACGGAGAATACCAAAATGAAGAGACGATATTGGAATGACTCAAACCCCGGCGGCAGAAAAGGATTTCTGCCATGGGCGATCAGCCTCGAAGCAATCAATCAAGAAATGATTCGCTGCGAAGCGATCCGTCACGAAGACCTGAAACAACAGCAATTACAGAAATGACTCAGGCAGCGTAAAGGCACATCTCTGGCCGGTGCTGCCGGACACAGGAGGTGCAAAATGTCGAACATTCCTTTTGTTAATTTAGTCGCGACCGGACAGAACATCAACAGGCTCAGAACCGCGGCCGGCATGTCTGTAAGAGACATGCAGACGGTGTTCGGCTTTGCGACACCGCAGGCGATCTACAAGTGGATCCACGGAACGTCCCTGCCGACGATCGATAACCTGGTGATCCTGGCGGCGATGCTGGGCGTGACCATGGATGACATCGTCGTGGTCGATTCCTTATCTGAATAATGCGGATCCGGGCAGCACAGATCCGAAAACGCAGATCCGGATCTTGCCTGAACAATGCGGATAAAATCAGCATTTTCCCCCTTTTTGCTGTAAAATAAAAAAAAGGGGGATTTTACTATGAAATATGAGACTTTAACTTACGGCGATCCGGGGGCGGAGACGCTGCTCCTCCAGATGGTCGACGACCATGACCTGGAAGTGATAGAAAATGAAATCGCCCTGATCAACGAAATGACGAACGGGCAGAATTTCTGTCTCAAAGCGGTAAAAGTGAACAGCTGGAACAGCGATCTCTCACCGTGGCCGGCGCCGGCGGTCTTCGGCAATGAAGACTTCGGAGACGGAGCGGCGGAGACGCTGCATTTTCTGCTTGACGAGGTGATGGCGGAGGCATCTTCTAAAAAAGAATGTCCCGCAGGAAGAACTTTTATCGGAGGATATTCCCTTTCCGCGCTGTTCGCGCTCTGGGCAGGGTATCAGACGGACCGGTTCGACGGGGTCGCTGCCGCGTCGCCTTCCATCTGGTTTCCGGGATTTACGGACTATATGCGTGAGCATCCGATCCGGGCAAATGCAGTCTACCTGAGCCTCGGCGACCGCGAAGAAAAGACAAGAAACCCGGTCATGTCGACCGTCGGAAACGCGATCCGCGAGGCGGAATCGATTCTGACAGGTTCCGGAAATGCGTGCGTCCTCGAATGGAACAAAGGAAATCATTTTAAGGAGCCGGATCTTCGGACGGCGAAGGGATTTGCGTGGCTGATGAACCGCTGACTCTTTCCCAAAATGCAGCTGCGCGGGCGCGCCGAAGGATACGGCGTTTCCTGACTGAAATTGACGCGTGCGCGCCAAGCAGGCGTTTTGAACGGAAATGCGCCGTGGAGGAACGAAAATGTTTGAAATTAAAGGAAAACGGAATACCGCCCTCTGCTACGCAAAAGTTGTGGAACAGGAAGCGATCGATCAGATCCGGCGCATGTGCGACTATCCTGTCACGGATGGAAGCCGCATCCGCATCATGCCGGACGTCCATGCGGGGACGGGCTGCACCATCGGAACCACTATGACGGTCACAGACAAAGCCGTTCCGAACGTCGTCGGGGTGGATATCGGGTGCGGCATGTACACGGTCAATCTCGGAAAAGCGGAGATCGATTTCGCGAAAGTCGACGAGGCCGCCCGCTATATTCCCTCCGGAATGCAGGTGTGGGAGGAAATTCAGGAAGAATTTGACCTGACCGGCCTGTGCTGCTTCGGAAATCTCCGCGATACGGACCGCCTCCTGCGGAGCCTCGGTACGCTGGGCGGGGGAAATCATTTTATTGAGATCGACCGGGCGGCGGACGGGACCTGCTATCTGGTCATTCATTCGGGCTCCCGCGGGCTCGGGCAGCAGGTCGCGACCTTCTACCAGAAACTGGCGGTCGAGCTGACGCGCGGATCGGAAGATTATCTCCGCGACCGTGCCGCGCTGATTGAAGAATATAAGAAAGCCGGGCGGACGGCCGAACTGGAGGCTGCGCTGAAACAGCTCAAAAGAGACTTCAAGGCGCGGGAATGCAGCATTCCGGAAGACCTGTGCTTCCTGACCGGGCAGCACCTTGCGGATTACCTGCACGATGTTGAGATCTGTCAGGCATTTGCGAGACGCAGCCGCGAGCTGATGGCGGAGGTCCTGATGGGGCGGGTGTCATTGGCAGGGGCGGAGACATTTCACACAATACACAACTACATCGACACGGAAGAAATGATCCTCCGGAAAGGCGCGATCGCGGCGCATAAAGGCGAAAAAGTCCTGATTCCCATCAATATGCGGGACGGATCGGTCCTCGCGATCGGAAAAGGCAACCCGGAATGGAATTTTTCCGCGCCCCACGGCGCCGGGCGGATCATGTCCCGGACGCAGGCGAAACAGACGCTGGATCTGGACGCATACCGAAAAGCGATGGAAGGAGTTTACACGACCTCCGTCTCCGCCGCGACGCTGGACGAGGCGCCGATGGCTTACAAGTCGCTGGGCGATATTATTGACGTGATCCGCGACTCCGTCGACGTGATCGAGGTGATGAAGCCCGTTTACAACTTTAAGGCGGACGGGGAGGAGCCGTTCTGGAGGAAGAAGGGTTCCGGGCGGTGAAAATTTGACCGGGGGCAGAAGCATTCCGAAAGGTGAAAATTCGACCGGAGACAGAATCATTCCGATTATGAACCGAGATGTCATTTACAAACGACATCTCGGTTTTTTGTTGAAATTGACACTTGTGCGGGGCGGTTTCATTTGCTATTATATGCCTGTAAATAAGCAAGCTGCTCACGATAGAACATGATAAGGGGAGCCGGCGCCGGCGATTCCGAAAGGAGGGGAGTATTTTGGAAAATGCTGCCGCGCGGATATTTGCCGCAGATACAGGGGAATCTGCGGATCGGACATATATTTGCATCGATCTGAAATCCTACTACGCTTCCGTCGAATGCGTGCACCGCGGACTGGACCCGCTGAAGGCCGATCTTCTGGTCGCGGACGAGTCCCGCTCAGATCAGACGATCTGTCTCGCGGTCTCACCTTCCCTGAAGGAGAAGGGCGTTCCGGCCCGGCCGCGGCTGTTCGAGGCGAAACAGAAGATCCGGGAATACGAAGCCCGCACCCGCACGAAAGTCAACTATATTGCCGCCGTTCCGAGAATGGCGGAATACGAGCGGATCTCGGCGCAGATCTACGGGATCTATCTGCGCTACGTCGCGCAGGAGGATGTCCACGTCTACTCGATCGACGAATGCTTCATCGACTGCACGGGATATCTGCACCTGTACCGGGAGGAGGCGGAGCGGACCGGGACAAACCCCGCCCGCGTCCTCGCGATGACGATGATCCGGGACGTGCTGCGCGAGACCGGCATCACGGCGACCGTCGGGATCGGCACCAACCTGTATCTCGCCAAAGTCGCGATGGACATCGTCGCCAAGAAATCGCCGGCCGACAAAAACGGCGTGCGGATCGCGGAACTGAACGAGGATTCTTACAAATTTCTCCTGTGGGACCACCGGCCGCTGACGGATTTCTGGCAGATCGGGCCCGGAAAAGCCCGGCGCCTGTACAACGCGTGCCTGTTCACGATGGGCGACGTCGCCCGGAAAACACAGTGGGACGAGGAATATTTCTACAAGACTTTCGGGATCGACGGGGAGATCCTGATCGACCACGCGTGGGGAATTGAACCGGTCACCATGCAGGATATTAAATCCTACCGGAGTTCGGGTCATTCCCTGAGCAACGGGCAGGTGCTGCCGAGACCCTACCACTTTCAGGAGGCCAGACTGGTCTTCCGGGAAATGATCGAGGTGCTCTGCACCGATCTGTTTACGAAAAATCTGGTCACGAAAGTCTGTACGTGGTGGGTCTCCTACGACTATAAAAGTCTGGAATACTGTCCGGGCTACACCGGACCTGTCGTGCTGGATTTCTACGGCAGGCTGCACCCGAAACACAGCAACGGAACGGTGCGGCTTCCCACGCTCACCAATAATCTGCAGGCGATCTCAGAGCCGCTGGTCCGCCAGTTCGACGAGAAAACGGACCACCGTCTCCTCTTCCGCCGGCTCGGCGTGTGCGCGGGCAATGTAAAAGAAGATATCGGCATGTACCAGCTGAATTTCTTTGTAGATTACGACGCTCAGGAAAGAGACCGGCGGCTCCTTGGAGCCATGTTGGAGGTGCGCCGGAAATACGGCGCCAACGCTGTCTTCCGCGGCATGAATATGCTGAAGGGCGCAACGACTCTGGAGCGGAATCAGCAGATCGGCGGACACCGGGCGTAAGGGGAGGTGAACCAAAATGTATATGATCGGCGACATGAATATGCCGGTGGATTTCCCATACCGGGACGTCTTTCTGAAAGGAAAGCCCCGGCACAGCCGGATGGATCCCTTCCGGATCAAACATCCCTGCATGGACTGCGGGCGGCGGGCGAAGATATTTGCCCCCTTTGACGCCCTGAAAGGATTCAGTGAGGCGGTCTCTTCCAAAAATGTGCAGTACCGGGACCGGATCATTCTCAGTCAGGAGGATAAAGAGGAACTGGACCGGCGGCTCGCGATCCTCCACGGACTTACTTACAACAGCCGCCTGGCAAGGGCGAACGGTGTACAGGTGACCGTCACCTATTATGAGCCCTGCAGCGATATGAACCATGAGGCTTACCGCATCCGGGGCGTATATAAAACGCTGGAGGGAATCTGTTATAATGTTGATACGGAAGAGACGGAAACGATTCTGGTCGGCCGGAAGCGGATCGCATTTCGGGATATTTTGAAGATCGAGGGCGCCGGGGAGCTGTTTCTGTTTTCTGAGAAAAGAGGATAAAATGTGCTGTAGATATTGGGCCGACGAGTCTCCGGAGATCCGGGACATCGTCATGGAAATGAATAGATCGCCGCTCGTGAAGCGGTGGCAGAAAACAACCGGAATCGTCACCTCAGGCGAGATCCGCCCGACGGACGTCGTCCCCGTCATTGCGCCGAACAGAAGAGGCGAGCGCGCCGTCTTTCCTATGAAATGGGGATTTTCCGGCAAATCACTGCTGATGAACGCCCGCGTGGAGACCGCGGCGGCAAAACCCATGTTCCGGGACGCCTGGGCGAGGAACCGGTGCATCGTGCCCGCTTCCTGGTATTTCGAGTGGGAACACCTGACCGGCCGCGACGGCAAGAAGAAAACCGGCGACAAATATATGATCCAGCCGAAAGGCTCCACTGTGACCTGGCTCGGCGGTCTCTACCGCATCGAGGACGGTCTGCCGGTCTTCGTCGTTCTCACGCGGGAACCCGGCGAGGATATCCGCTTTATCCACGACCGGATGCCGCTGATTCTGCCGGACGATCTCGTCGGGGAATGGATCCGCCCGGACGCAGACCCCGCGGAACTTGCCGAAAGGGCAATGACGGATATGGTGTTTGAAAAAGTACAAAAAGAAGAGCACTCGAGGCCAATATAGGAAGTTATCTTCCTGTATGGTATGATGATGACGGAGGCGTTTTATCGGTAAATTACATCGTCCAGGGAGGTGTTGTATGAAAACGGAAGCAATCGAAATCAAGAGAGACGGGCTGACTCTCCGCGGTTTTCAGAGTCTCCCCGAAACAGATCATTTTGACATCGCCGTTCTTTTCCACGGTTTTATGATGACGTGCGGAAGAGATCCGGAAGATCTTATTTACCAGATCAGCGAGGACTTGAACCGCAGAGGGATCGGAACAGTCCGCATGGATTTTGCCGGAGACGGCGAAAGCGACGGCCCGTCGGAAGACGTGTCCGTTCTGAGTGAGATCCTCGATGCGGAAGCTATTTTAAGATATGTCCGGAGGATCCCGGGCGTCCGCCGCGTCTTTGTGCACGGCCAGTCCCAGGGAGGCGTGATTGCTGCAATGATGGCCGGCGTTTATCCGGACCGGATCAGTAAAGCCGCGCTGACGGCACCGGCCGCAGTCCTTGTGGATGATGCAAAAAAGGGATCCATTATGGGGATCGACTTCGATCCGAGAGAGGTCCCGGAAACACTCGTTATGAAGGAACATTGCTTCAGCGGCTTCTATTTCCGGACCAACCAGAAACTGAATATTTATGACTGGGCTGCCAATTATGACGGACCCGTCATTATTGTCCACTCAGAAAAGGATCCGATCGTCCCGTACCGCTACTCGGAAAGATTCCACGAAGTCATGAAAAACAGCGAACTACACATCCTTCCGGGCGGAAATCACCCCATGAAGGACGAGGTGCGCGCGGAGACAATCCGTCTGGTCGGGGATTTCTTTGAGAAATAAGTACCCCGGGGCGGAATAAAATGAGTCTTTTTAATCACTAAGTTTGGGGAAAATGAAATCTATGGACCATTCTCATTTTCAAAATACAGACGCGTCAGACGCCTCTCCGGAGATCACTAAAGATATCCGCAGAGAGCTGTTTCAGCTGCGGGATGAAAAATATCAGGTATTTCAGGCTAAACTGATTCCCGGAATAGATCCCTCATCCATGATCGGCGTCCGCACCCCGGAGCTCCGCAGAATCGCAAAACAGGCGGCAAAACGGGAAGATATCGCGGATTTCTTTCAGGATCTCCCCCACCGCTACTTCGATGAAAACCAGATCCATGCATTTGCCGCCTCGGAAATAAAAGATTTCGGTAAATGCATCGCGGAGATCAATCATTTTCTGCCCTATGTGGACAACTGGGCGACCTGTGACCAGATGTCTCCGAAGGTATTCCGGAAACACAAGCCGGAGCTTCTTGAACAGATCCGGGAGTGGATTTGTTCCGAATATACTTATACGATCCGGTTCGGGATCGGGATGCTGATGCAGCATTTTCTGGATGAAGACTTTGATTCCTCCTGTCCCGCTCTCGTCGCCGGCATCCGCTCCGAGGAATATTATGTCAACATGATGATCGCCTGGTATTTCGCTACAGCGCTGGCGAAGCAGTACGATTTTGTGCTTCCGTATCTGGAAGAGCGCCGGTTGGATAAGTGGACGCATAATAAGACGATCCAGAAAGCAATCGAGAGTTATCGGATCACCGCGGAACAGAAGGATTATCTGCGCGGGCTGAAGGTCCGGTGAAATATCAGCTTACAGCTGATTTTCCATGAACATGAACAATACGCGTCGGTTCATTTCATTGAGATCCTAAGGAGAGTCCCGCTTTCGGGATGATCCCTTAGGATGCTTCAGCGGCGAGCGTATTCAAAAAGTGCAGAGCACTTTTTTCATTTTTATATGGATCAAAACAATAAGAAAAAACTGACAAAAGCGGAGGAACAGGCGCTGCTGAACCACGTGCCGGCGCACAGGCAGAATCTCTATATTCCGAAACCGCTTCTCGCGGTCCTCATCGTGTCTGTTTTCATAGTAAGTATTGTGCTCATTGTCCGCACAGTGCAGCAAAGAACGATCCGGGCCGAAAAAGCCGCCAATATGGAGCGGCTTACTGAGCTGCGCGAATCTTTCGGCAAAACCATGAAAAATAATCTGTCGCTCAAGGCGGGAGATTTCCCCTATTACCGGGACGCAATGGTCATCGCGTATGCGGGCTGGGAATGGAACTCCCATTATGAGTGGAACACTCTGGAAGATAACGTCACAGTTGTTGTTTTCGCGGACAGTGAATTTGATGCGCTGAGCGACAGAGAAATCCACACCTGGCTGGGGAAGATCGCGAAAGATTATAAAAAAAGGATCCAAAAGGTCTACGACGAACAGCTGCAGGATTACTGGAAACTGATTCATTATTTCGATCCGGTGTCCTCTACCGTCGATCTCGAAGATGAAGAATCGGTCTTCTACCGTCAGAATTTTAAATATACCGTCGAAACCGCGAAGAACTCCTATGAATACACGAACCTCGTGCAGGATTATTATGTTCTGAACGGAAAAGATCATTTTGTACGGGATGAGCAGAGTTACTGGACTACGCCTGTACCGTCTCCGACCCCGACCCGGAAGCCATCCGGATCGTCGGGCTCTTCGGGCTCCGGCAGTTCTTCGGGCAAGTCCGGTACTTCTGGTTCTGGCAGCTCTTCGGGCAAGTCGGGCAAATCTTCCGGAAAAGGATTTGATTATTACGACGCATATAAATATGACGATCCCGAAGATTTCTGGTATGATTATGAAGATGACTTTGAGGATTACGAAGACGCAGAGGATTACTGGGAAGAATACCATTAGCAGGAAATGAGCGGCCTGCCGGGAAGAATGCCCTCAGCAGGATTCTGCCTCACCGATTCCGGCAAATATAGGCGAACACCTATAGAGTCGACCTGACCCTAAAAAAAAACGAAAAAACATGCCTTATGATGGACTGGAAGGAGGACCACTAAATGGCCAGATATATTAAAGGAACCGGAAGTGAAAGAAAACTCTGCACCTGGAGATGTGTACACTGCAATCATCAAAATACAGGCATCGCTGTTATTTCCGTAACCGCACAGCAAAGCTACGGCCTCATCGGCACAACCAGAAGCAAAGCCGAGACAAATGTAAAGAATTTCGTCAAAGATGAGATAGTGAAAAAAGCCCGGAAAGTAAATGAAGAACGCATCATTCCGGAGGGCGTAGGCATTGACGGCAAATGTGCCTCCTGCGGACAGCTGCAGCCCTGGACGAAGGCAAATGCATTTCCTGTTCTTCGCATGATCGGCGGAATCATTCTCGGAATCCTTATGGCCGTTCTCCTGTCTCCCTATCTTACCAAAGTTGACAATGGAGATATTTTCTCCTTTTTCCTTCATTTCATGACAGTCGTACTGGTCGCCTGGGGTGTCGACACCGGGGTAAAAAAGATCCAGCAGGTGATCATTTCCAAGAAGATGTCCGCTTACGGAGATGAGTATTTCCCGAAGCTGATCGATATTCCTGAGCAGCAGGGATGATCAATCTAATAAGATAAAAGAAAGCCCACACAATCTCTGAAAATCGGAGTTGTGTGGGATTTTTCGGTATTGTTTGGCTGTTGAGACGAGTCAATTTCCTACGCATTTGCCTGAAAGGAGCTATTGCGTAGGAAATTTCCGGCATTGTTTGTCTCTTGAGACGAGTCAAGTTCCTACGCATTTGCACGAATGACGCTATTGCGTAGGAAATTTCCGGCGTTGTTTGTCTCTTGAGACGAGTCAAGTTCCTACGCATTTGCACGAATGACGCTATTGCGTAGGAAATTTCCGGCGTTGTTTGTCTCTTGAGACGAGTCAAGTTCCTACGCAATTGCCTGAAAGGAGCTATTGCGTAGGACATTTCCGGCAACGATTGTCTGTTGAGACAAGTCAAATGTCCTACGCATTTGCACGAATGACGCTTTTACGTAGGACATTCCGGCATTGACAGCCATTGTCAACTCCCCCAACCCCTCAGCGGTTTCCCGCATACTCAAGATTTGCTTTTTTAGCCTGGCTTTCCTGGTTTTTACGGTCGATGTTGTAGAGGCGGCCGCCTTTTCGGAAATGGCTTCCCGTCTGATGGAAGGAGAACGGAACGCCGTACTTCACGCACTGAATATGAGACTCGAGTACCCACGCATAGTCAAGGATCCGGGCATCGTCACCTGATTCGCCGCCGCAGGAGACACATTCGATCCGGTCCCCGTATTTTTCAAGATATTTTTCAATATTGACCGGGCCAAGCATCGGCTCGTGGATGATCTGTTTGTGCCGGATCGGCAGCTCCAGAAATATGGGCAGGCGCTTGTCAGCCATGCGCTGGTTCTCGCAGGTGCAGCAGATCGTCACATTTTCGTAGCCGTCGCCCCAGTCCTCGGGAAGACTGGCAAAGAACCGCTCCGGCCGCTTCGTTATGAAAAAGAAATGCAGGTCAGAGCGGATCTTCATCATCTTCCAGGCGTCAATGCGCCACTCATCCGCCGCTTCATGAAAGAAATCCGATGTGAAGCAAGTGAAAATGACCCCGTCCTCCGCCTGCAGCTTATACTGCTTCTGCCGGTTCTTTTTCAGCGGCAGGTCAAAGGAGGATGTCTTCGTTACGATCGAGGCATCCTTTCCAAATTCCGCGTCGCGGCGGTAGACATAGCATTTGGCACAGCCGGGACTGACTTTCGTGCAGCCGTGCCAGGGGTTCCACATCGGCATCTGTTTCTCCTGTGCATCAATACATTTTATATTGAGATGAAAATGCCCGCCAAAAGAGCTCCTTTTCAAGGAGAATCTTCAGCGGGCATCTGCATTTATTTAGATCTTAGCTAATGACGAATTCTTGTAAGAGTCATCGTCCGTGACTTCCTTAATGATCCTGATCTCCTCCGGGAAGCGGACTTCCTTATCTTCGCTGTTCAGCTCGATCTCCGCGATGGCCTGGTCCTCCCAGAACGGGTAAACATCGATCTCAAAATACTGGCCGTCGTAGGTCAGGCAGTAACGGGTCTTCCGGATCGGCCGTCTGTTCGGATCCGCTTCCATGAGGAGCGTCAGATATTCCTCCTGGGTCAGGCGGCTCTCGATTTCAACTCTTTTCAGGCCCGTGATGGCTCTTTTAATTGTTTTGAAGTAAATGAAGCTTCCCTCATTTCCGCGCTGGCGCACCCGGATCTCTTCATTTTCCGGAGCTCTCAGATACGTCTGGATGATCTCGACTTTCTTGCAGTTCGGCAGACTCTCGAGCCACGCGGTATCCGGATATTCGATCAGGAATTTGCGCTCGATCTCACAGGGTTCCGGTTCCCCGAGGAATGTGATGATCTCCTGAATGAGCTCTCTCATTTTCCCCTCGAAATCAAAATCATTTCCGATGACCCGAAGGTGCGGGTGCCCCGTCCAGGACGCGATCAGGGCGTCATCAAGAGCCCGGGCTTGCTCCGGCGTTTCCGTGCGGGCGGCATTATTTGCCGTCGTGTAAAAATCTTCTGCGCCATTTGCCGCTGTGACAAGATGAAAAACGGCGTCGTAGCTGTCGCGGAGTTCGACTTCATTTGTATCGAGGAAATCCATGACCGCCTTCCACTCTTCGTCGTTCATGTAGGCTTTATTGTCCAGCGCGCCACGGTCGCAGACGATCAGGATCCTGTCCTGTTTCATAGTCTTTGCGGCCGTTTCGAAGATCTTTTCCTTCTCGAGCTGGAGTTTTACCTGACACTTCTGGTAGTCGGCATTGGTCCCGCAGGTCCATGGCGCCACGCCGCCGGTGATCAGTTCCGTCGCCGTTTCCGGCACGAAAAGGACGCAGTAGCCCTTTTTGGAAAATGTATTCTGGATCCAGCTCATCGCGGTCGTTTTGCCCGCACACGGTCCGCCCGTGATAACGATCTTAGTAATTTCCATGAGTTTCTCCTTAAAACGGAACGCGAAGTTTTATCTTTACCGCTTTAAGTTTATTATACCTGTTATTTCTGTTTTTTACAGGAAAACCTCATATTTGTGTGTTTGTTTCTGCTGTCGGAACAGCGCTCTTCGTCTCGCTGTTGAGAAAGTGCTTTTCGTCCTGTTGTTGAAACAGTGCTCTTCGTCCTGTTGTTGAAACAGCGCTCTCGTCCTGCCGCAAAAAAGAGGTTCTCCGAAGCCGGTCAAAAAAAGAGCCCCCGCCGGAGCTCTCTTTCACGTTACCTTATTTAATCATCCCCGTGTATTCGAAGATTTCTCACATCATCAGCCCACCGTATCCGATGTTTTCTCACACCATCAGCCTACCGTATCCGAAGTTTTCTCATACTGGAATGTATCGCCGTTCGCGATCAGATCCCAGGTCGAATCGAGGAAAGTGACCGTAGCTGTACTTCCGTCCAGCGTGATCTTTCCGCTGATCGGGTTGCCCGCCGGATCGGTCGCATTAAAAGACATGCTCACTTCACCGATTTCGCCGACGCCGTCGTCAAAGCTTGCGAGGCGGAAAATGCTGAGGCGAATTCCAAACAGCCCGTCTCCCAGATCTCTGATCTCGAGTCCGATGTCACCGGAATCGGGTTCCGTGTATTCGCCGATAAATGCCTTCGCGAACTCTCTCCTCGCCTCGTCCCTTGCGGCGATCTCATCGGTTTCCGCTTCTTCCGGCGCCATTTCCGGACTTTCCGGCTCGATCGCTTCCTGCTCGGATCCGTTCTCGTCGGATGCCGCTGCGTCCGAAGACTCCTCGTCATCTTTCTTCTCTTCGGCTTCTTCCGGAGCTGCTTCTTCGCCATTTGCGTCCGCTTTGGATTCTTCGGCATTTTCGGAGGAGGCCTCGTTTTCTGCTGCATTTGCCTCGCTCTCACTCTCCGTGCCTTCTATGATGACTTCGGTGCTTTCGGAGATATTTTCCGGATTTTCAGCGGTAATAGTTTCCACCTTGCTTTCCGTGGCCTCCGCCGCTGATGACTGGGAAGATGCCGTGCCGCTGCCCGCGCCGCACGCCGCTGCGCACATAACAGTTCCTGTTAATAAAAAGATCAATATTGCTTTCTTCATAATTGTCCTTTCTCCTGACAAAAGTCATCCTCCGTCAAATATTTCATAACGGAAGTGCATTATATCAAATCCCGCCCTATCTTTCAAATTGAGGACTTCTGTCTTATAATAAAATAGCTTTGTGACCGAAAAGTGTCGGGAATGTCGCCCGCATTTATATTTTTTTCAAGATTTCAAAGAGGCTCACCTATGAAAATAAGAAAAACCACCGAAAATGACTTCCCCCGCATCATGCAGATCTATGCCCGCGCGAGGGCATTTATGGCGGAGCACGGAAATCCCAACCAGTGGGGACCGCGCAGCTGGCCGCCCGAAGAGCTGCTGCACGAGGATATTTCCAAATCGCTCAGCTACGTCTGCGTAAATGACGCCGACGAAGTCATCGGCACTTTCTTTTTCACGTTTGGCCCCGACATCGAGCCCACCTACCGCGTCATCACGGACGGCAAATGGATCGACGACAGCCCCTACGGCGTCGTCCACCGGATCGCCTCGGACGGCTCGGAGAAGGGAATCGGCACTTTCTGCATTAACTGGGCGTATGAGCAGTGCGGGCACATTCGCATTGACACCCACGGGGACAATTACGTCATGCAGAATCTGCTGAAAAAGCTTGGATTTGTGCACTGCGGGACCATTTACGTAACAGAGGACAACTATCCGCGGCTCGCTTTTGAGAAGTCGGAGAAGACGATGTAATTATTTCTGCGCTGCGGCAGCCGTCTCCGATGGATTGCCGCAGAGACAGGAACAGCACTATGAAGGACAAATCCACATGGAACTGAAAAAACTGCCCTATAACCTGACCGTCTGCAAACCCGACTCCGCCGCCGGTCTCGATCTCACAAAAGATTTCTATTTTATCGGCCGCACCGACGAGGAACTCTCCCTTGTCTGCAAAACGGAGGACACGCCCGCCCAAACCACCGCCCGCGACGACGGCTGGCGGGGCTTTCGCATTCAGGGAATTCTTGATTTTTCCCTGATCGGCATTCTCTCCGGAATTTCCGGGATCCTCGCGGAAAATGAGATCGGCATTTTCGCAGTATCGACTTACAATACCGATTACATTCTCGTTAAAGAGGAGAACTTTGACCGGGCGATGGCGGTTCTTGCGGAAAATGGGTACGCGGTCGTTTAAATGGCATGTCGTTGGAAATTCAACAGTGTGTTTTTTTGCATCCCTGAGGTGTATTGTGCATCGCACCCGCAATGAAAGGAACCATCCATGATCCTCTATCACACCGGTTATCAGGAACTTCGAAACCCCGATGTGCACATTGGCCGGAAAAATGCGGACTTCGGCCAGGGATTCTACACTACGGCAGATGAACCTTTTGCCCGCTGCTGGGCAAAGGAGCGGAAAGGCGAACAGATCATTCTCAACAAATATCAGTTTGATCCGGCGGTTTGAGGAGACATTTGCCCACGCTTTGGAGAAAATTGCGGAACGCAGTGAAAACGCGGAATGATTCGCCGCGGGATGCGCCCCGGCTGCCCCTCAGAAAAAATCCTGTTTAAATGCGATATAATGCTGTTAAGGAGAAACAGGACTATGAAAAAGATTCTATTTTGCGGATTTTTAATAATGACACTGCTCGCCGGCACTCTGACCGGCTGCGGAAAAGAAGAGAAAGAAGAGACTTCCGTGTCCTCGAATGCGGGCGAGCAGACCAACTCGCAGCCGCAGCTTCCCGCGATCATCACAGCGAGTCCGGAGGGCGGGAACGGCGGAACCGGCGGAAATGATGAGTCGGGGGAGAACCCCGCTCCGCAGCTTCCATCTTTGTTCTCTCATCACGAGGAATCCATCGATCCGTCAACGGAGACCCGGGCTTCCGAGGCTCCGCAGGAAGAACCGGCGGAAACTCAGCAGCAGGGCGGAACTCCGGTGACAGATCCGGCAACGCAATCCGGAACTCCGGGGACAAATCCACAGCAGGCGCAGCCCGGCACTGCACTTCCGTACGGACAGGAGCCTGCCGCGACGCCGGCGGCAAATCCGGCTCAACCGGCCACTCCGGCAACAAATCCACAGCAGCCGGCCACCCCGGCGACAAACCCACAGCAGCAGGCCGCCCCGGCGACTACCCCTCAGCAGCAGACCGCACCTTCGCAGCCGAATCCGTCCTGGCCGGGTTCCAACTTCATGCCCACGCCGAGTCTGACGCCCGCGCCGGCCGCCCCGGCTCCCGCGGCAGCAGAAGAAATGATTACCATTTACGGCGGCATTCAGGCTCCGGCAGCCGATTTTGTATTTCCGCACAGCAGCACGCAGCGGCTCACCGATTCGGATCTTCAGTATCTCCTGAGTCTCAGCGCCCGCGATATGCATTTTGAGGCGCAGCTCGCTATCAGCGAGATCTACGCGCGGTACGGCTACACCTTCACCCAGCAGAAGGAGACGTCTCAGAACGCCAGGAATCATTTTGAAAACAAGGACTGGTACATTTCCGTTCAGGCCATCAATCCGACGGGAGATCAGGAGACCCTGCGGTGGCATTACTTCAATGACATCGAGCGCGACAACGTCCAGATTCTGCTGGATTTCCAGAACACATACGATCACTATACTTCATAAACATGATCTTACACATCGACGACGACCTCGACCTAAGCAAAACAGCTGACAGCGGGCAATGCTTCCGCTGGCAGAATACCGCCGATAATACCTGGCGCATTCCCCACCGCGGCGAATGCCTGACGATCACGGACCTTTGCGGCGGCGATTTTGAGCTGGACTGCACAGAAGAACAGTTCCGCTCAGTCTGGTACGCCTATTTTGATCTGGAAAATAATTACGCCGCCATCCGCTCCCTCATTGATCCCGGGGAGGATCCCTTCCTCTTCAAGGCATCGCAAAGCGAAAAAGGCATCCGCATTCTCCGGCAGGATCCGTGGGAAATGCTGATTTCCTTTATTATTTCCCAAAACAAGAACATCCCGGCGATCCGCCGCTCCGTCGGACTTCTCTCCGAAATGTGCGGCGAGAGGAAAATGAGCGCGTCCGGCCAGCCATTTTATGTATTTCCGACCCCGGAAGCCATCGCCGCCCTGACCGCAGACGATCTTGCAAAATGCCGCCTCGGCTACCGCTGCAGATACGTCCACGCCGCTGCCGAAGCCGTGCTTACCGGGAAAATTGAACTCGCTCCTTTGGAAAACGAGGCGGAAGAAAAGACTCTCGCCGCCCTGACTTCACTCTTCGGCGTCGGCGTCAAAGTCGCCAGCTGCGTCTCCCTGTTCGGGCTGCATCATCTGAATGCGTTCCCGGTTGATGTCTGGATCAGGCGCATTTTGGAAAATGAATATCCGAATGGATATCCCTTTGAGAAGTACTCGCCTTACAACGGGATTTTTCAGCAATATATGTTCGCGTATTACAGGGAACAGAATAATTAAGATCAGACACATCCGGCCGGAAATGTCCAGACGTTACGAAATCTGGACATTTCCGGCCGGATAATGATTAAATAATTAGTTTATGTGCTTCAGCCTTCTTTTGCCGCCTCCGCTTCTTTCGCCGCCTTCGCAGCCTTCGCCGCGGCAAGCTTCGCCGCTTTTGCCTTTGCTTCCTCGGCTTCTTTTACGACTAAAGCCTCGGCTTTCGCCTTTTCAGCAGCTTCCCAGTCCTCGGCCTCTACGAAGTCGAGACACTTCTTCGGGCATTTGCTCTTGCAGATACCGCACTGGCAGCAGAGCTCGTGATCGACTTTCCAGGTCTTGGTCTTGCGGTCGACGGTGATGGCTTCTTCCGGGCAGTTTTTCATGCAGAGTCCGCAGAAGATGCAGTCGGCACCGCAGAAGAGCTTGCCCGTGATGATCTCGTGGATCCAGGATCCCTCGGTGAAGAGGTCCGCCGCGTCGCCCACCATGTGGTAGTCTTCCGTGAGCGTAATGGCGTTCGTACTGCAGAAATCCTGGCAGGTGCCGCAGAATGTGCAGGACGTGAGGTTAAAGTGATAGGTCCCTTTGCGGGTGCCGTCGCCGAGATCTTCATAAGTTCTCGTAATGGCTTCCGGCGCGCACACTTTGACGCACTCTCCGCAGTTTACGCATTTTTCCGGATCATACGCGATGCGTCCGCGGTAGTTCGGCTTTGCTTCCACGTTGACCGCCGGGAAGTTTTCCGTGCTCGGTCTGGAGAAAAGGTTGCTTGTTGCTTCTTTCAGGAACGGAAAAATCATTTTTTCATCGCCTCCCTCTTCTCTTTCAGGATCCGGGCCGCTTTGTAGAGGCCCTCGATCACTGCTTCCGGTTTCGGTGTGCAGCCGGCGATGGCTACGTCGACGTGTACAAATTTCTCAATCGGCGCTTCTACCGAGTAGCTGCCCTTAAAGACGTTTCCGGACTGGGGGCAGGAGCCGAGCGTGACGATGCACCGCGGTTCCGGCACCTGTTCCAGCGTGCGGAGGAGACGTTCCTTCGACTGGGTAGTGATGGGGCCGGACACGACGACAATATCCGCGTGCCGCGGCGTGCCCGCAAGCTTGAATCCGAAGCGCTCCGCGTCATAGCGGGGCGTGAGCACTGCCACAAGTTCAATGTCGCAGCCGTTGCAGGAACCGGTGTTGACATGGTAGATCCACGGCGATTTTGACATGCTGTCTGCAATCATTTTCTTAAACATATCCAAACCCTCCTATAGACCGATCCACACAAGAATCAGGCTGCAAAGCGCAAGCCCCGCCACAAATGTCCAGTAAAACTTGAAGAGATGCTCGATCTTGAGGCGCGCGGTCACGGCGTGAATGAGCGTCATGCAAAGAATCGTGAGCGCGATGCAGATAGCCACCAGAATCAGCGCGTTCACCGCCACGATGCCGGTATCGATGCCGCCGAAGAACAGGCAGGTAAAGAGCGATGTCATGACAAACATTTTCATCGCCGTGTTGAGCTTGAACATGGCCAGCGGCGCGCCGCTGTACTCGATGAGCGGACCTTCGCAGATCTCGGTCTCGGCCTCTGCCACGTCAAACGGCTGCGTGCCGACCTCCGCCGGAATAATAAGGAGAAGCGCAAGAGCCGCCGGAATCAGCGCGACATGGAAAATGCCGGAGCCATTTGCCTGCTGCCAGGCCACGATATCCGTGAGCGAGAACAGGAGCTTCGCGCCGCCCGCTTTCTTCGCGATGGCAAGCAGCACCATGATCAGCGGGAATTCGTAAGACATCATCGTGACCATTTCACGGGAAATGCCGATGCCCGCGTAGGGAGATCCTGACGCGCTGCCGCCCACAATAAGCGCGACGGCCGGAATCGTGAGCAGATACAGAATAACGATCAGATCGCCGCTTCCCGAAAATGCGCTGTACCCGAATACCGGAATGAACAGCATCGTGACGACGAGGCTCGCGAACCCGATCACCGGAGCTGCCAGAAATACCGTCTTGTTCGCCGCGTGAGGGACGATCGTCTCTTTGCCCATCAGCTTGAGGAAATCATAGAACGGCTGGATGAGCGGCGGCCCCACTCTCTTCTGCATGCGTGCCAGCACTTTTCTGTCGACGCCGGCGAGCAGAAGACCGATGATACATACAAAGAGAAGGCCGGGAAAAACAAGTATGTGGAATAATCCCATTAAAATATTCATATTCGTCTCCCTCCTTTACCGCACGAATCCGAACAGGACCACGATGATTAATGCGGATGCCGCTACTGCCCAGAGGGCGTAATCATTGACGACGCCGCTATGCAGGTCTTCGATCACGGCAAAATACTTCTTCCAGTCTTTCTTGAATCCCCAGAAGAGATCGCTTCCGCTGACATGGGAGGGAAGGCTCTTTTCGCCGCTGAAGAAGGTGGCGTATTTGCCGTCTTCCGCCGCTTTGCCGGACACGGAGATCCTGCCTCTGTCGCCCTTGCCGGTGACCATCACGAAGCAGACCGCCGCGAGCACGATCACAAAGAGCACGAGCCAGATGATCGGATCCCAGTAACTGAACTGCGCGGGGGCCGCCTTGATGTCGGTGACGCCGGCCGCTGCCGCATAGCCGCTTCCCATCATGGTATCGATGTAGTGGCTCACGCCGAGAGCTGCGCCTGCTGCCGGGCCGACGAGATATTTGTCAACAAATCCGTAGAACACGCCGCTCAGGACACAGCAGATGGCCATGATCCACATCGGGAGGCGCATGAGGAACGGTGCTTCTTTTACATTTTCAAATTTCTCCGGAAGCTGGCCGAAGAACACCGCCTGCGTGACCTTGATGAAAGACGCCAGCGTCATGACGGATACGACCACGGCGCATACCGTGATGATCACGAAGAAGAAATTGCCTGTTTCCACCGCTTTGCTGAACGCCGCCTGGTAAATGAGCCATTTGGAGGCAAATCCGTTGAAAGGCGGAATGCCGGAAATGGAGAACGCGCCGATCAGGAAGCAGATGGTGGTCTTAGGCATTTTTTTGCTGAGACCTCCCAGCTTGTCAAGATTTGTCGTGCCCGTCTCTTTCAGCACCGCGCCTGCGCACAGGAACAGCAGACCCTTGAACAGGGTGTGGTTCATCGCATGGAACAGACCGCCCGTAAGACCGAGCGCCGTGCCAAGGCTCACCGCCGTGATGACATAGCCGATCTGGGAAATGCTGTGGAACGCGAGAAGTCTCTTGAAATCATGCTGCGCGAGAGCCATCGTGACGCCGATAAACATGGTGACCGCGCCGAACGCCGCCAGCAGATACTGCAGCTGACGGATATCCATCGCCCGGAAAATGATATAGACGAGCCGGATAATTCCGTATACGCCGGCCTTATTGACCATTCCCGAAAATACCATGGAAATGGACGATGGCGCCGCCGTATAAGCGTCCGCCGCAGGCGCGTGGAACGGCACAATGAAGGATTTGATTCCAAGTCCCGTGAGCATCATGGCAAATGCCATGAGCGAAGCCGGGTTGATATTGCCCGACAGGATCGAGGAGAGCTGCGCCATATTGAGCGTGTGGCAGTCAGCATAGAGCATGGCGATACCGAACAGGATGAGCGACGAACCGATGGTACCGATGATCAGGTACTTGAACGCCGCTTCCACTGCGCCCCAGCGGTTGTTGCGGAACGCGGTGAGGCCCACTGCCGAGAAAGTCATGATCTCGATCATGATAAACATGTTGAAGACGTCGCCGGTGAGCACAAGGCCGAGCACCGCGCCGGACATCATAAGAAACAGAACGTAGTAGAACTCAAGACTGCTGTCCTTTTCCATGTATTTGAAGGAATAAATGCAGGACAGAAGGATCGTTGAAACTACGAGCAGGGCAAAGAAGAGACCGAGCTGGTCTATTTCGTAGCCGATACCGATGGCGTAGCCCGCGACCGGCTCCCAGTTGCCCATCCAATAGGAAATGATCTCGCCGTCAATCATGACAGGCTTGATCAGATAGACGATCATTGCAAATGCTCCCGCCGAGCCGATCAGCGCCAGGGCGTTCCGGAGTACTGAGCTGAGCCTTCCGAAGATCACGATCAGGAAAGCGGTCAGAAACAGGAGCATCACAGCAAGAACCGGAAAATGAACGTAATTCATCAGCCGTGGAGCCTCCTTATCTCATCTGCGTTGGTTGTCTTGTACTGTTTGTAAAGCTTGATGCAAAGTGAAAGCGCCATTGCGTCCACACACGCGCCGATGACGATGGACGTCAGGGTGAGTGCCTGCGGGACCGGGTCCACGAAATGAGACCCGGAAACGATTTCATTGATCGTAAAGATCGGGGCTGTGCCCCCGGGGGTGAAGCCGACGCTGACGATAAACAGGTTGATGCCGTAATCCACGATGCCGGTACCAAGAACGATCTTGATGATATTTTTCTTGGTAATAATCGTGTACAGGCCGAGGACCACCAATAGAACGGAGGCCACATAATTGACGATCATCATAATACGTTCCCTCCTACTCTTCCATCTGCTCTTCTTCGTCGGTGGACAGAAGGCTCATGAGAAGCATCAGGAGGAACCCGACGCCCGTGAGTACTTTATAACCGACCGAGAAGCTCATAAAAGTAATCGTACCGGCGGAAATGAGATCGCCGATCTTGCCGTCCGCGTAGAATACATTCTGGCAGAAACGCGCGCCGAAGAGAATGCCGCAGAACGCGAGAATCACATAAAGCACGGCGCCGATGGATTCATTGACTTCCAGAACGTGCATATTAATGCTCTTTGTGACCGTATCATAGCCGTAGCCGAGATACAGAAGCAGGCAGGCGGAGGCAACGATCACGCCGCCCTGGAAGCCGCCGCCCGGGCTCACCGTGCCGAGCAGGATCACGCAAAGGCCGAATACCAGCGCGAAGGGAAGGAAGGAATCCGCTCCGCATTTCACGATAATGTTCTTTTCTTTAATGCCTTCTTTGAACTTCACAGCGTCACTCCTCCTCTCTCTTTTTGATCATGCGGATGATGACAAAGGATCCGGCGATCGCGGACAGAAGGATAAACGACTCGCCGATCGTATCAAATCCGCGGTAGTCGAATACGACCGAGGCCACGTCGTTCACCGCCATGGTCTTCTCGAGGTTCGTGTCAACGATGATCTCCGCGATACCGCTGGCTCCCTCCACATCGTAGTCTTCCGGATTCTCATAGAGTTCCGTTACGTCCGTCCCGGAGCCGTCATAAGTCGGCGCCACTTCGTCATGTGTATAGACCATGACGGAAATACCTGCCACGAGAAGGACGAGCAGCGAAAAAACAGCAATCGTTTTCTTCATTCTTCCTCATCCTCCTTCTTTGTCGTTTTACGGATGGCGATCACGAACATCGCCGTGGAGAGTACGGCGCCGACCGCCGCCTCGGAGATCGCCACGTCCGGCGCATGGAGAAAGATAAACTCAAGGGCGATAAATCCTCCCGTAACGCCGAGCGCAATAACGGATGTCAGGATCTTTTCCGATGTGACGGCGATCACTGCCGTGACCAGAATTGCGATAATAACTAATGTATTAAGGGAAAACAGTACATTCATGATTCCATATCCTCCCCGTATTTGTCGCAGACCGCCTTCTCTGTCATTTTCACGCCGTGGTGATACGCGCCTTTTGCGATCGCATGACCGCAGATCGGAGAAGAGGTGATATAAAAGACACCCAGGATCACGATCTTGACGACCATTTCGGCGTTTCCGAGAAAATAGCCCGCATAGAGAGCGCTGCCGATGATGACGCCCAGCACGCCGAAGGTAGTAATATTGGTGCTGGACTGCATTCTGCAGTAGGAGTCCGGCATGCGCAGGATCCCCACCACTCCGGCAAACGCGAAAAACACGCTGATACCGATCAGAATATCGATTGCAATTCTCATAATTTGCCCTCCAGATACTTCGCGACCAGAGTCGATCCGATAAAACCGAGGATCGCGGTGACAAGCGCGACGTCGAGATACACGCTTCTTCCGGAATGGAGCGCGAAGAGGACGAGCGCCATATCGGAGAGAATGTCCATGCAGTCCGCGCAGACCGCGCGGTCAACAACGCTCGGCCCCTTGATGAACCGGATGAGCAGCGTCAGCGCAAGGACGAGAAAGCAGATGACAAAAAACAGCAGATCCGTCATTTCCAAATCCTCCTTACTCCCCGCTCTAAGGTTCCCTTGATCGCTTCTCCCGCTTTTTCAGGGTCCTCATCCTTCACGTCGATCCAGTGGATATAGTACCAGGTCTTATCGTCCTGCTCCGCGATATCCATAGTGATGGTTCCCGGCGTAAGGGTGATGGAATTGGCCAGCATGGACTCGCCGTACTCGCTCTTGAGTTCCACCGGTACCTTCACAATGCCCGGATTCACGCGAAGCTTCGGGCTCAGGGCTCTTATCGCCACATCAACATTGGCTTTTGTGAGTTCGACAAGAAATACGAAAAAATATCCGATGAGCGAAATGAAGCGCACGGGATTAAACAGATAGAACGCTTTTTCATGAATGAAGAACCGGGCTGTAAAAAGCGCTACACCAATGCTCACGATGACGCCGGCGATCAGAAGCTGCGGTGCCGGTTCGCCTTTGATGAGGTCGACGAGCTGCCCGGTGAGAAGCAGCCAGAACACATAGCACACGATCGCTGTGGAGATGATCCCCGGCAGTGTTGCTTTTTTCAAGAGGTTTCCTCCTTTCTCAAAACACATCCTTTTTTCAGCCTTGCATTCTCTGCACAGGCAGTGTTCCAGACTCACTCCACCCTGAGGCTTTCCACGTAAAACTCTCTGCCTCCGGTGAGTGAAAAGGCGGCCGATCCGCATTGCGGGCACGTATAGGACCCCCGGCTGATCACGCCGTCATAACCGCAGTCTTTGCAGGTTATTGTTGCCGGAATCGTCTCAAAGACGATCTCCGCCCCTTCCGCAATGGTGCCGCGGCTTGCCATGTCAAAATACTCCAGAATGCATTCCGGAACGACGCCGGAGAGTTCTCCGATCCGTATCCGGATCTCGAGGATCTTTTCCGCCCCGTTTTTTATTGCCGCCGGGACAGCCGCCTCGATAATGCCTTCCGTGATCGCAAGTTCGTGCATAGTTATTTCTTTCCGGACCGGATACTTAACGGTCCATGCAGGAGAAGCACGGGTCAATGCTCGCGATGATGAGTCCTGCGTCAGCCACCGAATTTCCCTTCAGCATCGTGGGCACGGTAGGCGCGTTCTTAAAGGTAGGAACGTGAATACTGACGCGCTTGTTGAACTTGCCTCCGTCGGACACCACCTTGTAGGTGAGCTGGCCTCTCGGGGCTTCATGCCGCACCATATATTCTCCTGCCGGAATGTGCGGGATCTTTGTGCCGAGGTTGATCTTGCCCTTCGGCAGCATGTCCAGCGCCTGACGGATGATCTTGATGCTCTCGAAGTTCTCAAGCACGCGGATCACCACGCGGGAAAACACGTCGCAGCTCGGATAGACCGCTTTCTCGAACTCAAAGTCGTCGTAACTGCTGTAAGGAGCGTCAATACGGACGTCCACAGCCAGATTCGAAGCTCTCGCGTGAGGACCGACCGCGCCGATGCGGATGGCGTCTTCCGTGGTGAGAACGCCGACGCCCTGTGTGCGCAGCGCTACCGTCTTGTCCGTGAGGAGGATGTCTTTCAGACGGATCATGGATCTCTCGATCTTGTCGAGCATCTCCAGGACGTGTTTTCTGGTGTCGTCGCTGATATCTCTTCTCGCGCCGCCCACTGTGATCATGCCGTAATTGACGCGGTTGCCCGTGATCTCCTCCAGAATATCCATGATGGCTTCGCGGTCATCCCAGGTGTGCATGAACAGACTGTCATGGCCGATGATGTGCAGCGCGATGCCGAGCCACAGATAGTGCGAATGCAGTCTCTCCAGCTCCGCAATGATCACGCGGATATACTGGCCTCTCTTCGGCACTTCCATCTGCGCGATGCTCTCCAGTGCCATCGCATATGAAAATGCGTGGGAATGCGAGCAGATACCGCAGACACGCTCCACCAGCACCAGCGTCTGGATGTAGTTCTTCTGCATGCAGAGCTTTTCGATGCCGCGGTGATTGTAGCCGATAAATACCTTCGCGTCGGTGATCTCTTCCCCGTCTGTGTAGAGCCTTGCGTGAACCGGCTCTTCCAGAGCGGGATGATATGGTCCTATCGGAACGATATAACTCATGTCTTATTCCTCCTCTCCGTGAGCCTTTTTGATGAGTTCGTCCATCGGGGTCACAAGAATCTGACCCTGTCCGTCCAGCATGCTGTCCGGCATGAACAGTCTTTCGGATGTATCACAGCCCTCAAATGTGATATCCATAAGTTCCATGATCTCTCTTTCCGGCCACTCCGCACCCAGATCATAGATGCCCGAAATTGAAGGCAGCACTTTTTCTCCCCGGACGGTGTAGGAACAGATCCCTCCGTCGATGTCATACTCGTAGGAGACATCGGGGGTACCGTCGTCGTCGAGAAAAGCGTGGATCATGGCAAGATGAACCCCGTCCGCCCGCATTTTCTGCGCGACCGGAACGACCTCATCTTTTGTGATACTGATCTTTTCGTACTTTTGCACTTTCCCACCTCTCATTCATTAAAAAATATTTATGTAAACTTTTTTAATGCACATTTTTCAGCAGATCCGCGGAAGCTGGGCCCCGGCAAGTTTTGTCAGGATCCGCGAGCCCCCGTACGGCGTCTGCACCGTCACTTTGCCGGGATGCGCTTTTGTCACGGTTCCGATGACTGCCGCATTTTCCCCTCCTGGCGTACCGCGCAGCAGCGCAAGCGCCTCTCCGGCTCTCTCCTTCGCCACGACCGCGAGGAGTTTTCCCTCATTTGCGCAGTAGAGGGGGTCGAGCCCGAGAATGTCACAGGCTGCCGCCACCATCGGGGATACCGGGATCTCTTTTTCGAAGAGCTCGATGCCGCAGGGGGCATTTTTGATGCGCTGTGCTGCGCCGGCATTTTCCGGATTCTGTGCTGCTGTACTTCCCGCGCTTCTGTCTTCCACGAACTCGCACAGCGTCGTCGCCACTCCGCCGCGGGTCGGATCCCGCATCACGCGGAGATCTCTTCCGAGCGGACGGAGCGCTTTTGCAAGCCCGCTGATATCCGCGCAGTCCGAGAGGATCTCTCCTTCCACGAGATTCTTATTTCTCGCGAGCATCACGGCTGCTCCGTGGTCGCCGACATTTCCGGACACAAGTACGGTGTCGCCTTCCCGGATGTTTTCCGGGGAGAGCCCGGCATGTGCGAGAAATCCGATGCCGGAGGTATTGATGTAAATGCCGTCTCCCCGGCCTCTCTCCACGACCTTGGTGTCGCCGGTGACGACCTGAACGCCTGCATTTTCCGCCGCTTTGGAGGCGGATTCGATAATGCGGGCGAGATCATTTTCCGGAAAGCCCTCCTCAATAATCAGGGCGAGGCTCAGGTATTTCGGGTCTCCGCCGGACACGGCGATGTCATTTACCGTGCCGCAGACCGCCAGTTTTCCGATATCGCCTCCCGGAAACACGTACGGCGATACGACAAAACTGTCTGTGGAGAACACCAGTCTCTCATGTCCGGCGAGAATGGCTCCGTCCCCGAGCTGCGCCAGCGCGTCGTTCCGGAATGCGGGCACGATATAGTTTTCTATGAGGGAGGACGTCTTTTTGCCGCCACTCCCGTAATCCAGTGTGATAATTTTTTCCAAGGGGACCGCTCCCTTCGTTTTAATTTATGTAACCAAAGCAGTCATTCCGTCGATCCGGATTTGTGCCGCCAGCATGCAGTTAACGCTGCCGGATATCCCTCTATTCCGCGGATCCGTATTTGAACGCCGCCGCGCAGGCACCCTCACTCGACACCATGCACGGACCGACCGGGTCGTCGGGCGTGCATGCGGTTCCGAAGAGCGGGCATTTTACGGGATCGAGCTTTCCCTGGATCACTTCGCCGCAGCGGCAGGCCGTCTCCGTTTCCTGCTCCGGGAAAATGATATCGAAACGCCTCGCGGCATCATACTCCCCGTATTCTTTCCGGATCCCGAGACCGCTTTTCGGTATGAGCCCGAGTCCTCTCCAGAGGGCGTCGCACGGTTCAAAGCATTTCCGCATGATCTCCAGGGCATTCGGATTTCCCTCCGGGGCGACCGCGCGCGTGTATTCATTTTCCAGACGGGGCTCTCCGCTCCGGATCTGCCTCATCAGGTTCCTGACACTCAGAATAATGTCTTCCGGTTCAAACCCGCTGATCACCGCCGGCATCCGGAATTCCTCCGGCAGATACCGGAATCCCTCCTCGCCGATGATCGTCGCCACATGTCCCGGGCACAGGAATCCCTGCACGTTGAAATCCGGATCCGCCATCAGTGCGCGGAGCGCCGGCTCCACCGTTTTCAGGAGGGAAAGGACGGAAAAATTCATCACTTTCTCTTCCTTTGCGAGAAGGATGGCCGCTGCCGTTCCCGGCGCCGTGGTCTCAAAACCGATGCCGAGGAAGACGACCTGCAGAGCCGGATTTTCTTTCGCGATCCGGATGGCGTCCACCGGCGAATATACCATTTCCACTCCCGCGCCGAGCGCTTTCCGCCGCGCGAGATTATCCCCCCGTGCGCTTCCCGGCACGCGGAACATGTCGCCGTACGTGGTGATCATGATATCCTGCCGCGATGAGAGCTTCAGGATCTGATCAATCACATCCGCCGGCGTCACGCAGACGGGGCAGCCGGGTCCGGACAAAAGACGGATATTCTCCGGCAGGATCCGCTTGATGCCGGCTTTCGCGATCGACATCGTGTGCGTGCCGCACACTTCCATGAGGTTGACGGAGGGCTTTGCGCTGCGCGCATCCGGATTCTGCCCGTCGGGGACATTTCTGCCGGATGCGTGGCCGTTGACTGCGGAACCGCCCGTTTCTTCAGCTGTACAGTTCCCTGAGCGCATCTTCCACTTCCTTCGCCGCTTCGAGGTTCAGGCGCGCCTGTTCCTCGTTCAGCCGTTCGATCGCAAAGCCCGCATGTACCATGACGTATTCCCCGATCTTCGGTTCTTTCAGAAGATCCACCCGGATCTTCCTGCGCACGCCGTCTCTCTCCGCCACGGCGTCCATGCCGTCGATCGACGTTATTTTCAGCGGTACCGCAAGACACATTGTTCTTCTCCTACTTTATTCTCTGCTGCTCCAGCCATGCAGCCGCCGCTGCGGTCTGGCCAAGGCAGATTCCCTCATCATTACAGGACACCCTCCGGTGCCGGAACACTTCAAATCCTTTTTCCCGAAGACAGGCTGTCACTCTCTCCAGAAGATACAGGTTCTGGAAACATCCTCCGGAGAGCACGACCCTGGAAAGCCCGCTCTCTTCGCGGATCCCGCTGCAGATCTGCGCCGCCATCGCCGCAAGCGTATTCATGAACATCGCCGCGAGACGGGCTGCGGGAACTCCCTCCCGTCGGAGGGCGATCATCTCACGAAACATCGGCGTGTAGTCGAACCGCCATACCCCGTCTGCGTCTTTTGCGACAGTGTACGGGAAAATATCACCGCCGTTCTTTTCTGCGGCTTCCGGTCCCGCAGGAGAAGAGAGCACTTTGCTTTCTTCCTTCGCGGCTGTTGGCGCTGCATGAGGAGAAAGTTTTTTGTCTCCTTCCGCAGCCGCCTGCAGAAGCACCGCTCCCTGCCCTTCGTAAGAAGCTTCCTGCCGGATGCCGAGGATCGAGCAGGCACCGTCGAACAGGCGTCCCATACTGGTCGTGACCGGGCTGTTCAGTCCGGAGGCGAGGATATTTTCCACAAGCGCGAGCCTGCCGGAAGACTCCTCCGCAAGGCCGCATTCCAGAAGAAGCGACGCGCCGACGCGCCAGATCTCTTTTACAGCCCGGTCTCCGCCGGGAAGACGGAATTTCCGCAGGCTTCCTCTCCGCTCAAAACCGGCATATCCGCCCGTGAGAAATTCTCCTCCCCACACGGTGCCGTCCGTCCCGAGGCCGGTGCCGTCCCAGATAATCCCGATCACGTCGCCGTCCAGTTCATTATCCGCCATGCAGGACGCCATGTGCGCGAAATGGTGCTGTATCTTAAGAAGAGGCAGATTTTCCTTTTCCGCGCGCTCCGCCGCGTACTCAGAAGACAGATAATCCGGATGCAGATCGCAGACGATCATTTCCGGGGCGATCGAGAACATTTTCTCAAAATGCCCGATCTGCTGAACATAATGCTCCAGCGTCTCAATATTCTTCAGATCCCCGATATGCTGGCTCGGGAATATGTAATCTCCTTTTGTCAGGGCAAAGCTTGCTTTCTGCTCCGCTCCGCACGCCAGAATGAACGGCGTTTTGGGGGGCATTCCGAGGGTCAGCGGGTACGGCACATATCCTCTCGAGCGGCGCACGGGATACTCCTCTCCGGCCGCCACGTAAAACAGGGAGTCATCGCATCTCGTCCAAATATCCCTGTCATTCATGAGAAATGCGTCCGCGACGCCGGAAAGCTTTTCCAGCGCTTCCGCATTTTCGTAAATGATCGGCAGATCCGAAAGATTCGCGCTTGTCATCACAAAACTGTCCAGCCCCTCATCGAACAGCAGGTAATGCACCGGCGTGTAGCCGAGCATGACGCCCACGTAAGCATTTTCGCTGATCTGCTTAAGGCTTTTCGGATCCTTCTTCTTAAGAAGGACGATCGGCCTTGCCGGACTCTCGAGAAGCCGCTGCTCCTTTTCGCTCACTTCACAGAAGCGGCGCGCCGTCTCGGTGTCTTTGCACATGACGGCGAATGGTTTTTCATCCCGCCGCTTTCGCGCGCGCAGTTTCGCGGGCGTCTCCTCATCGTCGAAAAGACAGGCGAGATGAAAGCCTCCGAGGCCTTTGACGGCCAGGATCTTATGCTCTTTCAGCGTTTGCGCGGCAAGGCGGATGCATTCCGCGTCAGAAAGCGGTTCCGCCGGATCATACAGACCGGGATCCGCTTTACTGCCCTCCGCAAAAGGATTATCCCCCCGGATAACCTCTGCTGCTTCTGTATACGAAAGGTGCGGGCCGCACTCTGTACAGCACACCGGTTCCGCATGATATCTTCTGTTTTCAATAGAAATATATTCGTCCCTACATTCCGCACACATCGGGAACTTTGTCATTACCGTGGCCGCCCTGTCATAGGGAACGTCTTTGATGATAGTAAAACGGGGACCGCAGTTGGTACAGTTGATAAACGGGTACCGGTACCGGCGGTCGGCAGGATCGCGCAACTCACGAAGGCAATCAGGGCAAATGGCCACGTCCGGAGAAATGAGTGTATTTCTTTTTTCAAAAGCACGGCTTTCCGCAATGTCAAAGCTGCGGTATTCCCCCGTCGCTTCTCCGAATGACGTTTCTACATGTTCAATCCGCGCAAGAAACGGCTGCTCGTCATAAAGCGCTGCCGCAAAACACGTCAGAGCATCCGGCGGACCCTCTGCCGTTATAAATGCGCCTTCGGAAGTATTGCTCACTTTTCCGACAAGGCCGTACCGGCTCGCCAGCCGGTGTACGAAAGGGCGGAATCCGACGCCCTGTACGACGCCCCGCACCCTGATCTCTGCCCGGATTGTTTCCATAAAACTCCCAAACACACAAAAAAGCCTGCCGCATCAAAACGTATGCGCCTGACTTTTTCACTCTCCTTTATGAATTGTATCACTCAGTTATTTTTGTGACAATACCCTGTTTGATCTGAACCCCCAAAAGGTAACACTTTTCTTCCACTGATCCCCTCTGAGGGTAACAGAGGAGGGAAAGATGGCT
>SVDL01000019.1 GCA_015057835.1 Lachnospiraceae bacterium
TATTTTCAAATATCCGGCTGGCTTTCGCCGTATCGGACAGCTCCGGATATTTGAAAATATTATCCGCGCCGCTCGTGTAGATCTGCATCTCTTCGTCGCTCTCCGCCCGGATGGCTTCCGCGACGGCGTCCAGCACCTCGGAGACGATCTCTGAATGGATCCCCGCTTCTTCTTTCATCTCGGAAATGATGCCGAGATTGATATCCTCCAGCGAGAGCCCGTTCAGATTCGTGTTGAGCAGCAGATTCAGTTTCAGGACGTGCTCCTCATCGATGACATTGCTGAGATCGATAATATGATTGCGGATCACATTTCCTTCTATTACGATGACCGCGAGGACCTGCTGTTCGTTCAGCCTTGACAGCTGTATGAACTTGATCTTGTTCTTCCGGTAGGTCGGAGCCGTAATCATCGATGTATAATTCGTGTTCGCCGCCAGCATCCGGACAACCTGTTTGAGGATCTGCTCCATCCGGTTCGTCCGTGCGATGATCATGCTGTTCATGGAAACGACCTGCTGCGTCTTCTCCTGAACAAGCTGGTCCACATAAAGGCGGTACCCTTTATCAGTCGGAATTCTTCCGGCGGATGTATGAGGCTGTATGATATATCCCATCTCCTCAAGATCGGCCATCTCATTCCGGATCGTCGCGGAACTCACGCCGAGATCCGCCGCCTTGGAGATCGTCCTTGAGCCGACCGGCTCTCCCGTCTCCAGATACGTGGAGATGATCACGCGAAGAATCTTCAGTTTTCTGTTGTCCAACGCTTCCAAAGCCATTCTCCTTAATCTTATAAGCAGCGGTTTCTTTGATTTTTAGCACTCAGTTTATATGAGTGCTAACATCTATGGATAATATACTCCGAAGCCATCCGTATGTCAATGAGTTTTTATGAATCGACCGCCTGTTTTTCCCTTTTTTCACAAAAAAAACACGGGTCCCGTTTCCGGTTCCCGTGCGTAAGCTTCCTTAATAAAGCAATACCTTTGTCCTTTCTTTTGCCCTGTATCTATTCTGTCTTTTCAGACGAAGCATTGCTTCTCTCTTTCAGTGTCTCTATTTTTCCTCCTGCGGGGGCACGTTTCCAGTCCGCCGCGTTTCTCCGGTGAGTCCGGCCGCTGGGTACATTCAGCTCCTCCCGGGCGACGAACATCGGCGTGCGGTTCATGGTCATGACCATTTTGCCGATATAACTGCCTATGATCCCGAGCATCAGCATGAGAATTCCCGCGACAAGAAGCATAAGGCACATCAGGGAAGACCAGCCGACGGCAATTTCCGGATCGACAAGCTTTCTGATGAATACGACAATGGCCATGATAAAGCCGATCACGGAAAACAGCGTTCCGAGGATCGTCGCAAGCTGCAGCGGGATCGTCGAGAAGCTCATAAAGGACAGGAACAGACGCATTCTCTTTCGGAATGTATAATTGGAGGTCCCTTCCTGCCTCGAGTAGTGATCGATCTCAAGGTCTGCTATCCTTCTTGTCGTGCGCACGAACAGGAGCTGGATAAATGCATCCGTCCCCCTGTATTTTTTCATTTCCTCGATCACAAAACGCCTCGAGACCCAGAAACTGCTCATCTCCACGTCCTTCGGCCTGTCGATCAGATGGAAAAGGAGAAACTGGCTCACAGCGCTCGTGATATTTCTCGTAAAGCTGTATTTTCGCTTTTTGTATTTCGCAAAGACGACGTCGTATCCTTCGTTAAGCTTCGCGATCAGCTGGTGGATCTGTTCGGGATGATTCTGCAGGTCATCGTCCATACCGACGACGAGTTCCCCCGTCACATACTGAAAACCACACAGAAGGGCATCGTGCTGTCCGAAATTCTTCGCAAGATCAATTCCCTTTACAAAGGGATATTTCGCGGCAAGGGAACGAATCACCTCGAAAGTGCCGTCTTTCGAGAAATCATTGACGAGCACCATCTCGAGCTCATAATCATTTCTGTGATCGAACTCCTGTCTGCACGCTTCCACCAGGGGTTCGATCGTGTGTTCGGAATTATAGCAGGGGACAACAATGGAGATCAGCATACAGGATCCTTTCTTCCGTCTTCAAAGACAATATAAGTATTCCTCAGAACATTTTCCATGATTTTCCGGCATTCTTCTGTCGATTTCCCTTTCACGATCAGCTGTCCGATGCGGTCGCGTCCGCTTGTCATCGGACGGACCCGGTCGCCCTCCGATACATTGAACGAGAGATCCGCAACTTCCTGCGGAAGTGCTTCCGGGACAACGATATTTTTGACCGCGCCTTCCCGTGAGGCGGCCAGCATTCTGGTGACGCTGGGCGTTCCGGGATTATCCGGAGAGAAAAACATTTGTTTTGTATTCTCTCCCAGCGCCGCAGCCACGATCGCGTCGAAATAATCAAATCCGTAATAAATACTCACGGTATCGGTTATACAGGTCGCGCCGGCCCTGCAGGTAGCTTCGATCACATAGATCCTGCCGTCCTTCCACATGCAGTCGAGATCCATTGCGCAGTGCTTAAAGCCCAGGGCATCCGCCACTTTTTTTATCACGGAGCGGATCTCCACGAGCGCATTTTCAGAAGCTTCCGGATCCGGATTATACGGGACGTAATGACCGACCGGGAAGGAGGGATTACCTCCCTTCATATCGTTGCCGAGCACGAGGCAGTACGCAAGGTCATCTTCATCCATCATGGCTTCGACGCCGAACATCGTGCCGTCAATAAACTCTTCGATAATACAGAAGTCTCTGTTCGTAGCGTTCATAGCATACTCAAACGCTTTGTACACTTCCTCTTCCGTGTCCGCGCGCGAGATGCCTCTGCTGCCGGTCAGATCGACCGCTTTCACCATGACAGGAAGCGTGAGCTCCTTCAGCGCATCCGGAATTTCTTCTTTATTCCTCAGGATCCTGTATTTCGCGGTCGGAACCCCCGCCTGAACGTACAGCTCCTTCTCAGCGGCTTTATCGGAGGCAGCCTTTACGGCCTTATAGGAAGGGCCCGGAAGACCGAGTTTTTCGCAGGCATACCCCATCGCCAGGGTTCCCAGATCCATGCAGCAGGTGGTGATCCCGTCGACAGCGCATTCCTGCGCGGCACGGAGCACCGCTTCCGGATCCGTGATGTCCGCGTACACCACTTCGTCCGCCTCCTTAAGACCTGCATAAGGACCGGGAATGCTCACCGCCGTCACATGGATGCCTCTTCTTTTTGCCGCGCGTATGAGCGGGACCTGGGAGTAGCTTGCTCCCAAAACCATCAGTTTCTTCATTCTTTACTTCTCATCCTCCATCTGCTATGATATGGCGTGTTAGTTCAAAACTGTCGAAAAGGAAGCGTCTTATATGAAAAAAGTAGCAATTCTGCAGTCTAATTATATCCCCTGGAAGGGATATTTTGATATTATCGGTCTCGTCGATGAATTTATCCTGTACGACGATATGCAGTATACCCGCCGCGACTGGCGCAACCGCAATAAGATCAAAACGCCGCAGGGACTCCAGTGGCTGACCATTCCGGTCGATTCCAAAGGGAAATTCCTTCAGAAGATCAACGAGACCCGCGTGGTCGATCATTCCTGGGCGGAAAAGCATCTGAAAGCGATTCAGCTCAATTATGCCCACGCACCGTATTTTTCGGAATATGAACCGCTGCTGGCTTCTCTCTATGAAAAAGCCGCCGGTATGGATTACCTCAGCGATATCAACTACCTGTTTCTTACGCAGATCTGTGAAGTCCTCGGGATCCGGACAAAGATCACGTGGTCTTCCGATTATATCCTCGAAGACGGAAAGACCGAGCGGCTCGCCGGTCTTGTCCGTTCCGCGGGCGGCGATTATTACCTCTCCGGCCCCGCCGCAAAAGACTATATCGTTGACGAAGTCTTTGAAAATGCCGGCATCGAACTGGCTTATATGGACTACGAAGGTTACCCGGACTATCCCCAGCTGCACGGCGATTTTGTCGGAACCGTGAGCATCATCGACCTTCTCATGATGACCGGACCGTCCGCCCCGGATTATATGAAATGCTTTAACGGTAAATAAAAGCATTTCTCCCGAGGGATAAACCGGATCCTCTTCTATAAAGAAGCATCGTCAGAATACGTTACAATCCCCGCACAGTGTGCGGGGATTATTCTTTCAGCTGCTTCTTACCTGCGCTCCATTTCCTTTTTCTTTTTCCGCAGCTGTTTTCTTCTCTTCCTTCTCCTTATTCTTCTTCCCAGCTGTTTGATCCAGAGCACGATCGCAAGGATCAGGGCCAGAATAATCAGGATCACGAGAATAAACAGCAGACGGTTCGCGCCGTCGTCAAGCCAGACCATGAGCTCGCTGAAATTCCTCGGGAATTCCACTCTTTTTCTCTCTTCCACGGGAGGAGGCGTCGGCGTCGGTTCGGGCGTCTCCGTGATCTCCGGTTCTTCCTCCGCCGGCTCTTCGATCTCGATCTGCTCGTCAAGATACGCCTGATAGACCTCTTCCGGAACTTTTATTTCGCCCACCTTCTGGTCGCCGTCGTAATACTCGAACAGATGCTGGGGACCTTCCTCCGCCGCCTCGTCGAGATTTTCGGTAACTGTCAGATCCTCCAGTGTATATCCCTTTTTCATCACGGCCGTACCGATATAATCCGGGAAATCGGGGTGTGTGATCTCCGCCTTTTCGAAGTTGTTATAACCGTAGTTGAAAAGACTTACCGTGTCGGCGGCCGCTTCCGGACCGCTCGGCGCATGCATGACGACCGCTACAAGAGTCATTCCGTTTCTCTCACAGGCAGCCGCGAGGCAGCAGCCGGCAATATCCGTGAAGCCGGTCTTTCCTCCGATCACACCGTCATAAAGATAGGCCGGATCCGATTTCAGGAGGATCCTCGTCTCAAAAACGCGGTCATGATCGGTCATATTTGTCTGCGGGATCACATATTTTGTTGTGCCGATGATCGTGCGGAACGTCTCATTTTCGATGGCGGCGCGAAGGATCAGGGCGATATCATGAGCCGATGCATTATTATTTTCGTCCGGATAGCCGCAGGCATTTGCGAAATGCGTGTTCGTGCATCCCAGTTCAGCCGCTTTTTCGTTCATCATGTCTGTGAACTGCCCGACGGACCCGCCGATCACTTCCGCGATCTGCGTCGCCATATCATTGGCGGAATAGATGAGGGCTCCGTAAAGAAGCTGCTCAAGAGTAAAATTCTCGCCGACCTGTGTATACAGGTTTGCGCTGCCGGAATAGGCCATTGAAACGCCGGCCTCCGTCATGGCGACGGTCTGCGTGAGATCTCCGTTCAGGACGCCGAGATAGCCGGTCATGATCTTGGTCATGCTTGCAGGAGAAGCGGGAGTTTCCGCGTCTTTTGCAAAAAGGACCCTTCCGGTCTCCGCTTCGATCAGGACCGCTTTCTCGCTGAGAAGTACAGGCTCCGCGGACGGATCGGCGGCCTCTGCTGCGGGCTGCTCACCGGTCACCTCTCCTGCAGGCTGTTCAGCAGGTGCCTCTCCTGCCGGCTGCTCCGCGGGTGCCTCTTCCGCAGGGTGCTCCGCTTCCGCCGGCGTCTCTTCCTGCGCCGCGTTTTCCGTGGCGGCGGGTTCTGTCTGGGAATCCGCGAACACCGGGGCGGCAGAACGTCCGGCGAGCATCAGAACAACAAGCAGCAGCGCTGTCCATTTCTTTATATAGTAAACTCTTTTTTTCATTCTTCCTTATCTCCAAGGCCGTTTTCGACGACCGTACACATTCCGTTCAGCGCCTCTTCTTCATCGACGCCGCTGCACTCGATGAGGATCGTATCTCCGCACTTAACGCATCCTGCCAGGACGGACAGAACGCTTTTCGCACTTCCCTTGTAGTCCCCTGCCGTAAACGTAATGGAAGACTGATATTTACAGGCTTCCTGACTGAACTGCGCGGCAGGGCGCAGATGAAGTCCCGTTTCACTTAGTATCGTCACTTTCCTGCTAACCATATTATCCTCCGGGAGCCAGTGTTCTGGCTTTCAAACGCAGGTTATCATCAACAGTACCCTGTCAGGCGCTTACGGAGCGCTCTCTTCTCCGCTGGTGTTTTCTTCTTCGGATTCCACTGTCTTCGCGATCTCAAAATTGACGGTAGGTGCGACTACGGTTGAGAATCCTTCCGGCAAAGCGGCCATTACGGCATAATCTTCAAAAGTTCCCTCACCGAATCCGGTGAAATCGATAGAAAGCTTAATATCATTTTCTGTGAGCCCGGCGAGTTTTTCCTCTTCGCCCTGTACCCTTACTCTGACCTTGTCGATGCGGTAGATCACGCTGAGGTTCTCCGGAACATTCCTCTGTTCGATCTCTGCCACCGGGATCTCAAAAGTCCTGCTGTCCAGCGGAAGGATTTCCACAGAGACAAGAGCGACCGTACTGACATTGTCCGCGAGCTTGATATCCTCCGGCAGGATCTGTGTCAGATCGACGCGGACCGTCAGGTCATCCTTCGCGCCGTCGACATTCAGAAGATCCGCGGGAATCTCGATCTTATTTTCCTGATTCGACAGCGCGTTCAGCGCTTCGTCGGTTCCTGCCACCGATACCACTGCAGGTGTTACGGTGACTTCTCCCACTCTGTATCCCATCTCGGGAGATCCGCCGATGGAAGGCTCAAGAGTAATATCAGAGACCACTCTCCAGATATCCACGCCGACGCTGACCGTTCCCTCTGTCTTGGAGAATTTCAGAGATTCCATCTGGGAATCCGTGAACTGCGCGCCGTTTCTGTCATAAATAACAAGCTCGGAGGAGACCACCGTATCCGACACCAGCTGCGTTGCATCCACCGGAGCGGTCACGCGGTCAATGATCTGGATCAGCGAGGACGGTCCTGTGATCGTCACGCTTTCGGGCGAGACAGTCAGTTCTCCGACCTGATACCGCTTATTGCTGGGTTTCGTATCTCCTGTTGTCGCCGCGATAACAAATTCGGCGTTCTGCATCTCCTCGAGCGCGATCTCAATGCTGCCCGGGGATGCCGATATATTCTCTCTGTTGATTTTTGAAGTACTGACGGTGACCGGAACCATGATCGGATCCGATTCCATGCTGACGATCTGCGTGAGATCCGCGACAGCTTTGATATCGTCCCTCACGAGAGGCTCCACGACGGAGCGGTGTCCGGTGATCATGACGGATACCGTATCCGAGCCGTCTTTCAGTTTACAGGACATCCCGAGACTTTCCACATAGGACGCATTTGTCACCGTGACCGGAATGTTGGAGATCGTTCTCGTAATGATCGGGTCGTTGACATTGACAACGCTCAGCCAGACAAAAAAGCCAAGGATCAGCGAGACGATCTTAAGCCCGATGTTGTTAAACAGCTTTGTCTTCATCTTTTTCCCGCCTCTTAAAGACTTTATTGATCGGCTCCCGTTTTCTGCGTTTTTTCTGAATTTCGTACAGTTTTTCCCTGAGTTCGCTGATGGAAACACCCGTCGTGAGTTTACCTCCCATCGCATAGGAGATCCTTCCGGTCTCTTCCGAGACGATGATCGTAAAGGAGTCGCTCACTTCACTGATGCCCACTCCCGCGCGGTGTCTGGTCCCGAAACGCTTGTTGATTGTTTCCGAGTCCGAAAGAGGCAGGTAACTCGTCGCAGATACGATCCTGTCTCCGCGCAGAATAACAGCGCCGTCATGCAGCGGCGTGTTGTGTTCAAATATATTCAGCAGCAGCTGGCTGGAAACATTGGCATCGATGGTGATGCCTGTCTGAATGAATTCCTCAAGCCGGACATTCTGCTCCATGACGATCAGGGCACCCGTCCTTGCGCTGGCCATTTCGCTGGAGGCGCGGACGATCTCATTGACCGTGGCATCGGAGAAATACAGTTCCTCGTCGCGGTCCGTAAAATGCGGCAGAAAGGAAGCGATCAGACTTCTCTGTCCGAGACGCTCCAGTGCCCTTCGAAGTTCCGGCTGGAAAATGATAACAAGCGCCATGAGGGCAGACGGCGCGATCGCGCTGGTGAGCCAGAGGATCGTCGTCATCTGCAGGGCGCCTGCGATGACAAGAAAAACAAGGATCACGAGGATACCCTTGAGCAGATTATAAGCCCGGGTACTCTTGATCCAGTTAAAGAACGCGTAAAGAAGCGCGGTTATGATCAGTATTTCCACAACGTCAATCACCTGTATCCTTGGAATATACAGGTGTGACATGAGGTTCTTAACAATTCTCCAGATATTGGATAACAATCCGTCTCCCCTTATAACAATACGCCGGCTTAACTACGGAACTGCGCAACCCCTCTTTGGCAGCTCCCGCCGCGGTTTTTTCCTTATTGTCCGGATGCTTCCTTCCCGTTTCCCTCCTCCGAAGGAAGGGAAACATCTTTTGCCGCTTCCTGCAGCGCCGCGTAAAGTGCTGCCTGTTCCACGACGGGAGCGTCCGGCTCATCCTCTTCTTCGTCCTCTTCGTCACCCCATTCTTCTGAGATCACTTTCGGAACGGCTTTTACATAATAGAAGTAATCATCGTCCTCAAATGTCAGATGCTCCGTTTTCGCATAGTCCACATGATGGATGAAAAACAGAAAAACATACGCAAATACGAGGGCGATCAGCGTGCCGATGATCATCCGCGTCAGATCCATATGAAGACCGAGCGTGGAATTGCTGACGAGCGACATGACAACAAACATGATCCCTCCGGCAAGAACAGCGATCTCATAGGTATAATCCGCCTGCAGCTTGCGGATCGCGTAGACGATGATGACCACCGCCGCCGCAGAGAAAATGCTGACCACGATCTCCCGGTTGTTAAGCATAGCGTCCAGGATGATCTTCAGGCGGTCCGTATACTGGGTCTTTTCAATGGCGCCCAGCGCCGCGGCATTTTCACCGAGAACGTGAATATAATAATGGATCACGATACCGGGCCAGAGAGCCGCGATGCATCCGGGATTTCTCCTGAGCCCGCAGGCGATTGGAACGAGAGCCGGAACGCCGGCGGCAATCGAGATCGGCATCAGGATCGCCTCGATCGCGTCATCCGGGACAAAAGAGACGAACATAATGAGCAGAAGCAGCATCAGAAGCGCAGTAAAGATAAGCACTTCAATGCCGAGCGAGTAGGCATTGCCCATTATGACGACCGCCGTCAGAAACACCATGACTTTTGTGCTCATGATAGAAGCGATCAGCGCCATGATCAGGATGATGAAAATATTTGAAAAAAGCGGATTATAGCCGATCTCCCTGTTGATCAGAAGAAATACGAACACTGCGAGCAGGAATTTGCCGCAAATATTCAGTATGCCGGAAAACTGTCCGTAGAATGACTGTAATCTCTCTCTGCATGCAACTAAAAAAGACATTTTTGTTCCCCTTAGGTCAGCCGTCAGCCTTCCCGGTCCTCTCTCTGATATATTTTGTCGATCTTTCTGATATTTTCTTCATAGACCCGTTTCGCTTTTTTCGCATTGTGGTAGCGGACGGACCAGACGATATAAGTGATGCCGAGATAGACACCGACAAATATAATATAGCCGATAACGATCTCCGCACCGAGGATCTTATAATTGATTCTTCCGAGATTATCCATCAGAAAATCCATGGAAGCAAGACCGACAAACATAAGCAGGATCACATATCCGATCGTCATCAGGATGAATTTGCCGATCAGCGCCAGCGCAATATAGTCATTTCTGTAATAGTTTGCGATCTTCAGGGCTTTCCGCTGCTGCGGCGTATCCTGTTTCGCCATCCGGATCATGAGACCGAGGCGTTCCTCATTGACCATGCAGATATCTCTCCTTACTCATAGTTGGAGTTATTGTATCACGAAACATTATAAGATGCAATGCGAATCAGGTCTCACCTGTCATCTCCGATCCCCGCTGTCAGCACGCAGACTCCGGCGGCTCCCGCCGCAAAACAGGCTTCCGCGCACCCGTCCGCCGTCGCTCCCGTCGTATAGATATCATCAATGAGACAGATCTTCTTCCCCCTGACCGGAAGAGGATCACGGACCAGGAAAGCTCCTCTTAAGTTTTCCCTCCGCTCCTGCACTCCCAGCGTTTTCATGGCGGATGTCCCGCGCGTCCTGACCAGCGTGTTTTTCAGGACCGGTATTCCGGTATGGAAGCTGATCGCATCCGCGAGGACCCCGGCCTGGTTATACCCGCGGAACTTCTGTTTTTTCCGGTGCATCGGCACGGGCAGAAAAAGGACGATTTTCTGTTCCCGCAAGAATTCACCGGCTTCCTCCGCCGTCATTTCCCCGAGTACGTCGGCATATTCCTTTTTTCCCCGGAATTTCAACGCGAGGAGCGCGTCCCTGACGGCGCCGTCATAGACAAAAGCGCCGAATCCCGCATCGAACCGGTGCTCCGCGGCGCTGCAGTCGCCGCATAATTTTTCCCCTTCCGCTGTCGGCTTTCCGCACTTCTGACAGCGCATTCCGCGAATACGCGGGATCTTTTCCGCGCAGGCGCTGTGATACCGCTGCCCCACCGGAACAGCTTCCCCGCAGAAAGGGCACCTCGGGGGATACAATACGTCAAGAAGCAGGGAAGGAACACGTTTCCTCCCCGCTTCTTTCAAAAACATTTTTCTGTTCATCGAAGCCTCTTTGGATTTTCTGTGATCTGTTACCGGCCGGCGCCGGCATTCCCGGAAAGGGAATGGATCTCAAGAATTCTTTCTTTCAGAGATGTGTATCGGATCTGTTCGGTGAGGTTGTCCGCCATGGAAGTCACGACGTCCTGCTTTCCGAGAATAACAACGCATTTTCTCGCGCGCGTCACTGCGGTATACAGAAGATTCCTGGTAAGGAGCATCTGCGGTCCGCCAAGAAGCGGCAGCAGGACAGCCGGATACTCGCTTCCCTGGGACTTGTGGATCGTGACCGCATACGCAAGTTCCAGTTCATTCAACTGCTCCGTCGTATACTCCGCCGTCCGTCCTTCGTCGAATGTCACCGTCACGGTATTGGAGCCGGAATCGATCTCCGCGACAACTCCCATATCCCCGTTAAATACGCCGGTCCCCTGAAAAACGGGGATCCCGTATTTTCCGCGGACTTCCCACGCAAGCTGATAGTCATTTTTGATCTGCATGACCTTGTCGCCTTCACGGAACAGCCCCTCTCCGAACTCTTTTTCCGCTTTCTTCGTGGAAGGCGGATTCAGGTACTCCTGGAGGATCCGGTTCAGCCGGTCTACGCCGAGCATGCCTTTCCGCATCGGGGTGAGCACCTGGATATCAAAGGGAGACGCGTCCACATAGGAAGGCAGCTTGTCTTTGATGAGAGTGATCATGTTGCTGATGATCCGGTTCGCGTCGCTTCTCTCAAGGAAAAAGAAATCCCTGCTCTTGTTGTTGAGGACGGGCGGTTCTCCCTGATTGATGCGGTGCGCGTTGATGACGATATCGCTGGTCTCCTCCTGCCGGAAAATGCGGGTCAGACGGACGGTCGGAAATACCTCCGCGTCGATCATATCCCGGAGGACCCTGCCCGGTCCGACAGACGGAAGCTGATCGACATCCCCTACAAAGACCATTCTCGTTCCCGGGACCACCGCCTTAAGGAGGGCGTTCATGAGGGAAATATCCACCATGGACATCTCATCGATCATGATAACGTCCGCCTCAAGCGGGTTCATGGCGTTTCTGGCGAACTGGAAAGCAGTGTCGTCACCGTTTCCGATGGCACCGATCTCGAGGAGTCTGTGGATCGTGGACGCCTCATAACCGGTGGTCTCCGTCATCCGCCTTGCAGCGCGTCCCGTCGGCGCGGCGAGGAGCACATCCGATCCGATGCTCTCAAAATACCGGAGGATCTCATTGACGACGGTCGTCTTGCCCGTTCCGGGTCCTCCCGTGATGATGGTAATGCCGTATTTCGCGGCAAAGCGGATCGCCTCCAGCTGCTCTTCTTCCAGCGTGATCGGGGAGCGCTCCGTCAGAGAACGGATCCTTTCTTCCGCTTCTCTTTCATCCTCGCTGCAGATCCTGTTCAGATCGCACAGCATGCGGGCGGTCTCTGTCTCCAGATAATAATAACGGGCGTGATAAATATGAAGGGCGCCGTCCTCTCCGCGGTCCGGTATGATCTTCCTGTCTGCCGCGAGATTTCCGATCTCGGTCTCGATGAGGTCTTCGTCAAGCGCGAGAAGTTCCGCCGTACGCGAAAGAAGTTCCCGCTCCGGGAGATAAATGCTTCCTTCCTGGGCCGTCTGCATGAGAACATACAGCACCGCGCTCCGGATCCGGTAGGCGGCGTCCGCCCGGATGCCGATCCTCGCGGCGATCTCGTCCGCCGTCTTGAAGCCGATCCCGTCGATATCCTCCGCGAGCTGATAGGGGTTTTCCTTCAGGATCGGATACATTTTCGACCCGTATTCCCTGAAAATGCGGATGCCCACCGCGAGAGAAATGCCGTATTCCTGAAGGAACATCATGGCTTCCCTCATCTCCGACTGTTCCTCGATCTGACTTCCGATCTCCCGGGCCATCCGCTCGCTGATCCCTTTGATCTCCGCGAGACGTTCCGGCTCCTCCTGCATGATGCGCAGGGTGCTGTCCCCGAACGCGCGCACGATCCGGTGCGCGAGCGTCTCACCGATGCCTTTTACGGCACCGCTTGCGAGATAGCGCTCGATCGCCGCCGCGTCACGCGGGATGCGGATCTCATACCGCTCCGCGCGGAACTGGCTGCCGTAGGAGGGATGTTCGGTATATTTTCCGTACAGTTCCACTGTCTCGCCCGCGTGCAGCGACTCAAAATTGCCCACGCAGGTGATCTCTTTGTCCCCGCTCACCAGCTCCAGCACCGTGTAGCCGTTTTCTTCATTTCTGAATATGATATTGCTGATATACCCTTCCAGGGTTTCCGGCATTCTTCTTCTCCTGCGTTATTTCCCGAGCATGCTGATCATTTCGACGTACTGACCGGCTCCCAGCGCGACGCACTGCTCCGGGTTCTCCGCCGTCATGACATTGATCCCTGTCCGCTCTCCGATCCTCTCCTCCAGGCCTTCCAGGAGCGATCCGCCCCCGGTGAGCACGATGCCGCGTTCCACGATGTCGGCCGCAAGTTCCGGCGGCGTCCTCTCCAGCACGCCGTGGACCGCTTCGACGATCTTTTCCGTCGATTCCTGCAGCGCCTGGCGCACTTCCTCCTGCGTCACGGTCACGGTAGCGGCAAGACCGGTGAGTACGTTTCTGCCATGGACATCCAGCGATTCCGTATTCGGCCTCTTGTAGGCGGTGCCGATGCCGATCTTGATGCGCTCCGCCTCGGATTCATTGACATAAAGGCTGTGCTTCCGGCGGAGATAGCGCATGATCGAATCATCAAAGGTCCGGCCCGCGACCGGAAGCGTCGTCTCTGCCACAGGGCTCCCGATGGAGATCAGGGCGATGTCTGTCGATCCGCCTCCGATGTCCACCACGAGATTTCCCACCGGTTTCGTGATGTCGATGCCGGCTCCGATCGCCGCGGCCACGGATTCCGGCACCATGGTCACTTCCCGCGCTCCCGCCTGATAGGAAGCTTCCGTGATCGCCCGCTTCTCGACATTCGTGACGGATCCGGGAATGCAGATGCTGATGTAAGGCTTTCTCACCGCTCTTCGGCCGATGGCCCTCTGGATAAAATAGCGCAGCATCTCCTCCAGCACGGAATAGTCGGAAATGCTTCCGTGCCGGAAAGGTCTCACCGCAACGACATTTCCCGAGGCGTGGCCGATGACCTGGGCTGCTTCCTCCCCGTACGCGATAAAACGGTCACGGTCCTTGTCGTAGGCTGCGATCGACGGTTCTCCTATAATAACGCCTTTATCCCTCACGTAAACACGGATATTGACCGATCCGAGGTCAATTCCGATATCTGTTTTCGGCATAATAACTCCTTTTCAAATGCGGTCGCCAAGGCAGCGCTTAATGAACTGTCCGGTGTAGGACGCGGGAACACCTGCGACTTCTTCGGGCGTTCCGTGCGCGACGACGGTTCCGCCGCCGTCTCCCCCTTCCGGTCCCATATCAATGATATAATCCGCGGTCTTGATCACGTCAAGGTTGTGTTCGATGACAATGACGGTATTTCCGCCCTCCGCAAGTCTCTGCAGGATCCGGATGAGCTTGGAGACGTCGTCAAAATGAAGACCGGTAGTCGGTTCGTCCAGGATATAAATGGTCTTTCCGGTGCTTCGCCTGGACAGTTCCGCGGCGAGCTTGATCCTCTGCGCCTCGCCGCCCGACAGCTCGGTCGAGGGCTGCCCGAGACGGATATAGGAGAGACCGACATCGTACAGTGTCTGGATCTTCCGGCGGATCTGGGGAACGTGCTCAAAGAACGCAAGCGCCTCTTCCACCGTCATATTCAGCACGTCATAAATGTTCTTGTCTTTGTATTTGATCTCCAGCGTCTCCCGGTTATAGCGCTTACCGTGGCAGACTTCGCAGGGCACGTAGACGTCCGGAAGGAAATGCATCTCGATCTTGATAATGCCGTCTCCCGAGCACGCCTCGCAGCGGCCGCCCTTGACATTGAAGGAAAATCTTCCTTTTTTGTAGCCGTGGGCTTTCGCGTCCGCCGTCCCTGCAAACAGGTCCCGGATCATGTCAAATACGCCGGTATAAGTCGCCGGATTGGACCTTGGCGTTCTTCCGATGGGCGACTGATCGATGGCGATCACCTTGTCAAGCGCTTCCAGGCCTTCGATCGAATCATAATGCTCCGGGATCATCATGGCGCGGTTCAGGTCATGGACGAGGATCCTGTAGAGCACTTCATTGACAAGAGAGCTCTTTCCGGATCCCGAGACTCCCGTGACGCAGGTAAAAACGCCGAGCGGGAAGTCCACGTCGATGTGCTTCAGGTTATTGACGCAGGCGCCGCGCAGGCGGAGCCATCCCGAGGGTTCCCGTCTTCCGTCCGGAACGGGAATATATTTCTTCCCGCTCAGATACTGTCCTGTGATGGACTCCGGGATCGCCATGATCTCTTCCGCAGTGCCGATCCCCACGAGCTCTCCGCCGTGTTCGCCGGCTCCCGGACCGATATCGACGATGCAGTCCGCCGCCCGCATGGTATCCTCGTCATGTTCCACCACAAGAACGGAATTTCCCAGGTCTCTCAGCTTAATCAGGGTCGCGAGGAGCTTATTATTGTCTCTTTGATGGAGGCCTATGCTCGGTTCGTCAAGAATATAAGCCACGCCCACAAGTCCCGACCCGATCTGCGTCGCGAGGCGTATGCGCTGCGCCTCACCGCCGGAGAGCGTCCCGGTTGCCCGGGAGAGCGTCAGATATTCCAGGCCGACATCATTCAGGAAGCGGACCCTCGCGCGGATCTCCTTCAGGATCGCCGCGCCGATCATCTCCTGCTGGGCGGTGAGCTTCAGATTCATGAGAAACGGCAGAAAATCCCTCGAGGGCATTTCCGTGAATTCATATATATTCTTATCCGCAATGGTGACGGCGAGGGATTCCTTCTTCAGCCTCTGTCCGCCGCATTCCGGGCAGGGCGTGATCCTCATGTATTTCTCGTATTCGGATTTCATAAGATCCGATCCCGTCTCCCGGTAGCGCATCTCCATATTCCGGACGAGGCCCTCAAAAGCGACGTCGTACACACCTTCTCCCCGCTGCCCCTTGTAGCGGACTTTCACCTTCTGCCCGCCGGTGCCGTACATAATGATGTCCTTCACATCCTGCGGATAGTCCTTATAAGGCGTGTTCAGGTCAAACCCGTAAAACTCCGCCAGGGCCGCAAGCAGCGCGTAGGTAAAACTGGATTTCTGATTGGCCGACTGCCATCCCAGTGAGACGATCGCGCCTTCCATGATCGATTTCGACATGTCCGGGATGAGCAGCCGCGGTTCAAATTCCATGCGGAATCCGAGGCCGGAGCATACCGGGCAGGCGCCAAACGGGTTGTTGAACGAGAAACTGCGCGGCTCGATCTCATCGACGCTGATCCCGCAGTCCGGGCAGGCAAAATGCTGGCTGAAGGACATATAATTTCCGTCCATCAGATCGATCACGCACAGACCGTTTGTAATGTCAAGAACGGTCTCGATCGAGTCCGTCAGTCTCTTCTCGATCCCGGGCTTTACGACGAGGCGGTCCACGATGATCGCAATCGTGTGCTTGATGTTTTTATCCAGCTTGATCTCTTCCGTGAGCTCATACATCACGTCGTCGATCATGACGCGCACATAACCGCTTCTCTTCGCCTGCTCAAGGACCTTTTCGTGACGCCCTTTTCTGCCCCGGACCACCGGCGCGAGAAGCTGGATCCTCGTCTTTTCCGGGAGCGCCATCACCTGGTCCACCATCTGGTCGACGCTCTGCCGTGAAATGGGACGTCCGCAGTTCGGACAGTGCGGCGTCCCGATGCGCGCAAAAAGAAGACGCAGATAGTCATAGATCTCCGTCACCGTCCCCACCGTCGAGCGGGGGTTATGATTTGTTGATTTCTGATCGATGGAGATAGCGGGCGGAAGCCCTTCGATGCTCTCCACGTCCGGTTTTTCCATCTGGCCGAGGAACTGCCGGGCGTAGGAAGAGAGGGACTCCATGTACCGCCGCTGTCCTTCCGCGTAGATCGTGTCAAAAGCGAGGGATGATTTCCCGGATCCCGACAGGCCCGTCAGCACGACGAGTTGATTTCTCGGGATATCGACATCGATCCCCTTCAGATTATTCGCTTTCGCTCCGCGGATGCGGATATATTGTTTATGTTCCATAGAATTTGAACTCTTTTCTTACTCATGCAGAAAATCACTCAGAATGACATTGCTGACGTCCAGCCCTTCCGGCGTCAGGAAAATGCGGTCTCCCCGCCGCGCAAGCAGTCCTGTCCCGGCGTACTTTTCGAGGACGTCCCCGTACTCCTCTTCGACCGTTTTTCCGAACTGTTCCGCAAATGCGGAGGCGCTGACGCCTTCCGTCATGCGAAGCCCGAGAAACAGGAACTCTTCCATTTCCTCCTGCGCGCTGAGGGTCACGGGATCTCTCCGGCATAAGGAGAGCCTCTCCCTGTCCGTGAGGTCCGGATCCGTCCAGATCTTTATATATTCCGGGTAATCGGAGGTATTGCTCCATCTTGTATGCGACAGAAACGATGCCGCGCCGAGGCCGGCACCGTAATACGGTCTTCTCTTCCAGTAGCGGATATTGTGGCGGCTCTCGCACCCTTTTTTCGCAAAATTGGAGATCTCATACTGCCCGTATCCCGCCTCCGCAAGGACATGGACGGCGCGATGCGCCATGGTCCGCTCCGCGTCCTCGTCCGGCAGGACAAGCGTTCCTTTTTCCTTCTCTTCAAAGAAAAGCGTGCCTTCTTCGACGATGAGACTGTATGCGCTGATATGCTCCGGCGCAAAAGAAATCGCTGTGCGGAGCGTCTCTTCCCAGCTCTCCTCCGTCTGTCCCGGGATGCCGAACATAAGATCCAGATTCACATTTTCGGCGCCCGCTCTCCGGAGTCTTCGTAAGCTCTCTTCAAAAGTCTCAAGATCGTGGATCCTTCCGAGGCGCGCAAGCTCCCTGTTGTGAGCGGACTGCATGCCGAGGCTGACTCTCGAAAGAAGGGGTCTTCTGCCCGATGCCGTCTCCGATTCACCAAACAGAGAGGCCAGTTCCTGATCCGTCCACAAGGCGCCGGGATTCATCTCCGCCGTCACTTCCGCGTCCGGCGCAACGGGAAATACTTCGTACAGGGTCTCCAGGATTCTCCTGAAAAGCGCGAACGGAAGAACGGAGGGCGTTCCTCCTCCGATAAAGACCGTGTCCGCCTGTCCGGCGTATTCTTCCGCCGCCGCCCGGAGTTCCCGGCACAGCGCGATCGTATACGCTTCCATCCGCTCTTCCGAAGAGGAGAAGGAGAGAAAATCGCAGTAGCGGCATTTTCGGACGCAGAACGGTATGTGAATATAGATTCCGAGAGGTTCAGTCATCGCCGAGCTTAAGGACATTGAGAAATGCTTTCTGCGGCACTTCTACGGAGCCGATCTGACGCATTTTCTTCTTGCCTTCCTTCTGTTTTTCGAGAAGCTTTCTCTTGCGGGTAATGTCGCCGCCGTAGCATTTCGCGAGAACGTCTTTCCGCAGCTGCCGCACGGTCTCTCTCGCGATGATCCTTCCGCCGACCGCCGCCTGGATCGGAATATCAAAGAGCTGCCGCGGGATCTCCTCCTTGAGCTTCTCGCACATCCGGCTGCCGCGGGCGTAGGCGTTGTCCGCGAAGACGATAAACGAGAGGGCGTCTACATTTTCCTTATTGACCAGGATATCGAGACGCACAAGATCGCTTCTTTGATAGCCGCACAGCTCGTAATCAAAGGAAGCGTACCCTCTGGAGCGGCTTTTCAGCGCGTCGAAGAAATCGTAAATGATCTCGTTGAGAGGCATGGTGTACCGCAGCACCGCGCGCGTCTTCTCAACGTAATCCGTGCTCTCGTAAACGCCGCGCCGGGACTGGCAGAGCTCCATGATCGGACCGATGTATTCGGTGGTGACCATGATCTCCGCTTTGACCATCGGCTCTTCCATATATTCGATCTCCGACGGATCCGGCAGGTTGGAAGGGTTCGTGAGCTCGATCATGGTTCCGTCCGTCTTGTAGACCTTATAGATCACGGAAGGAGCCGTCGTCACGAGATCCAGGTCGAATTCCCTCTGGAGCCGCTCCGTGATGACGTCGAGATGCAGAAGTCCGAGGAATCCGCAGCGGAATCCGAATCCGAGCGCCTGGGACGTCTCCGGCTCAAAAAGCAGGGATGCGTCGTTGAGCTGCAGTTTTTCCAGCGCGTCCCGAAGATCCGGGTACCGGGCGGAATCCGCGGGGTAAATGCCGCAGTAGACCATCGGCAGCACTTTCTTGTAGCCGGGGAGCGCTTCCGCGCACGGGCGGTTGGCCTCGGTGATGGTGTCGCCGACCCGCGTATCCTTGAGGTCCTTGATGCTGGCCGTCATATAGCCGACCATGCCGGCTTCGAGCTTCTCGCAGGGAATGAACTGTCCGGGGCCGAAGGTGCCTACTTCCGTCACTTCAAACGCTGCGCCCGTCGCCATCATTTTCACCTTTGTTCCCTTCGTGAAGGTTCCGTCAAATACACGGCAGAAAACGATCACGCCGCGGTAGGAATCATAGAGCGCGTCGAAAATAAGCGCTTTGAGAGGTGCTGCCTCATCCCCCTGCGGGGCGGGAAGCTTTTTGACGATCTCCTCGAGGACCGCGCGGACATTCTCGCCGGTCTTCGCCGAGATGCGGGGCGCTTCCTGCGCTTCAATGCCGATGATGTCCTCGATCTGTTCCGCGACGCCGTCGGGATCCGCGCTCGGCAGATCGATCTTGTTGATCACCGGAATGATCTCGAGATCGTGATCCAGGGCGAGATACACATTGCCGAGGGTCTGCGCCTCGACGCCCTGTGTCGCGTCAACGACGAGAACAGCGCCGTCGCAGGCCGCGAGCGACCGCGAGACTTCATAGTTAAAGTCCACGTGACCGGGCGTATCGATGAGATTCAGTACATACTCCCTGCCGTCGTCCGCTTTATAGATCGTCCGGACTGTCTGCGCTTTGATCGTAATGCCCCTCTCCTGCTCGAGTTCCATGTTGTCGAGGACCTGGGCGCGCATCTCCCTCTCCGTGAGAAGTCCCGTCATCTCGATGATGCGGTCCGCGAGTGTCGATTTGCCGTGGTCAATATGTGCGATTATACAGAAATTCCTGATATTGTCCTGTGCCATGCGGTTCCTTTTCTTTTCCTGTTTTCAAAACAAATCTGCTTTATCTGCCGTTTTCAAAACCTTTATCCGTTTTTTCGTTATCCCATAGATATTCAGATTATAATGGAAACCTCCCTCTTTCGCAATCGGCAAGAGTACAAAAAAGAGACCTCGGATGAAGTCTCTTCCTGTATATTCCATATTTGCTTTTAAAGCTTATATCGGTCAGGCACCGACTTTGTTCACGTCGCGTGAAACGCGGGAAATTTTGCGGGCCATCGTATTCTTCTTATAAATGCCTTTGGACTGTGCTTTACCCATAGTGCTCTTGAGGGCGTCGAGCTCGGTAGCAGCAGCTTCCTTATTTCCGCTTTCGATCGCAGCATAGACTTTCTTGATCTGAGTCTTCACTGCAGATTTAGCCGCTTTGTTTCTTGCAGCTTTCTTCTGGCTGACCAGAATTCTCTTCTTTGCAGATTTAACGTTTGCCATTCTTTTTCACCTCCATCCGTTCTGATCTCGCGTCCTTGCCGCGGCAAGACACGGAGACCGCGGTGGAACATACGGTGATATTTTATGCTAAAGGGTCTGCCTTGTCAATCAGAAAATTTAAGTTTTTTCAGTGTTTACGCGGTCAGGAGCAGCAGCTCCACGGCAATGCGGTCCGGCATGCGTCCGCTCTTGATGTCCTCCTCGGTCCGCGCGCACTTCTCCACGGCTTCCCGGAGCTGGTCCGCCGAAAGATTCCGTACCGTGCGCAGATAGTTTCTCACCGCAAACGGCGGCGCGCCGATGATTTTCGCGATCTCTCCCTGTTCGGTCCGCTCCGCGGCGAGCAGTTTCGTAAGGAGCATCTGGTTATACTGCCGCGCGAGCAGGGCAAGGATCCGGAGAGAAGGTTCTTTCAGCGCGACAAGATCCGCGTAAAGCGCCAGAGCCCTCTGTTTTTTCCCCTCCGTGACGCATCGGATCATCTCAAAGATCCGGTTTTCGATCTCGACGGAGGTAACTGCCGCGATGTCTTCTCTTTCGATGATCTCCCGCCCCTCCGTATAATTGATCAGCTTGTCGATCTCGAGGCGGATGTGCGTCATATCATTTCCGGTACAGGTCAGGAAATACTCCATATCGGATGTCCGGATCTTCCGGCCCGCGTCCGCGAGCATTTTCCCCGCCCATGCGGCGAGTTTTTTCTCATCCATACGGGTAAACTCGCACACATACCCCGCTTTCTGGACCGCCTTGTACAGTCCGTTCCTCTTGTCGATCTCATTTTCCACAAAAATGAGGTGCAGATAATCCGGGATTCTCTGCATATAATCCGCAAGCTCCGGGGACGCGCTCTTGAAAAATCCGCTGTCCTCGATCACGATCAGCCTTCTCTCGGCAAAAAACGGCATCGTCTCCCCGGTGTCAATGACAGCGAGGGGATCCGTTTTGGATCCGGAGTAAACGGTGCGGTTCATCGTGTCCTCCCCGGGCACGATCGCCTCTCCGAGGCGGTCCCTGTACTGACGGCGAAGATAGGCCTCCTCCCCATAGAGGAGGTAGACGGGGCGGAACTGTTCGGTTTTGATATCATTCAACAGCGTATTCATAAGTATGGAAATTATAACACAGATTCCGGGCATGTTGTGAATTGGGTTCGCATTTTCTGTTCCGGAATGCTATACTCGAACCAGCCCGCCATGATGCAGTCCCGCGCTGCACCGCGGTCTTACTCTCAACTTCGGAAGGAATCGGTCATGGAAATCAAAGCGGAAGCAGTTGTCACTCTGAAAAAAGGCGAGGGTCGTCTCCTGAAATCGGGCGGCGCCTGGATCTTTGACAATGAGATCAGTGCCGTCAGCGGCCGCCACAAAAACGGGGACGCGGTCCGGGTCGAGGATTTCGACGGATATCCCCTGGGGACCGGCGTGATCAACCACAACTCGAAGATCCGTGTGAGAATGCTGACGCGAAATGCGGACGCCGTGATCGACGAGACCTTTTTCCGGGAGAGGCTCCGCAGCGCCTGGGAGTACCGCAAAAAGTGCGTGGATACCGGCAGCTGCCGGCTTGTCTTCGGGGAGGCGGATTATCTGCCCGGGATCACCATTGATAAATATGAAGATATTCTTGTGATCGAATCCCTCTCTCTCGGGACGGACCGTTATAAAGAGATGATCATCGGCCTTCTGAAAGAAATTCTTGCGGAGGACGGGATCCTCATCCGGGGCGTTTTCGAGCGTTCCGACGCCAAAGAGCGTCTGAAAGAAGGCATGGAACGCGTAAAAGGATTCCTCGGAGATCCTTTCGACACAGACGTTCCGATCACGGAAAACGGCGTCCGCTATCTCGTGGACGTAAAAGACGGGCAGAAAACGGGATTTTTCCTGGATCAGAAATACAACCGCCTCGCCATAAGGCGCTTCGCGGAAAATGCCGACGTCCTGGACTGCTTCACCCACACCGGCTCTTTTGCCCTGAATGCCGCCGCTGCCGGAGCCTCCTCCGTCCTCGCGGTCGACGCCTCGGAAAATGCGCTCGCGATGGCCGCAAAGAACGCGGAGCTGAACGGATTTCATCAGGTAGAGTTTCTCTGCGCGGATGTCCTGGAACTTCTGCCGCAGCTCGCTGAACAGGGAAAACAGTATGACCTCGTCATTCTGGATCCGCCGGCATTTACCAAGTCAAGAAATACCGTCAAAGCAGCGGAGCGCGGTTACAGGGAGATCAACCGCACCGGCATGAAGCTCGTGAAGTCAGGCGGTTACTTCGCCACCTGCTCCTGCTCCCATTTTATGAGCAGGGAGCTGTTCGAAAAAATGATCGCGGACGCAGCCCGCTCCGCCCATGTAAGGCTCCGGCTCATCGAAGCCCGCGCCCAGTCCCCGGACCACCCGGTGCTGTGGGGAGCACAGGAATCTTATTATCTGAAATTCTATATTTTCCAGGTGGTCGGTGAGATGTGACATCTCCGACCTTTTTGATCACTGTTTCATGTGGTCGGAGAAATATGATATCTCCGACCTTTAATCGCTGTTCCATGTGCGCACCGAAAAATGCCTGCCGTCCGTCTTCACTGTAACGGCGCCGGATTCTGCCGTCGCGTAAACAGCTGTACCGCACGCCCGGAGCCTTGCCAGCGTCTCTTCATGCGGATGACCGTACCGGTTGTTCTTTCCCGCTGATATGATCGAGATCTCCGGGCATACAATGTCAAGCAGTTCCCCGGGCGTGGAATATTTCGATCCGTGATGGGCGACTTTCAGGACCTCATACCCGGAAGGCTGCTCCTTCAGCGCGCCGAGCAGTTTCTCCTCTCCTTCTCCCTCCGCATCCCCGGTAAGAAGCGCGTCGAACTGTCCGTACCGGACCGCCATCACGATGCACTGCGCATTGGCATCGGCCTCCGTCTGCCGGTCCTTTTCTTCCGGTCCCAGAATTTCTACCTCCATGCCGTCAAAGAAGAAGGAATCTCCTCTCCTGACCTTCAGGACAGTCAGCCCGGCTTTCTCCGCCGCCTTTTCCAGAGCAATATACTCCTCTTCACGGGAAAGAGGCTCCATCACTTCAGGAAGGATCAGATACTTTGCCCGCAGGGCGGTCGTACGATCCGCCATCATTTCCAGAATCGCAAGGATTCCGTTCATATGATCCTCATCGGCGTGGGTCACGGCCAGAACCTCCAGTTCTCCGATCCCGCAATATTTTATAAAAGGAAGTATCCTGTATTGTCCCACGCCGAATACGTCGGAGGAACCGCCGTCCACCAGCATGGCGGATCCGTGCGGGGACTCCACGCAGATTCCGTCTCCCTGTCCGACGTCAAGAAAAGTGATCTTCGCCTGTCCCGCAGGTCTTACACCGATCACAAGAAGAAGTACGGGCAGGAGCAGGTAAGCGCTGAGCTTCCCGGCAGTATTCTGAAAGAGGAACAGCAGATAAAGAAACAAAGCAAATACAGCGTAATAGCATAAGATCCGGACGATCCCCGGTCTGCCGGTGATCCATACCGCGCGGAAAGGGATCTTCCGCTTTCCGAAGAGAAGAAAGGAATCCGGCGCGCGCTGCAGAAGAGACAGGATCCTGTCATACAGCCGGACTGCATATACTGCAGGAAGAACGCTGTATCCTCCGAAGAGAAGTCCCGCAGCTCCCGTAATGAGGATCGCGGGAAGAAAAGGGAGAAGGATCAGATTGATCGGGACGCCGAACAGGGGGATCTCAAAGAAATGCCAGGCAATGAGAGGCATCATCCCGAACTGGATGATGACGCAGCCCGCGGTTTTTCCTTTATTTTCAGAGAAAATACACAGAACAGCCGCGGCGAAGGAGAGCTGAAAAGAGCTGTAAAAGAGATAAAACGGGTCGGAAAGCAGCATCAGGATCGCCGCAAATGCCGCCGCGTTCCTCCTGTCGTAGGTCCTCCCCGTCCATTTCGCCCCCATGGAGAACAGGTAAACGATCACCGCGCGGAGCGCGGACAGCGAACAGCCCGTGAGAATGACAAAGAAAACGAGCACCGATCCCCCTGCGAGAATGGATCCTTTCAGAGAACATCTGCATTTTCGCAGAATACCGAAGACTGCGGCGCTGAGAATGCTGAGGTGCAGGGAGGAGATCACCAGCATATGGGAAACTCCGCCGCTCTCATATTTCACGGATGTCTCCGAAGACAGCTCCTCTTTCCTTCCGAGGAGCACCGCGCCGAGCACTTCTCTGGTATCTTCCGGGTAGACCTGACACAGTCTTCTGTACAGTTTTCTCCGGAGAACTGCCGCCGCCTCGCTTAGGGCACTGTACTCTTCTCCGCCGGCGAGGATCTCTCCTTTTTTCATGCGCCATGAAATATGATGGATCCGGTCGTGAAGCGCCTCGTTGAACTGTCCCGGATCAGAGGGTTCCGCGGAGGCATGCAGAACGCCCCGCACAAGAACAGTCTGTCCGGCGCGGCAGGGGATCCCGTACTCCGCTGCAGGTTTTTTCAGTGTCACACGCACGCCGTGAAGCCTGTACGTGACCTTTTTCCCGGATTCCTCCGACGAAAAAAGGGTATTTTTAATAAGAAGAACCGCATAGCCGTCTTTTTCCTCATACGACTTTACAGTTCCCCGCACAGTGATCAGGGAATCCCTGTATCCTTCCATCTTCCGGTTTTTTAAAAAGGGATCCGCGCTGTCCGGAAACAGTCCGAAACACACGGCAATGACAGCGGCCAGAAGGACGCTGACAAGAACAAGGGGTCTTTTCATCCGACATCATGACGATGTCTTTTCCACCAGTGCCTCATTGAGCTCAAAGAGCTGATCCAGTCTCATGCTGTCGCGGAACGTCACCTTGATTTCCCCTTCAATGGCGATCTGCACCTGTTTCACGTTGCAGCTCTTGACCAGCGAATTAACGATCGAATAGACCGGTATTTCCTCCGATACCGTCAGCGTGCTGTTCAGAAAGCTTCCGCTGAGGTTTACATAGCATACGTCATTTGCCGTCGAGACGGAAAGGATCTCCGTATCGGGAGGCAGTGTCGCAAAACTGCCTGCCGTCTTCGGTCCTTCCACGAGTCTTGCGACCACCGCCCACTCAAGGGGCTGTGAACTGCTGTGGTAGATCGCCCTGGGCTCTTCCACAAGCATATCTCCGCTCTCATTGGCAAAAAACAGCCGTACAGCGTTTCTTTCGTAATTATTCAGCTGCTGGGCGGAATTATCGACGAAGGATTCTCTCCGCATAAGGCCGACAGGGTTTCCGTCCGCATCGATCAGGGGAGATTCTCCTATATAAAACTGAACACGGTCGATCCCCTCGATCTGCACGAAAGTCCTGACGATCCCGGCCCGCACCAGTACCTCACGGGTCTTATCCATATCATAATAGCTCTCCGGGAAGCGGAGCGTCAGTGTGCGGTCTTCCACGTTGATGATCTCCATGACCACATTCTCGGGAAGAAGGCATTCCATGGATTCACTGGAGGGGGTCCGGCAGAGCTCATCCCGCAGTTCTTCCACAAGATCTTTTGACTGCTGCAGGTTGGGAATATAGCTCACGGAAACCAGAGCGTCTTCCTCCTGGTTGATATAATAGATGTAAATAACATTGTCCGAGGCATTTTCCACGGGACTTGCGCAGCCTCCCAGCATCACGGAGAGCGCGAGCATAAGTGCCATTACCCCCGGAAAGATCCTTCTTTTCCTGTTCATGCCGGGGCCTCCTCTTCGTGCTGCAGCGGGATGCGGGTCTGGAAAGAGGTTCCCTCTCCCGGTTTGCTGATCACCTTGACTACGCCGTTGTGCGCCGTCACGGCGCTCTTTACGATAGCGAGCCCGAGGCCTGTCCCCTCCACTTCCGTAGAATGGGACTTGTCCACGCGGTAGAACCGCTCAAAGATAAACGCCTGGTCTTCCTCCGAAATACCGATGCCGGAATCCGCCACCGTGACATAGAAGAATCTGTGATCCGCGTTCAGTGAGACGCGGACCCAGCCGTCCTCCACGTTGTATTTGATCCCGTTTTCGATCAGATTGGTAAATGCGAGGGAAAGCTTGGACTCGTCCACTTCGGCCTCCACCTCGCGGAACGTATCGAGGGCGACCTCAATATTCCGCTTTCCGGCAATCGGGCGGAGTCTCTGGATAATGTCTTCCAGCATATTGCCTATATTGACCGTTCTGAAATGGAAATTGGCCGCTTTCTTATCCATGCGGACCATCTCAAGCAGATCATGAATGATGCCGTTCTCACGGTCGATCTCCTGCGAGATGTCTTCCATAAACTCGCGGTAGATCTCGTTGGGGACATTTTCCTGACCGACAAGGGAGTCCGCGAGCACTTTCATCGACGCCAGAGGCGTTTTCAGCTCATGGGAGACGTTGGAAACAAATTCCTGACGGGATTCATCCACCTTTTTGACTCTTCCGAGGAGCTGGTTGAAAGCATTGGTGATCTGTTCCGTCTCGGTATAATCCGTTACGGAGATGGTCTCCTCCTCAAAGCCGTCCGTGATCCCCTCGATCTCATTGGTGACCCGGTGCAGCGGTTTAATCAGATACCGCGACAGAAGGTAGCCTATCACGAGGACCAGCGCGCTGATCGTTCCGATAATGATAAGAGAGTTCCGCTCGAGCAGCCGGACTGTCTGTCCGATCTCGTTAGTCGAGACGGAGACAAGGATCACGCCTTCGATATCTTCTGTCTCCGTCATGTCCACCGGCACCGCGACTTCAATATATCCGTTCTCCCGGTCATAGATCGTGGAACTTCCCTCTCCCCGGAAGCAGTCGATGACCTGCTCCGAGACGTTCGTCCTGCCCGTACCGAGATCGTAGGTGTCGCGGACGATGCGGAACTGATTATCGATGACCATGATGCGGCCGAAATAGACATTGGAGAGCAGGGTGAGCTCACTGTTGATCACAGCGGAGTCCGTGTTGTCGAAATAATTGGCGTCGATCAGCTGATTGCTCAGGATCTCGCACTGGTTCCGGACGTTCATTCCGCGTAAAGACACAGCACGTTCCTCGTACCCCCGTACGACGGAACGTGTTGCAATGACGGCCGGGATGATCCCGATCAGGATCAGCATGGCCAGTATTCGGAATTGAAGGCTCTTAATGAATTTCATGCGTTAAAATAGTAGCCGACGCCCCATTTTGTGTGAACATAACGGGGATCGCTGGGATTTTCCTCAATTTTTTCACGAAGTCTGCGGATGTGGACGTCCACCGTGCGTACGTCGCCGGGATATTCATATCCCCAGACAATATTCAGCAGGTTTTCACGGCTGTAGACTTTATTCGGGTTGAACACGAGGAGCTCCAGGACATCAAATTCCTTCGCCGTGAGGTTGATCTCTTTTCCGTTTACATAGACCCGCCGGCTGTCACAGTCCATCTTGAGACCGCCGATCTCCACCACCTTGACCGGCTCCGCCTCGCTTTCCGGACGGGTCGTGCGGCGGAGAATCGCCTTGATCCTTGCCTTTACTTCCAGAATGTTGAACGGTTTCGTAATATAATCATCCGCACCGTACTCAAGACCGAGGATCTTGTCCATGTCCTCGCCCTTCGCCGTCAGCATGATGATCGGAACGCCTGAAAACTCACGGATCTGCTGACAGACGTCGAGGCCGGAGAGCTTGGGAAGCATAAGGTCCAGCAGAATGATGTCGAACTCATTCTGTTTCGCCTGATTCAGCGCTTCCTCCCCGTCATACGCGCTGGTGACCTCAAATCCCTCCTGCTCGAGGGAAAACCGGATTCCTTTTACGATGTTCTTCTCATCGTCAACAACCAGTACTCGTTTTGCCATGTTACCTGCTCCAATCCTGTCATTCTACTGTTATTGACTCCCTGATCCTTTCGAATACAGAGTCTTTTATTCCATTCACTTCGCGGATCTCCTCTATAGAACGGAACCCGCCGTGTTCTTCCCGGTAAGCTATGATCGCTTCGGCTTTCGCCTTCCCGATCCCGTTCAGTGTCATAAGAGTGTCTTCATCCGCCGTATTAATATTGATTTTCTCCGCCTCAGCCGGCTCTTCCCCGCTGCCGCCGCTCACAAAACGGGCGTCCGCGGTATCCGTGACGAATCTGTCCGGATCTTTTCTGCAGTCCGCAGCCTCCGCCTTCGTCGGGAAATAGATCTGCATGCCGTCGGTGATCTCCGCCGCCTGGTTGACGAGGACCGTATCGGCGTCGGGTGTGAGGCCGCCGGCCGCTGCCGCCGCATCGAAGATCCGCGACCCTTCTTGCAATTCATAGACGCCGGGGCGCTCGACAGCTCCCGTCACATAAACGAAGAAGGTTCTTTTCTCTTCCTCCGCTGCCGCCGCTTCTGACACCGCTTCGGCATCCGTCTCCGGCTCCTGTTCGTTCGATCCTTCGGAAATGCTTTCTGCCTCCGTCTCATCGGAATGAGATCCCTCACCGGAAGACGTCCCGGGAGAAGCGTCAGAAACGTTCTCCTGCATCTCAAAAACCGTCTCTTTCTTCTCTCCGCATCCGGATAAAACGATTGCGGCAAGAAGAACTGCGAGCATTCCCAGCCGCAGTCTGCTTCCGCGCTGCCGGCAGATCTTATTTTTAATTCTTTTTTCCAATGTGCACCTCCTCGTGGAGCTCCTTTTTCGGGCCCCGGGATCCGGACGCATGTCCTGTGCACATTTTCATCATATCATCAAATCCAAAATGGTTTCAACCCGAAATTCTCACAGACAAAGGTCAAGAATTTCAGTCATTTGGTCAATATCTTCCTTTTCGATCACGAGAGGCGGGACGAGCCGCAGGACATTGTTTCCGGCGGAAATGACCAGCAGTCCTCTCTCCCGCGCGGCGGCGATCACTTCACCCACCGGCTTTCCCTCAAGAGCGAGTCCCTGCATAAAGCCTCTGCCCCGGCGGGCGGCCACACAGGGGTGTTTTGCCGCCAGTTCATCCAGCCGCTGTTCGAGATACGGCGTCAGTTCCTTTACGTGCCCCACAATATCTCTCTCTTTGAAAATGTCAAAGACCGCGCTGACTGCCGCGCACGCCAGCGGATTTCCGCCGTAAGTCGTTCCGTGATCTCCCGGGGCGAGAGAGGACGCCGCGGTCTTCTCATTCAGGACAAACGCCCCCACCGGCACGCCGCATCCGAGCGCTTTCGCGCAGGTCATGATGTCAGGTTTTACGCCGTATCCGTCGAACGCCCACAGATCTCCGGTCCTGCCCATCCCGCACTGGATCTCATCGAGAATAAGCAGAATATCTTTCTCATCGCACAGCGCGCGCACTTCTTTCAGAAAAGCAGGATCCGCGGGGAAAATACCGCCTTCTCCCTGGACAGTCTCCATGAGAATGGCGCAGGTTTTTTCGGAAATGCACGCTTTGATGCTTTCCAGATCATTGAAATCGGCAAATTTCACGCCTCCCATGAGCGGGCGGAAAGCTTCCTGGTAATGCTCGTTTCCGGTGACGGAAAGAGCTCCCACGGAACGTCCGTGGAACGAATCCTTCATGGCTATGATCTCACTGTCTTTTATTCCTTTGTTCCAGGCATATTTTCTGGCCGCCTTAATGGCGCCTTCGATCGCCTCCGTGCCGCTGTTCGTGAAGAACGCTTTGGACATCCCGCAGGATTCCACCAGCTTCTTTGCCGCTTCCGCTGCCGGTATATTATAGTAAAGATTGGACGTATGAATGATCCTGCCGATCTGGTCTGTCAGCGCGGCATTGTATTCCGGGTCGTTATAACCGAGCGCAAACACCGCGATCCCGGCAGCGAAATCCAGGTACTCTTTTCCGTCCGTGTCCGTCACATAAACGCCGTTCCCCTTTTCAAGAACGATAGGAAACCGGTTGTAAACATGTACGTAATACTGATCCAGGGTTTCTTTATACTCAGCGGTTTTCATGATAATACCTCTCTTCTCCGTCTCCGATGATTGCCGTTCCGATTCCCTTATTGGTGAAGAACTCCAGCAGCAGGCAGTGTTCGATCCGGCCGTCCAGAATATGTACCCGGGATACGCCGTTCTCGATCGCATCCACGCAGCCCTTCAGTTTCGGCAGCATGCCTCCCCCGGCATTTCCGGAGGCAATAAACTCGTTGGTCTCGGTCACTGTCATTTCCGAGATCAGAGTCGACGGTTCCGTCGGATCGGCGTATACGCCTTCGATATCGGAAAGAAATACAAGCTTTGCGGCATTTTCCGCTTCCGCGATCGCGCAGGCGGCGTCGTCAGCGTTGACATTATAAGCGTGAAAATCTTTTCTTCCGAGCCCGACCGGGCAGATGACCGGAACAAAATCATTGTCGATCAGCGTATCGATCAGGGAAGTATTCACCTCCACGACCTGTCCGACATATCCGATATCTCTTTTTCCTGCCTTTTTCTTTTTGCACAGGAGTGTTCCGCCGTCTTTGCCGGAGACACC
>SVDL01000020.1 GCA_015057835.1 Lachnospiraceae bacterium
GGAACCTACCGCCCGGAGCTCGAAGCCGAATACCGTCTTTTCAAAAATGAAATGAACGATAAATGCCATGACCAGCGCGAGTACGATTCCGAGAGGCACATTGCAGTAGTATCCGCCGATGAGCACCTTCGTGTACGTGAGCCTCGACTGGGTCGAGATGACCTTGGACGCGCGGCTGATGGGATCCACGAATTTCGAGTTGATGAAGAAGCCCGTCAGATAACTGATAATATAGTTGATCATGATCGTCGAGACAACTTCATGAATATTGAATTTGTACTTCAGAAATCCGACAAATGCTCCGAGAAGGCCGCCCACCACGATGCCGATCAGAATGACGAGCGGCTTCGCGACTGCGCCGCTTAAGTTTTTCATATAGCCGACCGTGATGGATGCCACGAAGCCGGAAAGGAGCATCTGTCCGGCGATGCCGATGTTAAACAGACCGCAGCGGTACGCGAAAATAAATGCGAGCGCCGCGAGGAGCATCGGTGCCATGATATTGAGGAACTGGAAGAAATCCGACAGCATGCCGGATCCCGCTCCGTAACTGGCTTTCATCGCGAATCCGTTGCCTGCAAGGAAGCTGTAGAACGCCGTGAACGGATTCTTTCCGAGGATCAGCAGAAGAATGCTGGAGAAGATAAGCATCAGCACGATGCAGAACAGCGGTACCGTCAGCGAGGACCACTTTTCGTGGGTCAGAACATGCGCAAGCCAGGTCCTGAACCCTTTTTCTCTCATTGCCTTTTCTTTTTTCACGCCTCTGTCACCCCCATCATATACCGTCCGACATCCTGCGACGTCAGCGTACCCGCGTCCGCGATCTTAAGGAGCTGTCCGTTATAGATGACTCCGATGGTATCAGCGAGGTTCATAACTTCTTCAAGTTCCAGAGAGATAAGCACGATGGCCGCGCCCCTGTCGCGCTCCGCAAGGATCGATTTGTGAACATTCTCGATCGCTCCCATATCCAGTCCGCGTGTCGGCTGCACGAATACGATCAGCGGCGTGTGCTCTTCGATCTCACGCCCGACGATCGCCTTCTGCTGGTTGCCGCCGCTCATGGAGCGCATGATCGTCTTCGCGCCTTGTCCGCTCCGCACGTCATAGTCTCCGATGATCTGCGTCGCGTACTTCTCGGATTCCGCGAAGTTGAAAATGCCTTTATGCGAGAACGGCTCTTTATAGTAGCGCCGGATCGCCATATTATCCCGCAGGCTGAAATCCATGAAAATGCCGAATTTCTGCCGGTCTTCAGGAATATAGCTGATTCCTGCTTCCGTGCGGCTTCGGATGCTTTCGTTCGTGATGTCTTTTCCCAGAAACGTCACGCTGCCGCTCTCGATCTTTTCAAGGCCGGTGATCGCGTCCGCAAGTTCCACCTGCCCGTTTCCGGACACGCCCGCGACCGCAAAGATCTCTCCGGCTCTCACGTCAAAGGAAATCCCTTTTACGACCTGTACCTTTTCTTCATTCCGCACCGTGAGGTTTTTGACAGACAGAACAATATCGCCGTAATTCGGTTTCGATTTAGCGGTTGAAAGTTCCACATTCCGGCCCACCATCAGGTTGGCCATCTCCTGGGTGGACGTCGTCTTAACGTCCAGAATATCGATGAGACGCCCTCTTCTCAGGATCGCGCAGCGGTCCGCGACTTTCTTGATCTCCTCGATCTTATGCGTGATCAGGATGATCGTCTTGCCGCCTTTCCGGAGCTCTTCCATGATCTTCAGCAGATATTCCACTTCCTGCGGGGTCAGGATCGCGGTCGGTTCGTCGAAGATCAGGATCTCGGCTTCGCGGTAGAGCATTTTCATGATCTCAACGCGCTGCCGGATCGAAACATTAATATCGGAAATCAGATCCGTCGGGTTTACCTCGAGCCCGTACTCTTTGGAGAGTGAACGGATCTTCTCGTTAGCCTCTTTCATGTCGACATAGGGAAAAATCCCCAGTGCCTTCTTCATCGGTTCGATCCCGAGAACGATGTTCTCGCCGACCGTGTAGTTGTCCACCAGTTTGAAATGCTGATGGACCATGCCGATATTCCTGGCTGCCGCCTCTGCCGGGGACTTAAATTCCACTTTTTCGCCGCGGACATAGATCTCGCCGTAATCCGGCTCATACAGCCCGTAGAGCATACTCATAAGCGTCGATTTTCCCGCTCCGTTTTCGCCCAGGAGCGCGTAGATTTCGCCCTTGCGCACCTGGATCGTGACGTCGTCATTTGCGATAATGCCCGGGAAGCGCTTTGTGATATGCCGCATTTCTACGATATATTCTTCTTTGTTTGCTCCCATAAATTGACTCCCTCATTTTGCTAAAAAAACAAAAAGGGCCGCCACGCAAAGCTGCATGGCTGACCCTTTAAAATTTGATCAGTTCAGTCCCGGGAAGTCGTCCGGTGTGTAGCCGTTGAAGTTCGAAGGCGGCTCAATCTTGCCGGCTTTGAGATCTTCGTAAGCCTGATTCATTTTCTCCAGCGCATCCGCGGAGAGCTGCTGACGTCCTTCAGCGGAAACAAAACCTGTGCCTGCCGGATCGGAAGCGGCGCCAAGAGTATCATCCGCACCCTTGAATGTGCCGTCATAGATCGCGTTCAGCTGTTTTGTGATGTTGATATCCATGACCTTGAGAACAGAGGTAAGGATGATGTTGGAGCTTCCGTTTACGCCGTCGTCAAACTGGTCGACGTCACAGCCGATGCAGTAGCCGCTGCCGTTTTCCTTGATCGCGGTAAAGCAGCCGTTTCCTGCTGTTCCTGCCGCCGGGAAGATAATGTCAACGCCGGCCGCGATCAGCGCTTCCGCTACTTCCTTGCCCTTCGCCTGATCCGCGAAGTCGCCGATGTAGTTGCCGCCGACAGCTGTGCCGTAGTCGCCGCCCGCTACCGGAACAGCCGCTTCACCCGCATAGGACGGGATCTCAACGTATTCCGCGCTGGTGCCGAATTTGGCGTTGGCGTAATTGACGCCTGCCATGAACCCGAATTCATAGTTGACGTTGGACGGGAACGCGATGCCGTTCACGACCGCGACCTTGCCGGTCTCGGTGGAAAGAGCTGCCGCAAGTCCCGCAAAGAAGCCGGATTCCTGCTCAAGGAACGTCATGGTATAAACGTTCGGAAGACCGTTAACGGTATTGCCGTCGAGGTCGGTGATGGTAGAGTCAACAACGATGAAATACTTGTCCGTATTAGCCTGTGCGATCTCTGCGATCGCCGCGAAGTTGAAGCCCGGAAGAACCATAACGTCATAATCGCCGACGAGGGATCCTACGGTTTCAATAACCTTGGAGAGGTCGGATTCCTTAACGTCCGTTACGGTGCAGTCCGCGTGTTCTGCCGTGAATGCCTTGATGCCGTCGTAGCAGTTTTCATTGAAGGAACCGTCGTCAACGCCCGATGTGGTGACGATGCAGATCTTAAGGCCCTTGCCGCCGTCTGCAGCATCTCCGCCCGCGCTTTCTTCAGAAACCGGGTTCCCGCCGCCGCATGCGCACAGTCCAAGTGTCAGAACGAGGACAAGGAGCATGCTGATCAGTCGAAGTGTTTTCTTTTTCATGTTTGCCTCCTTTTATCTTTCCGGGGCACGGTTCCGTGTCCCAAATTAACAATTTATTTTATCACGCATCGCTTCTTAAATAAAGCGGATACAGTGAAAAACCCAAAACCTTTCATCAGATATCCGAACGGACAGCTGTTTTCAGCGCCACCTCCATCATTTCATGGAAACTGTCCTGTCTGTCCGCCGCGCTCAGAGCTTCTCCGGTAAAAATATGATCGGAGATTGTAAAGATCGCCAGCGCTTTCTTGTGCAGCTGCATCGCAGTCAGATACAGTGCCGCGGATTCCATCTCAACAGCGAGATGTCCGAGATCCCTCGCCTTCTGATTGATCTCCTTGTCGGGGTGATAGAAGAAGTCCGAAGTAAAGACCGTTCCGACGTGTGTGCGGACGCCGATCTCCTCCGCTGCCTTGACGGCTTCCTTCAGCATATCGTAAGTGGCGGTCGGAGCGATCACTCCCGGAAGGCTGTATGCCTTGCCCATGGCGGAATTCGTGGATGACGCCATCGCGATCACGACGTCGCGGACGCGGACAGTGTCCTGGATCGCGCCGGCGGAGCCGATACGGATGATCGCCTCTACGCCGAAGAATGTGAACAGTTCATAGGCATAGAGCGTGAAGGACGGCATTCCCATGCCGGATCCCATCACGGACACTTCTTTTCCCTCATAGGTCCCCGTGTAGCCCAGCATGTTGCGGACGTCATTGAAAAGGACCGGATTGTCAAGGTAATGTTCCGCGACATATTTCGCGCGGAGCGGATCGCCCGGCATGAGGACTACTTTCGCGATGTGTGTGCCTTCCTTGAGCTGAATGCTTGCTGACGGTGAACTTGTTACCATATCATTTCCTCCAAATCTGAAAAATGTTTTCTGCTGCTGATTAATCTTCTTTCGTTTAATAATCTTATTTCGTTTAATAATCTTATTGAATCCAATAATCTTATTTCTCAAATAGCTTCCTGAGGTTCACATCAAAGGGCGGATAGATTATTCCCTGATCCGTGATGATCGCCGTGAGCAGTTCGTGATCCGTCACGTCGAATGCCGGATTATAGCATTTGACGGAGGAGAGGGCCATCGGCTCCTTATACCACATTTCTTTGATCTCGTCCGGATTTCTCTGCTCGATCCTGATGTCGTCCCCGGTCGGGCAGTTCATGTCGATGGTCGACGTCGGCCCGAGGGTGTAGAACGGAATGCCGTAGTGCTTCGCGAGGATCGCCACGCCGGAAGTCCCGATCTTATTGGCAAAGTCGCCGTTCGCCGCGATGCGGTCGCAGCCGACGAAGCAGGCCTGCACCCATCCGTTCTTCATGACCAGAGAAGCCATATTGTCGCAGATCAGCGTCACGTCGACGCCCGCTTTCTCCAGTTCGTAGGAGGTGAGGCGCGCTCCCTGCAGAAGAGGTCTCGTCTCATCCGCAAATACACGGAAGTTGATCCCCCTCTCCTTTCCGAGAAGCATCGGGCCGATCGCCGTCCCGTATTTGGAAGTCGCGAGAGGACCGGCGTTGCAGTGCGTCAGGATCCCGTCGCCGTCCTTTACGAGCGAGAGCCCGTATTCGGAAATGCGCGCGCACATCTCGATATCCTCATTCTGGATCGCGATGCTCTCGTCATGGAGAAGTCCGACGATCTCCGGAACCGGTTTATCCGCGTTCGCATCCACGACGCCGAGCATGCGGTTCACGGCCCAGCTGAGATTGACGGCAGTGGGTCTCGAGGAAATGAGGTATTCCCCCTCGTCGTGCATCGCTTTTTTGAAAATATCATAGTTCTCCGGTTCTTTCTTCAGCGAAAGAACATACATGCCGTATCCCGCGCAGATCCCTATGGCCGGCGCTCCGCGCACGGCGAGCACTTTGATGGCATCATAGATCTCCTCGGCGGTCTCCAGTTTCAGGTACACCTGCCGGTTCGGCAGCTGCGTCTGATCGAGAATGATGACGCTCTTCTCATCTTCCGCGAGATGGACGCTGCATCCCATTCTGTCCTCTTTTGTAATAACCATAGGTACGCCTCCCTGTTCCGCGCCGCTTTCGCGGCTGCTTTTCTCCGTTTTCTTCGTCCGCCGCAGCGTTTCCCTCCGTTTGACTCTTTCCCGCCGGAATACTGCCCGTCAGGCGCCGTCCCTCTCCGCGAGGATGTGCAGGGCTTCCGCGCCCAGAAGGCAGGCGCGCTTCTCCGCTTCCGGATCTTCCAGCCATTCGCCGGTGAGCCGGTGTGCGACGACCACCGCGCACATTCCCGCCCGTTTTCCGAAGATCCTTGCCATCGTCAGGATCGTTGCCGCTTCCATCTCAAAATTCAGGACGCCGGCCTGCTTAAGATCGTCAAACATCCGGTCCGTATAAGACGGTCTGTAACCGTTGATCGTCGTCCGGCACTGTCCCGTGTAGAAGGAAGCGCAGGTACATCCGGTGCCGACATGGTAGCGGAACCCCAGGTTCTCGCAGGCTTCCACAAGAGCGGCCGTCACAAGGTAATGCGCCGCTGCCGGAAACTCTTTCATGACATACAGATCGGACGTTCCGTCGAGCCTTACGCTCGCGTCATTGATGATAATATCGCCGACTTTCACCTTCTCCTGGATCGTGCCGGTCGTTCCCACCCGGATGAAGGTATCCGCGCCGCGGGCGATGAGGTCCGTCAGATAAATTTCCGCGCTTCCTCCTCCCATGCCCGTGTCGCAGGCACCGATGGGGCTTCCCTTAAAAGTGCCGACGGCCGCGCGCTCCCGCCGCGCGAGATCATAGCTCACCGCACCGGGATCCCACTGTGCCGACATCACGTCGATCCGGTTCGGATCTCCCGGAAGAAGAAAATACCGGGGAAGCTCATCCGGCAGATTTTTCTCCACGTGGCCTATCTCGGATGCTTTCTGTTCCTGTCTTTTGAACTCTTCACTCATAGGATCCCCTCTTTCTGTCCTGTCTTTTAACTGTCTCCTTTAACCCTTACAGTATTTTCGCTGCTCCGGCTTTTTTCATGGACGATTTTTTCTGTTTTTATAAAAAGCCAGCAGCTGTGCTCTCTCTTCCCCGGAGAGCTCATTTTCCGTGCCGAGCAGGCGGACTTCTTTTTCGATCATTGCCAGCTTTTCCGCCGCCTCCGTCTTGCTGTAAGCGTCCGCAAGTGACTTTCCGGCGGTCACTACGCCGTGATTTGCGAGCAGAACGGCGTCTTTATCCTCCTGCACAAAGTATCTCGGAAAATCCGCGTAGATCGCATCGCTTCCCGGCGCTCCGTAGGAACAGACCGGGATCTCCCCGCCGAAGAACATAAAGATCTCTGCCATATTTCCGCTGACAGGCTGTCCGGCCGTCGCGAAGGAAGTGGCATGCGCACTGTGTGTGTGCACAACTGCCTTCAGGTCGTCCCTGAGACGGTAGACCGCGAGATGCATTTTATATTCCGAAGAAGGCTTTGACGGCGGATCTCCGATGATATTGCCGTCCATATCCATTTCAATGATCATCTCCGGCGTGATCCGGTCTTTTTCCATCTGCGAAGGAGTGACCAGAATGCAGTCCGGCATCCGGACGGTGATATTTCCCTCGAACATATTGATCATCCCGCTCTCATACAGCTTCCGGAAACGGGCGATCATTTCTTTTTTCTCCTCAAGATACCGCATTTTTTCAGCCTTTCTTTCTATGTTGCGCGTTGCATTTATTATACCATTTTGCGATAATAAATTGTATAGGGAAGCATACTTTTCAAGCGAAAAGAGGTGTTTGCATGGACGCATTGAAAGAGAGGATCCTGCGGGACGGAAAGGTCCGTCCGGGCAATATTCTTAAAGTAGACAGTTTTCTCAACCATCAGATCGACGTCGAATTTCTGAATGAAATCGGTCAGGAGTTCTACCGTCTTTTCAAAGACAGGCCCGTCACGAAGATCCTGACCATCGAATCCTCCGGGATCGCAGCCGCCTGTATGACCGCGCAGTATTTCCATGTGCCGGTCGTATTTGCCAAAAAGGCGCAGACGAAAAATCTGGACGGATCCGTGTACAGGACCATCGTCCGCTCCTATACGCACGGCAAAGTGTACGATGTGATCCTTTCCAGAAAGTTTCTTACGCCGGACGACCACGTGCTGATCATTGACGATTTTCTCGCAAACGGATGTGCCGTCGAGGGGCTCTCCGAGATCATAACGGAGGCAGGCGCGACACTGGAAGGCGTCGGGATCATCATTGAAAAAGGGTTCCAGGAAGGCGGAAAAATGCTGCGCGAAAAAGGCGTGAACCTGCATTCTCTGGCTGTCATCGATTCAATGACGGATAACGCCGTCATTTTCCGGGAGGATTCCTGATTCCGGTCTTTGCCCCGCCCTTTCACGAAAAAACTTCCGGATGCAGGCTTGTGTTTGCACAGCATGTCACAATTTTTTTGAATTTCCTGTTGACATGCTGTTTTTTTAATGCTATATTGCATACATATTCACTAGGAAATGTATGAATTAGGTATTCTTTACCGGAAACCTTTTAAAACATACATCGCATCACCGGCCTGATATTATTTCCGCCGGTATGAAGGAAAGGAGTCTGTTATGGCAAAAATCTACAGCGGAGCGTCAGAACTGATCGGGGGGACACCGGTCGTTGAATTCAGGAATATCGAAAAAGAGCTCGGGCTCAAAGCCCGCCTTCTCGCAAAACTGGAATATTTCAACCCGGCCGGTTCCGTGAAAGACCGCATTGCCAAAGCGATGATCGAGGACGCGGAAGAAAAAGGTCTTCTTAAAGAAGGTTCCGTCATCATCGAGCCCACGTCCGGCAACACCGGCATCGGTCTCGCTTCCATCGCAGCCGCGAAAGGATACCGCGTCATTCTCACGATGCCCGAGACGATGAGCGTGGAGAGACGCAACATTCTGAAGGCATATGGCGCGGAGATCGTTCTCACAGACGGGGCGAAAGGGATGAAAGGCGCGATCGAAAAGGCGGAGCAGCTCGCCGGTGAGACACCCGGCAGCTTCATTCCCGGACAGTTCGTCAATCCGGCCAATCCGAAGGCGCATTACGAGACGACCGGCCCGGAAGTATGGAATGACACGGACGGCCTTGTGGACGCGTTTGTCGCAGGCGTCGGCACCGGCGGCACCTTAAGCGGCACCGGAAAATATCTCAAAGAGCAGAAGCCTTCCGTCTATATTGCCGCGGTAGAGCCCAAGAGCTCCCCGGTGCTCTCGGAAGGACACGGCGGCCCCCACAAGATCCAGGGAATCGGCGCCGGATTCGTTCCGGACACCCTCGACACAGAGATCTACAACGAAGTCCTGCCGATCGAAAATGAGACCGCATTCGAAATTTCCAAACTGGTCGCCAAAAAAGAAGGCATCTCCGTAGGTATTTCCTCGGGAGCTTCCCTCGCCGGCGCCATCGAGCTCGCAAAACGTCCGGAATTTGAAGGAAAATACATCGTCGCCCTTCTCCCGGATTCCGGCGACCGCTACTACTCTACTCCGCTGTTCCAGGAGTAAAAAAATCTTTCTTCTCCTGTTTGAGAAGAAAGATGTCAGAACAGCCTGTCGTAAGATTTTACGAAGCTGCCGCGCTGCAAAGCGGCAGCTTTTTTCATGTCACGCCACCACCGCGACCATCATCATTCCGGCGACGATCCCGGCAAGGCCGACCCCCTGATCTTTCCGGATCCTGGAACCGAGCATATATCTCGAGAAAAGGATCACCATGGGAACACTCAGTTTGTTCAGCGGCACAGCCGCGGACATGGGGGCGTATTTCACCGCGTAATAATAGAGAAGCCAGTTGAGCGCTGTGGACACTCCGGAAGCCGCCACGACCAGGATCTCTTTTTTAGGAGATGTGCGGAACAGGGTCAGCTTCTTCTCCCCGGTAATCAGGAGCAGGACGATAATAAGGGCGACAGCGGTATTGAGCATCGTCCCGAAATTAGAATCCATCCCGGCAAGAGCAAGTTTGGAAAAGATCGTGTTGACGCCTGCGAAAAAGGACGACAGCAGCGCGTACTTAAGCCACCGGCAGCTGCCGGCACTTCCTTTGGAAGCTTTCAGGGAACCGATCAGAAGAAATACCAGTCCCAGAAATACAATGGCGGCACCGGTCATCTTGACCGCAAAGAATCTCGTCTCATGGAAGAAAAAGACCGCGATCAGGATCGCAAGAAAAATATTTGCCTTTTCGATCGGCATCACTTTATCGGCATCGCCTTCTTTTAAAGCCCGGAAATAAAAAAGCCAGGTGAGTCCCGTCGCGACGCCGGAGACTGTCATGAACAGAATACTGCGCAGATCTGTCGAGGGCAGCGTCCGGAAGGATCCGGCAAAAATGCACACGAGAACGGAAAACGGGAGCATGACGAACGTCTGCACGGCAGTGACGACCGTGGAATCCGTCCGGGACGCGAAGCACTTGATGAGAAGAGTGGAGGCAGCGGCGAACACGGCAGAAAAAAATGCGGCAAGCAGAGCGGTCATAATTATCCTCTTTCTATCGGGGGGTGAAATCACAGAGAAGGACGCTCTCCGGTATTTCTGTTTCTTATATATTTTATTATAGTAATATGATAAAAAGAGTGTTATAGTGAGTTTGATATGGCTAATATATAACAGATCATTATGGCAAGGCAGGGGGCGCGTATATGGATATCCGTCAGCTTCAGTATTTCTCCGTCAGTGTAAGGTGCGGTTCTTTCACAAAAGCCGCGGAAGAACTCTATACGACCCAGCCGCACGTCAGCATGGTCATCCGCTCCCTCGAGCAGGAGCTGGGAACGAAGCTCCTCATACGTTCGACGGACGGCATTCAGCTCACGGATACCGGGGAGCAGGTCCTCTATTACGCGGAAAACGTCCTCAAGACCACGGATCTGATCCGCTCCACCTGCCTGAATTTCCGCGACCGCTATCTCAGGATCGCAGCCAACCCCAGCAGTTCTCTCGCCTTCATGACAGGTGATTTTTTTCTGGAGTATATGAAAAAAGGAATCGATCTGCGCTACACGGAATGCAGCACGGAAGAGATGCTGGAATCCCTTGTAGGAGGCGGTTACGATCTTGGCCTCCTCTTTCTGCCGACGGACAAACTCACAGCGTTTTCCCATCAGGCCCGCAGGAAACATCTTACCTGGCACCCTCTGCGCACTTCTGATCTTGTGATCCACGCCGGCCGGAAGAGTCCGTTTTACGGAAAACTGTCCGTCTCTCCCGAAGAACTTGACGGCATTTCCTGCATTCAGTTCGAAGATGACTATTATTCCGTGGAAGACCTTCTTCTGCGGCTGCCTTCTTTTCAGAGCGGAAAATGCCGTCTCCGCAAAGTCATCACTACAAACAGCGACCACATGATGATCCGCATGCTGCAGACCACACAGCTTTGCAATATCGGCAGTTACTGGACGAGAAGCATGAACGGAAAATACGATTTTTCCATGACCCGGGTCGAAGGCCTTGAGAGCAGCGTGACATTCGGATATCTTTCTCCGGACAACAAGAATCTCCGCCCGGAGGCGGAGGCTTTTCTGGACGCCGTTATCCTTTCTTCCGAAGAAACGGAGAAATGAAAAATCCCCGGCATGGTGCCAGGGATCCGTCATTCTTATTCATCCGATATCATCAGGCCAGCTCGTAATCTCCAACTTTGGAGCCGTCCGGAATCTTGTAACCGCACTTTTCGCAGATCGCGTCATCTCTTGTGCGTCCCGCGTCTGCTCCGGTTCCGCCCTGTCTTACAAATACTTCGATCACTCCTCCGCACTCCGGGCAGATCAGTTCCGTGAGTTTCGGGGTCTGTTTGCCTTCCTGGCATCCGCTTAATACTGCCATGTTATAGCCTCCCTTTCATAAGTATCCACTCAAATAACAGAAATTCGACTCAGTCACCTGAAGCGTTGGTAGTATTGTAACACATCGCAGCAGATTATTCCATAATATTTGGATATTTTCCCCAAAGTTCTGTTTCTGCTGTTCTATGCATCCCTTCCCTGCAGTTACTTTTTCTTCTCTTTTTCCTGCTCTTTCTTTTTCTCCTGTTTCTCAGGGATCTCCTTCATGATATCGTCCAGCATATCGAAGTATTTCTCGTAATTGGCTGCAAATTCGCTCTGATAGACCGGATCCTGGGAGTGATGGATGTTCTCGATGTAAAGATGCTCTCTGCCATTGATCCTGTCATCACTCCGTCCGAGGAGATAGACCGCGAGATCCGAGCACTGGTCAGAGACACGTTCCAGGTTGAGCAGCACATTCTGGAAGGCAATACCGCCGAGCACTTTGCACTGTCCCGTGACCATGCGGCGCGTATGCATATCCCTCATCTTCACGATCAGCTCGTCGATAACTTCTTCGAGGGGCTCTACTTTCTTCGCTTTCACGATGCTGTTCGTCTGGTACGCATCCTCCGCGAGAGCAAGAATGTCTCCGACCGCCCCGGAGATCACCTGCAGTTCCGCGAGCGCGGTATCCGAGAAGAATTCACCGGACTCCCGCAGCGATTTCATGTTGTTGCGGATATTGACCGCGAGGTCACCGATCCTCTCGAAGCAGGTAAGAGCCTTATACTGGAAGCTCTGATTTCTCCGGTCCGCTTCAAGGATGATATGCGGTGATATCGCCAGAATATACTTATTCGAGGCATCCGCCATCCGGTCCAGAAGGTTCTCCCTCTGATCGATCCGCGTTTCCCGGGCCTCCTCAAAATTGAAGATCTGCTGGATCGACGCCTTGTAGTTGTGAATCGCAACTTCTCCCATCCGTCCGATCAGCTGTTCGCTCTCATCCAGTGCGAGCCTCGGGTTCTCGATCAGTCTCACATCAAGTTCGCGCAGGTACTGCTCGTACTCGGAATCCTCATTTTCCTCGATCCTGTCGGGAACAATCTTCTCCGCCAGATTGGCAAAAAGGCCGGAAAACGGAAGAAGTACGACCGCAGGGACGAGGCGGAACAGGCCGTGCACGTTGGCGACGCCGCCGGAGCGCATCGTCGCGAACCAGATATCATCCCCTATGAGTCCTGTCGCTCTTCCGATGCCGACAGCAGTGAAAACAAGGATCGCGGCGCATACATTGTAAATAATATGGACCAGCGTCGTACGGATCTGCTCCGATTTGGCTCCCAGCCGGCAGACAAGAAAGGTTGTCAGGCAGTCGCCGATATTGACACCGACGATGACGGCAAAAATGGCGCAGAACCGCACTCCGACAGAACTTGCCACGGACTGGATAATACCGACGACCGCGGAGGAGCTCTGAATGATGCCTGTCACGAGCACGCCGGACAGAAACCCGAGAATATAATTGCCCTCAAAAGAGGTCAGCAGTCCGCTGAGTGAATCACCCATGGTTCCGACTGCGCTGCTCATATTCATGAGGCCGACGAAAAGGATACCGAAACCCATGGAAATGGTTCCGACGGTTCCGGAAGCCTTCGTGTGGATGAACATTAGCATCACGATACCGAGGATCAGCGCCATCGGTGCCAGATTATCCGATTTAAAGAAATAGAGAATACTGCCGCTGCCGGCCTGTACATCCATGAGACGGATGATCTGTGCCGTGATCGCTGTTCCTACGTTGGCGCCGAGGACAATTCCGATGGACTGCCGGAAATTCAGGAATCCCGCACCGACCAGACCCACGGTAAGAACGATCGTCGCTGTGGAACTCTGGATCATGCAGGTGACCAGCATTCCGAGCAGGAATCCCTTGACCGGTTTATCCGTCACCTTTGCAAGAACGGCCTTCAGTGCACCGCCGGAACTGCTTTTTAAGCCGTCCCCCATTATGTGCATTCCGTAAAGGAAAAGCGCAAGACCTCCCAGCATTGACACGATGCGATAGAACATTTCCATAGCTGCTGTTTCTCCTCTGATCTGTATCCTATGTATCCTATGTGTCCGAATTCTGCTTCAAATACTATCCGGGAAAACTTCGTTCCCTGCTTATTTTATTATTAGGCAAAGATTGTGAGGTGTCAATCAGGAATAAACTTTTTGGCATTCCCGCCGGGTCATTCCCGGCCGTCAGCATCCGTAGGAAGCCTCGATTTCGCGGATCCTGCGGTAGAGAAAATCGGCCGCGGGCACTTCGATGCCGTGTTTTTTCGCAAGCTGTTTTACAGTACCGGCGAAGATCTCCACTTCCGTCTTCTTTTTCCGGATCCTGTCCTGTTCCATCGATGGCATGGCGTCCGGCTGCAGCGTTCTCATGAGGGCGAGATATTCGGCGACGTCATTCTCCCCGAGGTCGATTCCCTCAAGATGCGCCAGAACGACCACCTCTCTCATAGCGGCTGTCATTGCCATGAACGCTTCACTTTCCGGTTCCATCATTCCGCCGTATCCCGTGTCCCAGACCATGCAGACCTGATTGCAGCCGCAGTTCAGCATGAATTTGCTCCACTGCCGGCGTATAATATCCTCCTCAAGCCGGTACGGGACTCCTGTTTTCTCAAAAAACGCCGCGAGGGAAGACAGTTTTTCCTCCATCTTTCTCCGCTCTTCTCCCGTGAACCGGGGAGCGATCCCCAGACAGATCGTGCCGGGCGTCCGGTAAGTCAGTTCATTGTTGAAGCAGACCGCGTCCATTCCCTGCGCGACGCTGTGGATCACTTTATCCGCGCCGTACTTTTCGGCGACGAACTGCTCGCTCGTAATGCCGTTGATGATCGAAATAATGACCGTATCCTCTCCGACCGCCCTCTCCATGGACACAAGAGCCTCGTCCAGCCCGGTCGCTTTTGCGGCAATGATAATAAGGTCGGCCTTCTCCGCTTCCGAAGCCCTGACAATGCGGAAATCTCTCCGCTTCCCGTTTATTTTGTGGACCGCCCGGATATTTCTCTCATACCGGCCGTCATCCATGAGAAAAACGGTATTCTCTCTCCCGATCCGGTCTTCGATGAGCCCTCCCAGCAGCATGCCGAGAGCGCCCATTCCGATGATCGTTACGTTTTTAATATCTTTCGTGGTGCTCATTCTGTTCTATGTCCGTTTTTACAGTCTGTTCCGCTGCCGCTGTCGTGCTTATTCCAAGCGGTCGTTCCTATTTCAGATGGCAGTGTCTGACACTGATCCTCACGCTTCCGTCGGCGTGGAACGAGATGCCGTCCGCCCGCGGATCGGTATTGATCGTGGCGGAGAGAACTTTTTCCCCGTCGTTGACGAATACTTCGACGCTGAAGCGGTCGATGAGCAGGTGCAGTTTGATCTTTCCGCGGTCGTGGCGCACAAGTGCCCGCCTCTGATGGATGATCGCTCTTCTCGACCCCGAGAATTTGCGGTCGATCTTTAAAATGCTCTCGTGAGGCCGGAAGCTCACACCCGTGTGGTGCTCTTCGTTTTCCGCAAAACGCACCGCAAATTTCTGGAACATCCTCTCCGGATCCGCCGCCTCGATCATAAGCTCCATATCCGCCGTCCGCCCGAAGACACCCGGAAGCGTGATCCCACGGTCCTCGATCAGAATATTCTCGTGAACCATTTCGGTCTTCCGCAGCATGTTCAGCTCTTTTACCGGCGTCTGATACAGGATCCCGTTTCTTACATGCAGTTCTCTCGGGATGCTCATCTGGCCGAACCAGGGAGTCGACTTGACATGCAGATTGCAGGTATCCCAGTTCTGCATCCAGCCGATCATGATCCTTCTGCCGTCCGGTGTGAGCAGAGTCTGCGGCGCGTAAAAATCAATGCCGTAGTCGATCGCGTGGTTCGAGCGCTCGTAAAACGTCTCCGTCTCAGGATCGTAATCCCCGAACATATAAAACGTCCCGTTCCCGTTGTGATATTCCAGTTCCTTCGGAAGCATATCCTGGGAACTTCCGATCAGCACGTACTGTCCGTCCAGGTTGAAGAAATCAGGGCACTCCCACATTTTCCCGATCCTGTTATTGTTCCTCGCGAACGTCTTGACAAACGTCCAGTGCAGCGCGTCGTCGCTCCGGAACAGGAGCATCTGTCCGCCGCTGTCCTCGTTATCGTTTGCCGCGAGCGCCCGGTATGTCCCGTCCTCCGCCTTCCAGATCCGCGGATCCCGGAACGCAAACAGGCTGCCGCCTTCCGGCAGGTCTTTCCCGGTAAGGACCGGATTCCGGCTGTATTTTTCGTAGGAAATGCCGTCGCCGAACGCCAGATTCTGGGTCTGTACAAGCTTTGTGAACCCGAACGGATCCTCGCCGTCTTTGACGACGCCGGTGTACATAAGCATATGACGGCCGTCCGGCAATGTGATCGCGCTCCCCGAGAAGCACCCGTCCGCATCGGGTACCGTATCCGGCGCCATCGCGCACGGAAGATACTCCCAATGAATAAAATCCTCCGTCACGGCGTGTCCCCAGTGCATCGGCCCCCAATGCGAATCATAGGGATGGTACTGATAAAACAGATGGTACTGTCCGTTGTACCAGGAAAAACCGTTCGGATCGTTCATCCAGCCGACGCGGCTCGAGAGATGATAATACGGTCGGTCTTCCGGACGGATCAGCACCTCTTTTTCGCACTCGTATTCTCTTGCTTTTATCAGTTCCGCCGAAAGACGGAATTCGTCTCCTTTTTCCATACCAAAGAACTCCGATGATTCTGTTTTTCAGAAACAATTTCCCGATTTCCTTTTCAGTCCGCCGGATGATCCATGCCGTTCACATGCTGTCCTCAAGGGCGTCCACAATGGTCTCCACGACTTTCGTCGCCTTTTGCTGTACGATTTCCGGCGCGTACGGGAAGGTATAGGATACGTCGGAAGCCTCGAGAAGCGGCAGATCGTTGATGGAATCTCCGATCCCGTACAGGATCACGTCGCCGTACCGCTCTTTCAGCCAGCCTCTCAGGAAATTCACGCCTTCTCCTTTGGTGCATCCTTTCGGCGCAATGTCGACTTCGATCACGTTCTGGAACGCATTGACATAATCTCCGAATTTCTCATTGATCATCCGGCTCACCGCCGCCGCGTCCTCCAGGCTCTCCGTGTGAATGGATACCTGATGGATGAGTCCTTCCGGGGCATCGTCGACGCCTGTGATCACATAGTATTTTCCCGGATAATCCATGGGCTTGAAGACGCAGATGTCTCCCTCCACGTCCAGGGTGAGCCGGTATTTATCCGGATCCATGAGCCGGACGATGGCGTCCGCGACCAAAGGCTCAACACCTTTTTTGCGGATCTCCTTAAGATCTCCGTCGACGATATTTGCGCCGCTGCTCGTAATATAGAAATCCGGTTTTACAAATCCCGTGATAAACGGTGTAAGCCCCCCGACCTGGCGCCCGGTACACAGGCCGAAGAGATTTCCCGCGGCCTGATATTCTCTGATCTTCTCAACCGATCTCATCGGAAGCTTGTCCTTGTCCTCAGCTTTGTAAAAATACAGCGTTCCGTCAAAATCGCTCGCAAATACTTTCTTCATCTTCACTCTCCTGCGCTCAAACCACAAAGCTGTCTTCCACGGATGCCTTCAGTGTCCAGACTTTCGCATCGATCTTCCCGGCGGTCCAGAACCAGCGCTCTCTCTCCGACGGATAGAGATGGGTGGTAAATGTCGCCTCGCCGTCATTTGCAAAAATCTCGACAGAGCTTCTGTCAATAAAGATCTGCAGTTTCCGAAGCGGTGTCCGGAGCGGCATTGTGAGCGTCTCGCCCACTTTTTCATTGAACCGTTTATCCATGCCGCTGCGGTCTATCGTGCAGATCTGCTGCGCAGCATCATAGGAAAATGTGAGCCCGCCGGTCCCGTCCTCTCTGGCAAACAGTGCAAATGCGGCGTCATTTCCGTCAAAGTTCAGTTCCATTTCCCCGAATACCGGCAGCTCATCCGCACAGATCAGTTCATCCCGGAGCTCCTTCATTGCCGGAAGGGGGGTCTGATAGAGGACACCGTCCCGGATCCGCAGTTCTCTCGGCAGGGTCATGCTGCCCTCCCATTCCTCCGGTTCTGTCGGATAGTGATTGTCCGGCAGTCCGATCCATGCGATAATGACCGCTTTATCGGGATCTCCGACATTGGACGCGAGCTGTGCCGCGTAAAAATCAAAGCCGAAATCGAGATGCTGATAGTCTCCGTCCGGAGTAAAAGTCAGCGTGTCGTAATCCATCGTCCCGATGAGATAAACGTTGTGATTCGTGCTCTCCGCGCGTCCCGGAAGCTTTGTGTACTGCGGGGAGAACAGAAGCACATCTTTTCCGCTGATGCGCTCGATGCACGGGCACTCCCACATGCCGCCGAAATCCTCGAAGCCCGGCACTTTGAGCTGTCCCGCGTAAGTCCATCCCGAAAGAAGCTCTTCGGATTCATAAACCAGGACACAGCCTTTCTTATCCAGGGTCTGCGCACCGATAAAAATGTAATATCTGCCTTTTTCTTCGTTGTAGAAGACCTTCGGGTCTCTCTGATGTTCACTGTGGTCGTCCCTCGGTCCGAACAGCGGCTCCGGGAGCTTGACAGGTCTTCCGTCCTCTCCGAGATAGGCCGCGCAGGTGTAAGGCGTGCGGACCCAGTTTTCATCGCGGTGATTGCCGGTATAGAAGAAATAGAGAGTCTCATCCGTGCTGATCGCGGAACCGGAATGACATCCCTTGTTGTCATAATCGCGGTCGGGATAGAGGCCGACGCCTGCATTCTCCCATGAGATGAGATCCTTTGACGTCACATGATACCAATATTTCAGGCCGTGAACGGCACCCCACGGACACCACTGGTAAAACAGATGCCACACGCCGTCATGGCAGGTGAAGCCGTTCGGATCGCTGGAGAGGCCCGTCACCGGCTGCACATGATATTTCTGGCGGTAGACCGATCCCTTGATCCTCTCATGAAGATCCCGGATGTCTTCCGGACTTTCCAGCACGCGGTAGCGCTCTTCCAATGTCCACTCTTTCATACTTGTGTCCTTTCTTTTGATACTCTGTAAAAAACGCCCTTCCGCCCGTGTACTGTAACCCGTTCGGAAGGGCGCCGTCATGGAGTCCTGACTGTTATATTATTCTTTGCTGAGATCGATGCTTCTGATGATCTTGCGCAGCGGAAGCACGCTCTTCGGATTAACGGACAGTTCGTCAACGCCCATGCGGAGGAACGTCTCCGTGAGTGTCGGATCAGCGCCGAGCTCGCCGCAGATGCCGACCCATGTGTTGTGGCGGTGTCCCGCGTCGACTGTCATCTTGATCAGTTTCAGGACAGCCGGATGATGCGTATCGGCGAAAGGCTCCAGCTTCGCGTTCTGGCGGTCGATCGCGCAGGTGTACTGGGTGAGATCGTTTGTGCCGAGGGAGAAGAAATCAACTTCTTCCGCAAGTTCGTCAGCGCAGAGCGCCGCGGCCGGTGTCTCGATCATGATACCGAGTTCGATGTGGCCCATCTTGACGCCTTTGACTTCCAGTTCACGCTTGCACTCGGCCAGGATCTCCTTGCATTCACGGACTTCCCGAAGGCTGATGATCATCGGGAACATGATGCCGAGATTGCCGTACGCGGAAGCGCGCAGGAGCGCCCGGAGCTGTCTCTTAAAGAATTCTTTTCTGGTAAGGCAGATGCGGATCGCGCGGTAGCCGAGCGCCGGGTTTTCTTCCTTGTCCAGCTTCATGTAGTCGATCGTCTTATCCGCCCCGATATCGCAGGTACGGATAATAACCAGTTTCGGAGCCAGCGTCTCGACGACTCTCTTATAAGCCTCGAACTGGGCTTCTTCCGACGGGTCCTCGGAGCTGTTGAGATACACGAATTCGGAGCGGAACAGACCTACGCCCTCCGCGTCGTTGACCTTGACGGCTCCGATATCCGACGGGCCGCCGATATTGGCGTACACGCGGACGGTCCTGCCGTCGATCGTCGTGTTGCTCTTGCCCTTCAGTTCCTGCAGAAGAGCCTCTTTTTTCAGATCTTCATTGTGTTTCGCTGTCAGCGTATCGATAAGATCCTGTGTCGGCTCAATGTAAATGCAGGAGTTGTAGCCGTCGAGGATCGCGAACTTGCCGTCCCACGAATCCCTGATATCCTTGCACTGGATCAGTGTCGGAAGATTCATGCTTCTGGCCAGGATCGCGGTGTGGCTGTTGGAGCTTCCCTCTCTCGTGATCAGCCCGAGCAGCAGGGATTTGTCAAGTTTGACGGTCTCTGAGGGGGCGAGATCTTCAGCGACGAGGATCGACGGTTCCGTTCCCTGCAGGCTGTCCGGATCAAGTCCGAGAAGAACATCGAGCATCGCGTTCTTCAGATCGATAATATCCGCGCTTCTCGCCTGGAAATACGGGTCGTCCATCTCACGGAACATCTGGGCGACATTTTCGAAGCCTTCCTTGACGGCATATTCCGCGGTGTGATTCTGTTCCGCCATGATCTCCTTGCAGCCGTCGATGAGGTCGTCATCGTCCAGCATGAGCTCGTGTGCTTCAAAAATGCCCGCGCTCTCCTCACCGGCTTCCTTGAGAGCTTTCTCGTAAAGAACATGCTGCTGTTCCTGCACTTTCAGACGGGCCTGCTCGAAGCGGTTCAGTTCCGGGATCGGGTCATTGACCAGCGATTCACTGATTTCATAGACGGGTGCTTTGTAAATACGGATCTTGCCGATGGCGATTCCGTTTACGATTTTAGTACCGGTTGCAACAATCATCTCTTTAACCTCATCGGGGCTGCCGCATTAAGCGTTTTTCACTTAGTGAGACAGCCCCCGTTTTTACAAATTGATCAGAAAACAGTTATCATCAGAAGTTTGCTTTGAAGAACTCCTCCAGAGCTGCGCAGGCCGCGTCTTCGTCAGCGCCTTCGACCTGAACGGTAACTTCGTCGCCTTTGACAACGCCAAGGCCCATCAGCTTGGTCAGAGAAGTTGCTTTCGCACTCTTTTCGCCCTTGCAGATCATGACCGTGCTTCCGAATCCCTTCGCCGCTTTTACAAGCAGGCCTGCCGGACGGGCATGGATACCGACTTCATCAGTGATAACATACTTGAATTCTTTCATGATTGTGCTCCTTTCCAAAGCGTTATGCACTTTTATACGTATTAATTCCCGGATCATTCCTTCGGAACGGAGCTGTTCTAAAAGCTCCGTTCCGAACAATTTTACCATAAATCAAATGGTTTTCTCAATATTTACAGGACGGTTTTCACAGTTTTTCCGCTGACAGCATGTCTCATGCCTTTACGATTTCCCTGTGAAGTCAGAAGAATCATTCCTGACCTGTAAACGTAACATCCTCATAATCATCGCTGTTGGTCAGCAGGAATACAACGGTATCCGGGTGGCCGGCGGCTTTGATCTTGGAAATGTCGAATTCGAGGATCTTCTGTCCCTTGGTGACTTTGTCGCCTTCCTCGACGAACGGCTTGAAGCCGTCGCCCTTCATCTCTACGGTGTCAACGCCGACATGGATCAGAATATCCATCTCCTCCGGGCCTTCAATGCCGATCGCGTGCTTGGAATCCGCGACGGAAGTGATCTCGCCGTCACACGGCGCGTAAACGACGCCCTCTTCCGGCTCTACGCCGACGCCGATTCCCATGGTTCCCTGGGAGAACAGCGGATCCGGAAGTTTTGTATACGGAATAACATTGCCTTTGGTGACCTGGCCGAGCTCACCGGCGGAGCAGCCGATGACGGTGGTATTCACGACGTCGCTCGTATCCGGATATGCCGGAAGCTCTGCAGCTTTCGCTTCAAGCGTCTCCGCGCCTGCTGGTGCTGCCGGAGCTGCGGGTGCCGCGGCGGCTTTTGCCGGTTCATCCTCTTTCCACATGAACCAGGTGAGCGCGAACGCGATGCCGGCGGAGATCAGCAGAAGGAACGTATACGGAACGGGCTTGTCGATAATGAGATAGCCCGGGATACCGGTAACGCCGTACGCTTTTGCGCCGAGTTTCATGAACGCGCCGACCAGAGCGCCGACAGCGCCGCCGACCGTACCTGCGATCATGGGCTTCAGGAAACGCATGTTGACACCGAAGATAGCCGGTTCCGTGATGCCGAGCGCTGCGGACATGGAGGACGGAACAGCTACGACTTTCGTCTTGTTGTTTTTCGCTTTCAGGCCGACGGCAAGGCAGGCGCCGAACTGAGCGATATTGGCTGCTGTCGCGATGGGCATCCAGGTATTGAGAGCGCCTTCCGCCAGCATGCCGGCTTCAATAACGTTGTACATGTGGTGCAGACCCATGACAACGGTCCAGGGATACAGCGCGCCCATAAGGCCGGCACCGATCGGGTTGCGGACGAGGACCTTCGCTCCGGCGAGGACCCATGTCTCCAGCTGTGCGAAGATCGGGCCGATGATGGTGAAGGTCAGGAATGTTGTTGCAAGAACGGTGCAGAGCGGTACGATAAACAGATCGAGCATTTCCGGTACATGTTTATGCAGCCATTTCTCGATCTGGCACATCAGCCAGACGGCTATGACCACCGGGATAACATGTCCCTGATAACCTACTTTGCGGACATTGAAGAACAGAAGCCGCCAGTACTCGATCTCTGCGGAACCTACGCTCCATGCGTTCAGCAGCGCGGAGTGGATCATCGCAAGACCGACGACCGCGCCGAGGAAAATATTGCCGCCGAATACGCGCGCCGCGGAAATCGCCACGATGACCGGCAGATAAGCGAACGCCGTGTTGGCGATCATATCAAGGAATCCGTACCAGTCCGTTGTCGCAAAGTTCGGGATCGCTTTACCGAGAGCCTCGACAAGACCCATCATAAGACCGGAAGCAACGATCGCCGGCAGGATCGGGACGAATACGTCGCCGAGCGCTTTGAGAAGTCTCTTCCAGACCGGCTGCTTCGCAGCCGCAGCCGCTTTGACTTCGTCCTTGGTCGCCGCGGTCATGCCCGTGACGGCAAGGAATTCGTCGTAGACCTTGTTGACCGTGCCGGTTCCGATGATCAGCTGCAGCTGACCGGCGTTGTCGAACATGCCCTTGACGCCGTCGATCTCTTCCAGCGCGGCTTTGTTAAGTTTGCTGTTGTCCTTGATTACAAGACGGAGTCTTGTGGCGCAGTGCGCTGCCGAGACGACGTTTTCTCTTCCGCCGATATTGGCAACGATTTCCTCTGCGCATTTGCGATAATCAAGCGCCATATGATTTCCTCCTTTTCTCCATGTGGAGCCCTCATTAGTTCTGAAACCATATTCTGAAAATGAAAACGATTTCAAAATATAGCTTCATTTTATTTTTTAAGCACGGCACTGTCAATGATGCACAATACCGATTTTAAACCGTTTATTTTGTGGAATATTGCTTTGTCCCCTGCGGTCCTTCCGGAATCCCGTGGGAATTCCGCCAGGCGATCTCATATCCCAGCATGACATGCTGCACGTCATGTGCCTTCTCTTCCGCCGGCGCGCCGCTGCCGTCATCCTTCCGCTCCGGATCGGGCGCCGTCCCGGCTTCGATGTGTTCCATCAGCATCTCCGCCGCCTTTTTGCCGCATTCTTCATAAAAGAAACGGATCGATGTCAGAGCGGGATCCGTATAGGAGCACGCCCATATATCCCCGCAGCCCGCCACGCCGATCTCCTCCGGGATCTTCCGTCCCGCCGCGCGGACCGTGGAGAGGACGCCATATGCCGCGAAATCGCTCGCGCACAGGATCGCGTCTGTCTCCGGGTGCTCCGCAAGAAGTTCTTCCGCGGCTCTCTCTCCGTCTTCCGTCGTGAACTCGGCGATCTGCCGCGGCGATGCGGCAGGATCTAATCCCGCGGCGCGCAGAGCGCTCTCAAAGCCCTCTCTCCTCGCTCTTCCGGCTCTTTCGTCCTCGTCCAGGACGCCGATAAAAGCGGGATGTTTTTTCCCTGTCATGAGAACACCAGCCGTAAGTTCCTCCATCGCGCGGAAATCGTCGTGATATACACAGGAAACGCCGTCAAATTTCTGTCCCGTCACCACAACGGATACCGTGCATTCCTCCAGCGCTTTCCGGAGCGCGGGATTCATCGTCCTCCCCATGAGAATGATGCCGTCCACATGATTTTCCTGCATAGCCTCCACAAGGCGGACCTCCTGCTCCTCGTCGTGCACGGTGCAGCCGAGGATCATGATGTAGTTTTTCTCCCGGATCACGTCCGAGATCCCCTGCAGGATCCTCGTCACAGAGTCAGACTGGATCTTCGGCACGATCACGCCGATCTGACCGCTTCTGCCGGTGCGCATGGTCTTCGCGAGCGGATTCGGCCTGAATCCGGTCTTTTCCACGACCGCCCGGATCCTGTTCTGTTTGTCCGTCCCGAGTGAGCCGCCATTGAAATACCGGCTCACCGCCGCGGGAGATACCCCCGCCATCTGTGCTACTTCTTTGATCGTCATATCTCAATGCACCTTCCTGAACTGCTGAAATGTGCGTTTTCCTGTAATTCCGGCAGAATGCGTTTTTCTTTATTTCCGGCAGAATCATTTCCCGTGTTCCGCATTTCCTCCGGGACCCCTCATCCGTCCGGGCCGTATTATTTAAAGGATGTGATCAGCCATACGAACCCGTATCCTGGAAGAACGACTTCCTTCGCCGGTCTCTCCTCCCCGGTCAGCATATCGCGGTAATCCTCCACTTCCCTGATCCAGGCGGTCTCCTCGTTCTCTCCGAAATTGAAGAGCGCGATCATTTTCTCTCCCTGATAATAGCGGCCGATGCCGAGCACGTGATCATTCCAGGTCTCCACGACCCAGGCGTCCGCTTTGCTCTCAAAGACACCGTAGCGCGTGCGAAGATCCGCCATTTTACGGATCGCCGTATAGAGCTGTCCCTGTCTTGTGGTGGGATCGTTCCGCTTCGCGACGTCGTCCCAGTCGAGATTTCCGCGGTGGATATAGCGGCTGTCGTCAGCTTTCAGCGGGTCATCATGATAGGCGTTGTCATTGAGCTGGCCGATCTCGTCGCCGGAGTACAGCACCGGGATTCCGCTCTGTGTGAAGAGGAATGCGTGGAGCATGATATCAAGACGGATCGCTTTTTCGATCTTCTCCGGATCGCCGGTCTCCTCCGCCGCCTCAATGCCGCACAGGGAAGCCGTCGTACCGCACAGTCTCGCATCTCCGAGCGTCGGGTCGTCATTGTACAGCTCGCCGCGGCTCATGGTGCCCGGCCAGGCGCCTTTCAGGTAATCGTTAAGATATTTTTTATGGGGCACTTCCTTCATGCCGAACTGCTCGAGGAACGGATAATCGAGTCCCCAGCCGATGTCGTCGTGGCACCGGAGATAATTCAGGAAAATATATTCTTTGGGAAGGGCAAATACCGTTCCCAGCTGATGTTTCAGAAGCCGTACATCTTTCGTCGCCACCGTGTGCCATGTACTCGCCATAGTCGTCACATTATACAGGAGATGGCATTCCGGCTTCTCCACCGATCCGAAATACGGCACGACTTTTGACGGCTCCATGACGATCTCCCCGAGGAGCAGCGTTCCGGGGCAGACGATCTCCGTCGCGATCCGCATGATGCGGACCATCGTGTGGACCTGCGGAAGATTGCGGCAGTTGGTCCCGAGCGTCTTCCAGATATAAGGAGTCGCGTCAAGGCGGATAATGTCGATGCCGTTGTTGCAAAGATACAGCATGTCCGCCGTCATATCGTTGAAAACGACCGGATTGCGGTAATTGAGATCCCACTGGTACGGATAGAACGTCGTCATAACGACTTTTCCCGCCTCTTCACAGTACGTGAAATTGCCGGGCGCGGTGGTCGGGAAGACCTGCGGCACCGTTTTCTCAAACTGTTTCGGGATATCCCAGCTGTCAAAGAAGAAGAAGCGGTCCTGGTATTCCTTCTCGCCCGCTCTCGCTCTTTTTGCCCACTCGTGGTCCTCACTCGTGTGATTCATCACAAAATCGAGGCAGACGCTGATGCCCCGGCGGTGGCATTCCTCGGAGAGGTCCGCGAGGTCTTCCATCGTTCCCAGCTCCGGCTGCACCTTACGGAAATCCGAGACCGCATAGCCGCCGTCACTGCGCCCTTCCGGGCTCTCGAGAAGAGGCATGAGGTGCACATAATTCGCGCCGCACTCCTCAACATAGTCGAGGTGCTTTTTCACTCCTTTGAGATCGCCGGCAAAGCACTGCGTATACATGACCATGCCGAGCATCTCATTTCCCGCGTACCACTCGGAATCGAGGCCGCGGGCTTCGTCCCATTCACGGAGACTCTTCTTTCTCTCCCGGAAGGCTTTATGGAGCATTGTCAGGAAGTAGGAAAAGGCCTGTTCATCGTTCGGGTAAAGCTCTCCGTAGAGCCATTTGACCTCATCGTAATAGGGTTCCAGTCTCTTCGAAAATACAGGATCAAATTCTTTATTCATCGTCTCCTCCGGAAATCGGTTAAAGATCGGCGGTATCCGCAGCGCAGAAAAGAAATCGGACGGGTCGATACCGTTATTTTGAAATCGATTACAATTCAAATTATAAAAAAGGCCGTCCGCATTTTCAACGAAAAGGACCGGTGTTTTGCACTTTCATCCTGTTGTACAAATCCGGCCTTCAAAAATAGTGGAAAATGCCTTTTTCTGGTTATATAAATATTATATTTTCTGGTTATTATATTATGGTCAATTTTCATTTATGATTCATGAAAACCGCGAATGCATTTTCCTGATCAGGCAATCAGGGATCCGGCGGTGTCATTTCGGATAAAAGTATAAAAACGGAGGTTTTTCCTATGAAACGTATACTGACTGTGCAGGATATTTCATGCTTCGGCAAATGCTCCCTCACCGTGGCGCTGCCTGTCATCTCCGCCATGGGCGTCGAGACCGTCATTCTGCCCACTGCGGTCCTCTCGACCCACACCATGTTCCAGGGCTTTACGGTAAAAGATCTGTCGGATCAGATCGGTCCCGTCACGGAGCACTGGAAGAAGGAGGGCTTCACCTTCGACGCCATCTACACCGGGTACCTCGGCACGGAGGAACAGATCGGACAGATGGAGCAGCTCTTTGACGACTTCCGGACGGAGAATACGCTCATCTTCGTGGATCCCGTCATGGCGGACAACGGAAAGCTGTATCCCGCCTTTGACATGAATTACGCCCGCAAAAACGCGGAGCTCTGCGGCAGGGCGGATATTATCGTCCCGAACATCACGGAAGCTGCCTTTATGACGGGCATGGAGTACCGCACGAAATATGATGAGTCCTATATAAAGGAAATGCTGGACCGCCTCGCGGATCTCGGAACGAAGACCGTGGTCCTGACCGGCGTCTCCCTCTCGGAGGGAAAAACCGGCGTCATGGGTCTCAACACACAGACCGGGGAACATTTCCTGTATCAGAACGACAAGGTCGACGCTTCCTATCACGGTACGGGCGACATCTTCTCCAGCGTATGCATCGGCGCGCTCATGAACGATCTGTCCCTGCCGGAGGCGATGAAGCTGGCGGCGGATTACACAGCGCACACGATCCGCGTGACCCTTGAAAATCCGGAAAAGCCGTGGTACGGCGTGGACTTCGAGGCGACTGTGCCGGAACTCGTCCGCACCCTAGAGGAAGCAAAAAAGCGCTGAATTTCAGACTGATCAGCAACATTTTTTATAATCCCGCATACTGACTCCCGGACTTTGGCGATGCCTCTGTCCGGGAGTTTTGCATAAGCCTTTGTTTTTCCTTTGCCGGGATACTTCCGGCTGTCCGCTATTCCTGTGCAAATGTCTCACTTTGTTTCAATTCTCTTTCCCTCATCCCCTTGACATAAAAAACCAGACAGGATAAATTGAAAGCCTAAGCATTTATCAGCCTGAGGATGACCCGCCTTCGGGTGCCTGCCTCGGGAAAACCACAAGAGGGATATTGCACATATGAAAACTCCAGTGATCATCACCTGCGATTCCGGCTGCGATCTGCTTCCGGATCTCAAGAAACAGTATGATGTCCCGGTCGCTCACATGTATATCCGGATCGGCGACGACGAGTACGTGGACGGCGTCAGCATTACCCCGGATGAGATCTATCAGATATATGAAGAAAAGGGGATCCTTCCCAAGACTTCCGCGATCCCGGTCCCGGAATACCTGGATTTCTTCCGGCACTGGACGGAACGCGGCTATGCGGTGATCCACATCGCCCTGTCGAGCGAGATCTCCTGCACCTGCCAGAATGCCGTTCTGGCAGCTTCGGAGCTGGAAAATGTCACCGTTCTCGATTCGCTCTCCCTGAGCTGCGGAGGCGGTCTTCTCGTCGAAAAGGCTTACAGGCTTCGGGAAGAAGGACTTGGCGCGGAGGAGATCGCGGAGGAGATCCGCCGGACGATCGCCTTAAGCAGGACGCAGTTTATCGTCAGCGACCTGACCTTCCTCGCAAAAGGGGGGCGCTGCAGTACTGTTGCCGCTCTCGGCGCCAATATTCTGCGGATCAAGCCGGAAGTGATCATGAACAACGGTTCTCTCTCCGTAGGCAGAAAATTCCGGGGCAGCGAGTACCACTGCTACGAACACTTCATCCGCCAGTCTCTGCTCGAAGTTTCTGGCACCTACGCCGGAGGCACCGCCGTGGTCTACCACGCGGGCATTGACGAAGCTCTGTTCGCACCGCTCGTTGACATGGCCGAGTCCACCGGACTCTTTGAAAAAGTATACACCGCCCGGGCAGGAAGCCTGATCTCTTCCCACTGCGGACGGCATACCGTCGGCTTTTCCTATCAGCCGAAATAAGGAATCATTCTTTTATATCGCGACAGACAGCAGAAAAGCAGAGGCTTCCGCCTCTGCTTTTCCGTTCTTTCAATAGTTGTCCGGATCGCCTGCCTTGCAGCCTTCAGCTTTCGCCCTTCGAGATCCAGTCTTTCACGCTCTGGATGCGCCGGTCAAGATCGGCGCTGATCCGGGCGCATTCCTGCAGTTCGCCCTCGATATGGGCGCTGATCTCCGGATCCAGATCTTTGTTGTACTGCAGCTTGTGCTCCATACTGGCCCAGAAATCCATCGCCGACGTCCGCAGCTGCACTTCCACGCGCACCATGATCCTTCCGTCTTCCCGGAAGACCGGTACTTCGACGATGAGATGCAGGGAGCGGTATCCGCTCTCTTTCGGTTCGCTGATGTAGTCTCTGATCTCAACAAGGTGGATATCGTCCTGGCTGAGAAGAACATTTGCGAGCCTGTACAGATCATCCTCAAAAGTACATACCACGCGGACGCCCGCCACGTCGTTCAGATTTTCCCGAATGGAATCCAGGGTGAGGGGAAATCCTTTCCTGACGAGCTTCCGCATGATCGAATCGTAGCTCTTGATCCTCGTCTGAATGTTCTGGATCGGATTGGCGTCATACTGCACCGAGAACTGTTCGTCGAGGACCCGGAATTTGGTCTCCACCTGCATGGCGGCACACCGGTAATTCGCGAACATTTCCTTGGTCGGCTCGAGCCGCGCGCCAAGGACTGCGATAAAATTCTCCAGCGTGCCGGTATTGCGGAGCCTGAGCAGTGCTTTTTGCTCCAGTTCCTTTTTAGTCATTGTGTAAATTTACCAAAATTTCCCTTCTATTGTTTTCTTTCTCCATTCATTATAATCAATGCTACGAAAATGTCTAATGAAGTTTCGGAAAATAATTGACAAACTTTCTATGACTAAATTATGAATTATCCCGAATGATTCTGCCAAACAAAAGAGGATACACGCCGATCATAAGAAACAGGATGATGGCATAGCGGGCACTTCTCACAAAAAGCGCCGCCATGGAGCCGCCTGAGAGAAATGCTTTCGAAAACGGCATTTTCAGCAGTGTGCTGCTCCCGAAATAGACCGCTATTCCTCCGGCAAGACGCAGGACCACCGCCGCCGGATTTCTCGTCTCGCGGAATCGGATATATTTCTTTTCGAAAGGAATTGCGAGAAAGAAACCCGCCATCATGCCGAGGCCGGTAAAATAATCGTCTGTCCTGCAGTAGAAGATCCCGGGAAGCACCATGAGGAACAGGATCAGATGGAGAACGTTCTCATTTTTGACTTTTCTCTGAAGTGCGCTGAGAACGATCACGATCACGATTCCGAGCAGCCACCCCGCGAGAACATCCGTCGGATAATGCACACCGAGCGCGACCCGCGAGAGCCCGACAAGGAACGGCAGCACGACGGCAAGGATCCGGAAAATGCGTTTTTTCCACACAACAGGAAAGCTTCCGTACAGAATTGCGGAATTGGCCGAATGCCCGCTCGGGAACGAATATCCCTGCGCGGCGATATCATACGCATCGGCGGAGGCATCGACCTTTCTCAGACACTTTATGCCGGGATGATCAAAATAAGGCCTCCGGCGGAGGGCGATGTTTTTCAGCATCGGATTCAGCAGGATCCCCGCCATGATATTGGTTCCTATGAACTGTCCCGCCTTCTTATCATAACACCAGTAAAGAAAACCGAGGATCACGATCATGAGCATCTCTTCGCCGAACATGGTGAAAAAAGATGCTGCCGCCGCGCCGAACGCGCCGAGACGGTTCTGGAGCCACTCCATAAGGAGCGGTTCCCATGAGTAATAAAAAGTCAAGCCTTCCATAATGTCTTTCCTCTGCCCCAATGGGGACGTTTTTTTCTCTCCGGCAACGCGCAGCATGACACCGCCTTCGCTCGGGCGTCCGCAGGTTCAAAGAGAACCGTCCCTGTCGGTTCTACTGCCAGCTTACTCTGTGCTGTCCGGCCGGAATGCGGATGCCGCGGATCTCCTCCCCGGCGTATTCGCGGGTGGTGACCGGTTCTGTCACGCCGTCGAGGTAGGCCTTCTCCGGGCTGCCCGGGAGGCGGAGGAACAGGGTCCTGTCCGCGCTGATCCGCATGACCCCCTCTTTTTCATATACAGTCATATA
>SVDL01000021.1:0-1639 GCA_015057835.1 Lachnospiraceae bacterium
TTCCAGGATACCCATGTATCAGGGCACGCCTGCCAGGAGGAGATCAAACTGATCTATTCTCTTGTGCACCCGCGTTACGCGATCCCGGTTCACGGCGAGAGACGGCACCTGCAGGCGCAGGCAAATCTGGCCGAATCGCTGGGGATGGACAAAGACAGCATTTTCCTGCTGCATTCGGGGGATGTCCTTGAGATGGACGACGAGTCGGCAGCGGTCGTCGGGAAAGTGCCCACAGGGGCGATCCTGGTGGACGGGCTGGGCGTCGGGGACGTCGGCAACATTGTCATCCGTGACCGCCAGAAACTGTCCGAGGAAGGCATTATCATCGTCGTCATGACGCTGGAGGCCGGTTCCGACAGGGTCCTTGCGGGGCCGGATATCATATCCCGGGGATTTGTCTATGTCAGAGAGGCGGAGGATCTTATGGAGGAAGCGGATGAAGTCGTCCGTGAAGCTTTAGACCGGGTCCTATGCGACAGCAATCCCGACTGGAATCACATCAAATCAGAAATCAGAGATTCGCTCGGTGAATTTGTCTGGAAGAAAACAAAACGCAGACCGATGATCCTGCCGATCCTGATGGAAGTGGAGCTGTAATATGGCAAAAAAGAGGAGCAATACCGGATACCGGGTCGCTGTCTCGGGAGCGAGACGGCTCGTCAGCCTGCTGCTTTTTACACTGGTGATGATCGTAATCTTTTTCCTCGGCAGGACCGCGTATCATTTCGGATATTCGGTATTTCATCAGGTACCGGTCGCGGAGCCTCCCGGAGAGAATATCACCGTCACGATCGCGGAGGGCGCGGATGCGAGAGAGATCGGCATTACGCTCAGGAATGCAGGCCTCATAGAGGACGTTACGCTGTTCCGCGTACAGGAGAGGCTGTCCGCCTATCACAAAGAGCTCTCGGAAGAGTTTAAAGGCGGGACGTTCCGCCTCAACACTTCCCAGACGACGGATGAAATGCTTGCGGTCATCGCCGGAGAGGCGACGGAAGTCCAGGAAGTCAACGAGAGCGGGACGGAATCCGATGTCCGGGATCCGAATGCGGAAGAAAAACTCATCGAGGGCGTCACCAATGACAGCGATGTTGCGGACCCCAACGCCGAGGACAAGCTGATCGAAGAGGTGACGAACGATACAAGCGATGAGGATAATCCGGAACAGGGAGATTCTGAATCGGAAAATGCCGGCGAAGAAAGCGGCGAATCGGAAAATGGCGAAAGTGACTGATCCGGAGGCCGGCGAAGCGGAAAATGACGGAGAGAATTGATCCGGAGCGCATGCGGACCTACCTGCGGTCCCTGGACGGGGACCTGCCGGAATGGCTGCATGCGGTCGAACAAAAATGTGAAGAAATGTATGTGCCGGTCATCCGGCAGGAGACGCGTTCCCTGCTCAGAACGCTCCTTGCCCTGAAAAGACCGGCTCATATTTTGGAAGTGGGATCGGCCATCGGCTTTTCGGCCCTGTTTATGGCGGACTGTTCGGACGCGGAGATCACGACGATCGAACATGCGCCTCAGAGGATCAGGGAAGCGAAAGCGGATTTTGCCGCCTCTCCCTATGCGGACAGGATCCGCCTGATCGAAGGGGATGCGGAGGAGATCCTTCCTTCTCTGGAAGGGACATGGCCTT
>SVDL01000021.1:1649-29110 GCA_015057835.1 Lachnospiraceae bacterium
TTTATGGATGCGGCAAAGGGTCAGTATATTCATTTCCTTCCCACCGTGAAAGAACTGCTTGAACAGGGCGGAGTACTGGTCACGGATAATGTTCTGCGGGGCGGGGATATTCTCGAGACCCATTACGCCGTCGAGAGGAGAAACCGCACGATCCATAAAAGAATGAGAGAATACCTGTACGCGCTGACTCACGACGGTCAGCTCGCAACGACCGTTCTTCTGGACGGTGACGGAATCGCGGTCAGTGTAAAGAAATGAGAGCGGTGAACCGCGATGAATGACAATGGATGCATAGATGGGAAGGGACCTGCTATGGAAAACAGAAAAGAAGAAGGCATGACACCCTGCGTGCAAAGATATAAGAAGCCCGAACTCCTTATGCCCGCCGGAAGCCCCGATACGGCTCGTACGGCGATCCGGTACGGCGCGGACGCGGTCTATCTCGGCGGGGAAGCGTTCAGTCTTCGGGCGAAAGCGAAAAACTTTACCCCGGAGCAGATGACGCAGTGCATCCGGGAGGCGCATGAAGCCGGGGTGAAGGTGTATGTTACCGCCAATATATTTGCCCATAACGCGGACCTTGAGGAAGCAGCTGCGTATTTTGCGTTCCTGCGTAAGGCCGGACCGGACGCGGTCCTCATCTCAGACCCCGGTCTCTTTACGATCTTCCGTGAGATGTGCCCGGAGATTCCCGTCCATATCAGCACCCAGTCCAACAATACCAATTACGGGACGTTCCGCTTCTGGTACGGACTCGGCGTCCGCCGCGTCGTGACGGCCAGAGAGCTCTCTCTAGCCGAGATCCGCGGAATTCGCGAAAACATTCCCGAAGATATGGAGATCGAATCCTTCGTGCACGGTGCCATGTGCATTTCCTATTCCGGGCGCTGCCTCCTGTCCTCTTTTCTCGCGGGACGCGACGCAAACCGGGGCGCGTGTACGCACCCGTGCCGCTGGCGCTACAGCATTGTCGAGGAGACGCGGCCGGGCGAGTATATGCCGGTCTATGAGAATGAGCGGGGCACTTATATTTTCAATTCCAAGGATCTTTGCATGATCGACCATATCCCGGATCTCGTTTCGGCCGGAATCGATTCCCTGAAGGTCGAGGGCAGGATGAAGACCGCGCTCTACGTCGCGACGGTCGCCCGCGCTTACCGTCTCGCGATCGACGAGTACGCGGAAGACCCGGAACGCTATGAAGCGCACCGGGAAATGTATAAGCAGATGGTATCGGACGGCACTTACCGGAATTTTACCACCGGCTTCTATTACGAAAAGCCCGACGAGAACTCCCAGATCTACGACAGCAATACCTATATCAAAAATGCGGTCTTCCTCGGAACGGTCGAAAAGATCGACGAAAAAGGCCGGGTCGTGATCCATCAGAAGAACAAATTCTGCAAAGGCGACCGGATCACGGTCATGAAGCCGGACGGAAATGATCCCGTCTACGAAGTCCTCCGGATGGAAAATGACGAGGACGAAGAAGTGCCGAGCGCGCCGCACCCGGGGCAGGAGATCCGGCTTACGCTGAAGAGTGCTGGAGAAGACAGCTGCGCCGGAATAACGCCTGAGCCCGGAGATATCCTGAAAATGGAGAGTTTGCAGGAATCCTGAAGACAGTCTGAAAGAAAACTGCTTTTTATTCAAAGCACAAAACAGTGCCTTGACACCGTTTGGATTTGTTTTATACAATGACGGAAGTCCCGAAAGGACTTCCGTTTTTCTGTTCCGGCGGCTCTGCCGGAGCGGGAGCCGTCCGGTTCCCGGTATTTCACAAAAAAGCGTATAAGGAGGAATTCTTTCTATGTTTTCCAAAGTATATTCCGCAGCCATCTGCGGCGTAGACGCTGTCTCTGTCTGCGTCGAGGCGGATATCAGTTACGGTCTTCCCGGCATGACGATGGTGGGATTTCTGACGGCTCAGGTGAGAGAGGCGCAGGACAGAGTGCGGACAGCTCTCAGGAACGCGGGAATAACCATTCCTCCCCGGAAGATCACGGTCAATCTCTCTCCGGCGGATATCCGGAAAGAGGGATCGCGGTTCGATCTTCCGATCGCCGCTGCGCTGCTGGCAGCCGCGGAGATCATACCGGCGGAGAGGCTGAGGGATACGATGATCGCCGGAGAGCTCAGCCTGAACGGAGCGGTGCTGCCGGTCACCGGCATGCTGGCGACGGCTCTCTGCGCGAAAAAAGAAGGACTATCCAGGATGATCCTGCCTGTAGAAAATGCAGCGGAAGCGTCGGCCGCGGGAGAGATCGAACTGATCGGCGTGCATTCACTGGAGGACTTGCTTGCCTATCTTGCCGACGGCGTAATTCCGGAACGGCCGGAAACACCCTCCTTGCACCGGCGGAAAGAATACAGCGTCGATTTTTCCGAGATCCGGGGACAGGAGACCGTCAAGAGAGCGGCGCTGATCGCGGCGGCCGGGTTCCACAACTTCCTGATGGTCGGAACCCCCGGCGCCGGAAAAACGATGATCGCCAAGAGAATTCCCACCATCATGCCTCCTCTTACGAAAGAAGAACAGCTGGAAGTGGCGAGGATCCACAGTATTGCCGGCCGGTTTCACACGGACGGAACCGTGATCACGGAGCGGCCTTTCCGCTCTCCGCATCACACCATTTCCCCGCAGGCGCTGGCGGGAGGCGGCGCCCATCCGGTGCCGGGAGAGATCACACTGGCCCACAGGGGCGTGCTGTTCCTCGATGAAATGCCGGAATTCTCGAGGCAGAGCCTCGAAATACTGCGGCAGCCGCTTGAGGACCGGGAGATCGTTATTGCGAGGACGGCGGGGACATTTCATTTTCCGGCGGATTTCCTGCTTGTGGCGGCCATGAATCCTTGTCCCTGCGGATATTATCCCGACAGAAACCGGTGCATGTGTTCGCCGACGGCAGTGAGCCGCTACCGTCAGAAGATCAGCCGCCCGCTTCTTGACAGGATCGACCTGAGCACACAGGTGCAGCGGGTCACTTATGATATGCTGACCGGTGCGCCGGAAAGCGAGGATGATTCCGGGAAAATGAGAGAGCATGTGATCGAAGCCGTGAAGATTCAGAAGGAGAGATTCGACGGGACGGCGTGCACCTTCAACTCGGAAATCCCGTCGTCAGACATTCCGAAATACTGTCCGATGACGCCGGATGCGGAAGCACTGCTGAAAAGAGCCTATCTCGGAATGGAGATGACCGCGAGATCCTACCACAGGATCATCCGTGTCGCGAGGACATGCGCGGATCTCGACGGGGAGGAGATGATCCGGAAGAAGCATATTGAGGAGGCGGTGTTTTACAGGGTGGCGGAGGAACACAGATGAGAGCAGAGGAGCAGGTGAAATTGACTGATAATAAAGAGGAAAAGCAGATGCAGGATATACATGAAAAGATACGGCATATCAGGGAGTGGGAAACCGGGTTCCCGAAAAGACTGCGGGAACTGAAAGGGATGCCGAAAGAACTATATTATATAGGTACATTGCCGCCGGAAGGACCGGCGGTTTCTATTGTCGGAGCGAGAAGCTGTACCGCGTACGGACGCGAAAAGGCAATGGGACTGGGGAAATATCTGGCCGAACACGGCGTTACGGTGATCAGCGGTATGGCGGACGGGATCGATGGATACGCGCATGAAGGCGCCATTCAGGGCGGGGGAAAAACGTACGCAGTGCTCGGATGCGGTGCGGATATCTGCTATCCGAAGCGCCATGCCGGTCTTCGCGACGCAATTATCGGGACCGGCGGCGGTGTTCTCACGGAGTACCCCGGAGGGAGCGAGCCGGCTGCGTGGAGATTTCCGGCCAGAAACCGTATTATCAGCGCGCTCGCGGACGTTGTCGTAGTCGTAGAGGCAAGAAGGCGGTCCGGTTCGCTGATCACGGCGGATTTCGCTCTGGAGCAGGGAAAAACGGTGCTGGCATTTCCGGGCAGGATGGGCGACCGTCTTTCGGAAGGAACCAACACGCTGATCGCTCAGGGGGCGGGCATCATTTCCACTTTTGATTCCGTTCTGTGGGAGCTGGCGCAGTGCGGGAGATATATTCTTCCGGAGAAAATCACGGCCTGCGGGACTTCTTCGGACAAAAGAAAAAAGGATGGCAGCGGGACAGAACGGAGCGGTATCGAAGCTCCGGACAGCGCGGCAGACGGCATCCCGGAAATAAGCAGACCGGAAAATCTTCGGGATATTCTGAGAGATCAGATCGGTTATGATCCGGTCAGTACGCAGGAACTTCTTCCTTCGGCAGGAGGGGATCTGGCAGGGCTCCAAAGCGCGCTGCTGGACCTTGTGCTGGATGGTTTCGTCGAAGAGCTGACTCCGGGCGTCTATGTGAAAAGGGGATAGATGTGGAGAAATCACTCTTGCAATTTGATTTTTTTTGCGGTATAGTGCGCATTGATTGTATTATTTTCTGACAAGGAGAAACAATTTTGGCGAAAAATCTTGTAATTGTAGAATCACCGGCCAAGGTGAAAACAATTAAAAAGTTTATCGGACCGAGCTACGAAGTCATGGCTTCCATGGGACACGTGAGGGATCTTCCGAAGAGTTCCATCGGCATTGATGAGGAAAATGACTTCGAGCCGCGCTATATCACGATCCGGGGAAAAGGGGAGCTGCTGGCGGAGCTTCGGAAAGCTGCGAGAAACGCGCAGACGATCTATCTTGCCACCGACCCGGACCGCGAAGGGGAGGCGATCTCCTGGCACCTGATCGCGGCGCTCGGGCAGGATCAGAAAAAATTCAAGAGAATTTCTTTTAACGAGATCACGAAAACCGCAGTAAAAAGCTCGCTCAAAAATCCGCGCACGATCGACATGAACCTCGTCGACGCGCAGCAGGCGAGACGCGTGATCGACCGCCTTGTGGGGTATAAGATCAGTCCGGTCCTCTGGGAGAAGGTCAAGAGAGGCCTTTCTGCAGGCCGTGTGCAGTCCGTCGCCTTAAGGATCATCGCCGACAGGGAAGAAGAGATCAACGCTTTTATCCCCTCCGAATACTGGACGCTCGAAGCGAAATTCGATGTCCCGGGCGAGAAGAAGAAACTGACGGCCCATTTTTACGGAACCGATAAAAAGATGACCGTCGGATCCGGAGAGGAGGCCGCCGGGATCGAGGAAGCTGTTCGGAACGCGGAATGTGTCGTTCAGGATGTCCGGAGAGGAGAGAGGGTGAGAAAAGCACCGTATCCCTTCACGACCAGTACGCTCCAGCAGGAAGCTTCCCGGAAGCTGAATTTCTCGACACAGAAGACCATGCGCCTTGCGCAGGAACTCTACGAAGGCGTGGACGTCAAGGGACGGGGCACGATCGGCGTGATCACGTATCTCCGTACGGATTCGACCCGTGTCGCCGAAGAGGCGGAAAAAGCGGCGGCCGCTTATATCGCGGAAGCCTACGGACCGCAGTTCGTCGGAAAACACCACGAGAGCGGCAGCCCGTCCAAGAATGTACAGGACGCTCACGAAGCGATCCGCCCGACAGATATTACACTGACACCCGCGATCCTGAAGGATTCTCTGCAGAGAGATCTGTTCCGGCTGTACCAGCTTATTTGGAAGCGGTTTGCCGCGAGCATGATGGCGGACGCCGTTTACGATACCCAGTCTGTCAGGATCGCTGCCGGAAAGTATACATTTACGATGTCGGCGTCAAAGATCCGGTTCGCCGGTTTCACGGACCTTTATCCGACCGAGGATGAGGAAGCGAAGAATACGCTGATGGGAACGCTGCCCGAAAAAGGCATGAAGCTGACGCTGGCGGAACTCGGAAAGGAACAGCATTTTACGCAGCCGCCCGCGCATTTTACGGAAGCATCCCTTGTGCATACGCTGGAAGAACTGGGGATCGGCCGCCCGAGCACCTACGCGCCGACCATCACGACGATCATCAACCGGCGCTATGTGACGAGAGAACAGAAGAATCTGTATCTCACCGAGCTTGGCGACGCGGTCAATCAGATCATGAAAAAAGCATTTCCGATCATTGTCGATGAAAACTTCACGGCAAATCTGGAGACGCTGTTCGACGGGATCGCGGACGGAAATATCGACTGGAAGACCGTCGTGCGGAACTTCTATCCGGATCTCAAGATCCAGATCGATGAGGCGCATGAGAAGCTGGCCAAGATCCGGATCGAGGATGAGGTGACGGATGAGGTCTGCGAACTGTGCGGAAGAAATATGGTCCTTAAATACGGCCCTCACGGAAAATTTCTGGCGTGTCCGGGCTTCCCGGAGTGCCGCAACACAAAGCCGTATTTCGAAAAAGTAGGCGTCGCCTGTCCGCTGTGCGGAGGGGAAGTCGTTCTGAGAAGGACGAAGAAAGGCCGCCGTTATTTCGGCTGCATGAATCATCCGGAATGCACCTTTATGTCCTGGCAGAAGCCGTCGGACAAAAAGTGCCCGGAATGCGGCAGCTACATGGTGGAACGAGGAAACAGCCTCGTCTGTTCCAATGAAAAATGCGGATACAGAACGGACGTAAAGAAAGCAAATACTGATAATGTCATCACGGAATGAACGGAGGGAGCATGGGCGTAGAACTTCTTGACAAGACCAGAAAAATTAATAAACTGCTTCACAATTCAAACTCGACAAAAGTTGTTTTCAATGATATCTGCGAAGTTCTCGGAGAGACTCTTTCCTCCAATGTCCTCGTCATCAGCAGAAAGGGAAAGGTGCTCGGCCTGTGGAACGGAGAAGACACCCCGGTGATCGGCGAGCTGCTCGGCGGAGAAGTGGGAAGCCTCATCGATCCGCTCCTTGACAACCGTCTTCTCGATGTTCTGTCTACCAGGGAAAATGTCGACCTGCGGATGTTCGGCTTTTCTGTGGAGGGGATCGAGGCCTACAAAGCGATCATCAATCCGATCGAGATCGCGGGAGAGCGCCTCGGCACTGTCTTCTCCTACAGGGACAGCGCTTCTTATGATATCGACGATATTATCGTCAGCGAATACGGCACGACAGTGGTCGCACTGGCCATGGTCCGCTCCGTGGATGAGGAGACCGCCCATGAGCAGAGGCTCCGCGGCATCGTGACGTCCGCATTTTCCACACTTTCCGTATCCGAGACGGAAGCGATCGTGCACATTTTCGACGAGCTTCACGGCCAGGAGGGGATCCTTGTGGCGAGCCGTGTCGCGGACCGGATCGGAATCACCCGTTCTGTTATTGTCAACGCGCTGCGGAAATTTGAGAGCGCGGGAATTATCGAATCCCGCTCCTCCGGCATGAAAGGAACTTATATCAAAGTTCTGAATCCCTACGTCGATGAGGAGATCGAACGCGTAAGACTGCGCACGAAGACTAAATAAAGCCGGAAACCGCATCTAAATTATGAATATATGCCCTTGACAAAGAAAATAGAGGGGGTTATATTATAACAAGATGTTAGCACTAAACAAGTGTGAGTGCTAACAAACCACGGAAGCATTAAAGGGAGGTAATCCATATGAAGTTAGTTCCACTCGCTGACAGAGTAGTGCTGAAGGCACTTGAAGCAGAAGAGACCACAAAATCCGGAATCGTTCTTCCGGGCCAGGCACAGGAGAAGCCCCAGCAGGCTGAGATCATCGCCGTGGGACCGGGCGGCATCGTTGACGGCAAAGAAGTCAAGATGTTCGTCGAAGTCGGCCAGAAGGTCATTTACGGAAAATATGCCGGTACCGAAGTGAAGCTCGGCGACGAGGAATTCATCGTCGTGAGACAGAACGATATCATGGCAGTTGTTGAAGAAAACTGAAACCGGAGGAATTAGGCAATGGCAAAGGAAATTAAATACGGTGCAGAGGCAAGAGAAGCTCTGCTCGCTGGTGTAGATAAACTTGCGGATACTGTCCGCGTGACTCTCGGCCCGAAAGGCCGCAATGTTGTTCTTGAGAAATCCTTTGGCGCTCCGCTGATCACCAACGACGGCGTTACGATCGCAAAAGAGATCGAGCTCGAAGATGGTTTCGAGAACATGGGCGCTTCCCTTATCAGAGAGGTCGCTTCCAAGACAAATGATGTCGCCGGTGACGGCACAACGACAGCGACCGTCCTCGCACAGGCGATGGTCCACGAAGGCATGAAGAACCTCGCTGCCGGCGCCAACCCGATGATCCTCCGCAAAGGTATGCAGAAAGCTACCGAAGCGGCAGTCGAGGAGCTCGGCAAGATGAGCAAAAAGGTCAGCGGCAGAGAGCAGATCGCCCGCGTGGCGGCTGTTTCCTCCGGCGATGACAAGATCGGCGACCTGATCGCGGACGCGATGGAGAAGGTCACCGGTGACGGCGTCATCACGATCGAAGAATCCAAGACCATGAAGACTGAGCTGGATGTCGTTGAAGGTATGCAGTTTGACCGCGGCTACATTTCCGCTTACATGTGCACAGACATGGAGAAAATGGAAGCTGTCCTCGACAATCCGTATATTCTGATCACAGACAAGAAGCTCGCTAACATCCAGGAACTCCTTCCGATCCTCGAGCAGGTCGTACAGTCCGGATCCAAGCTTCTGATCATCGCGGAAGACGTGGAAGGTGAGGCTCTCACCACTCTGATCGTCAACAAACTCCGCGGAACCTTCAACGTTGTTGCTGTCAAGGCTCCGGGCTACGGCGACAGAAGAAAAGAGATGCTCAAAGATATCGCGACCCTTACGGGCGGCACAGTGATCTCTGACGAGATCGGTCTTGAGCTCAAGGAAGCTACGATGGATCAGCTCGGCCGCGCGAAATCCGTTAAGGTCACCAAAGAGAACACCGTCATCGTGGACGGCCTTGGCTCGAAGGAAGACATCAACGGCCGCATCAACGTCATCAAGGCGCAGATTCAGGAAACAAAGTCCGAATACGACAAAGAAAAACTTCAGGAAAGACTTGCGAAGCTGTCCGGCGGCGTAGCGGTTATCCGCGTCGGCGCTGCAACCGAGACAGAGATGAAAGATATCAAGCTCCGTATGGAAGATGCTCTTAACGCCACGAAAGCGGCTGTTGAAGAAGGCATTATTTCCGGCGGCGGATCTGCATATATTCATGTTGCGGCTAAGCTGAAAGGAATCGTCGAAGGACTTGACGGCGATGAGAAGACCGGTGCCCGCATCGTTGCGAAAGCCCTTGAGGCTCCGCTTGCGAGAATCGCTGAGAACGCAGGCCAGGAAGGCGCTGTCATTATCAATAAGGTCCGTGAAGGCGGCGAAGGCTTCGGTTATGACGCTCTGGCGGATGCGTACTGCGATATGATCGAGAAGGGAATTCTGGATCCGGTCAAGGTCACAAGATCTGCTCTTCAGAACGCGACCAGCGTAGCTGCTACACTTCTTACCACGGAATCCGCGGTATCTGCCATTAAGGAGCCGCAGCCGGCGATGCCGGCCGGCGGTGCCGGCGGGATGGGGATGATGTAACGCCCAGCTGCAAGCCGTGCAGGACATAAAAAAGGAACAGGAACGGGAGTTTACTCACGTTCCTGTTCCTTTTTTGTGGACTATAGGGCGCCGGCCCGTATGAAATAGCCCGAAGGGCTATGAATGCGGCTTGCAGCGGGGTGTTTCGTTCTGTGCATCAGGGCGATAGCCCTTCACGAAATAGCCCGAAGGGCTATGAGTGACGGCTCAATGCGTTCGCCGGCCCGTATGAAATAGCCCGAAGGGCTATGAATGCGGCTTGCAGCAGGGTGTTTTGTGATGTGCATCGGGCGATAGCCCTTCACAAAATAACCCATCCCCATAATTCCCACTAATCCGTTGACTTCCCTGATCATATTTGCTAAAATCGGAAAAAATCTACGATTTTCGCTAAAGTTCTGTCAGGAGGATTTATGGGAAAAATTATTGGCGAAGGAATTACGTTTGATGATGTATTACTTGTTCCCTCTTATTCCGAAGTTACACCGAATCTTATTGACCTTTCCACACAGCTTACCAGAACTATAAAACTGAATATCCCGATGATGAGTGCAGGTATGGACACTGTCACCGAGCATCAGATGGCGATCGCCATGGCGAGGCAGGGCGGCATCGGTATTATCCATAAAAACATGAGCATTGAGCAGCAGGCAGAAGAAGTCGATATGGTCAAGCGCTCGGAAAATGGCGTAATAACCGATCCGTTTTTTCTTTCTCCGAACCACACGATCGGAGATGCCTGCGCGCTGATGGCAAAATACCGGATTTCCGGAGTTCCTGTCACGGAAGGAAGAAAGCTTGTCGGCATCATTACCAACAGAGACCTGAAATTTGAAGACGATATGTCCCGTCCGATCCGTGAAAAGATGACCTCGCACGGCCTGATCACCGCGAAGGAAGGCGTCACACTGGAAGAGGCGAAACAGATTCTCGCGGAAGCGAGAAAAGAGAAACTTCTAATTGTTGACGACGAATTCAATCTGAAAGGTCTGATCACGATCAAAGATATCGAAAAACAGATCAAATACCCGAATTCGGCGAAGGATTCCCAGGGGAGACTTCTCTGCGGCGCAGGCGTCGGTATTACGAAGAATATCATGGAGCGTGTGGAAGCTCTGAAAAATGCGCACGTCGACGTCATTGTCATTGACTCCGCACACGGTCATTCGCTGAATGTCCTGAATGCGACAAGAGAAGTTAAAGACGCATTCCCGGATCTTCCGGTCATCGCGGGAAATGTCGCCACGGCGGAAGGCGCGGAAGCGCTGATCAAAGCCGGTGCGGACTGCGTCAAAGTAGGAATCGGACCCGGTTCCATCTGCACGACCCGCGTTGTCGCCGGTATCGGCGTACCGCAGATCACAGCTGTCATGGACTGCTATGAGGCAGCCCGTAAATATGATATCCCGATCATCGCTGACGGCGGAATCCAGTACTCCGGCGATATGACCAAGGCACTGGCTGCCGGCGCGAATGTCTGCATGATGGGCAGCATCTTTGCGGGATGCGATGAGAGCCCGGGAGATTTCGAGCTGTTCCAGGGAAGAAAATTCAAAGTTTACCGCGGCATGGGATCCATTGCAGCGATGGAAAATGGAAGCAAAGACCGCTATTTCCAGACAGATGCGAAGAAACTTGTTCCGGAAGGCGTCGAAGGACGTGTCCCTTATAAGGGAATGCTTGAAGATACCGTATTCCAGCTGGTCGGCGGAATCCGCTCCGGTATGGGTTACTGCGGCGCGAAGACGATCCCGATCCTGCAGGAAACGGCTAAATTTGTGAAGATCTCCGCGGCTTCCCTGAAAGAGTCGCACCCGCATGATATTCATATTACGAAAGAGGCGCCCAATTACAGCGTAGAAGAATAAAAATGGCTTCCAGAAAACGCAGATACAGAAAAAAGAAAAATAATAACGCAGCGATCGTCGTGACAATGATTCTGTTACTGATCGTCACCGCGGCGATCGCGCTTACCGCTTTTCTTCTTATAAACCACAAGACATTTTCCGATCTTGCGGAAGGGAAAGCTTTTGATCCGGTACAGGAGACGACGGAGGAGGAGTCTTCCGCAGCGGAAGAACCTGCGGAGCCGGAGATCCCGGAAGATGAGAGATATTATTTTGAAGACGGGCAGATGCACCGCGGTGATCTGATCCTCGTAAATGCGGATTATCCGTACGATTTCGACGCCAATGCCAACAGTGATGTCGTCAAGATCCGGGACGCGAAAATTATTAAGTGCGCGATGGCCTCCGAGGACTTTGAACTGTCAGGATCTATTATGACGTCTGTCCAGGTCATGATCGAGGACTGCAACGAAGCAATCGGCTATGAGGATACCGGCATCTCAAGCGCTTACCGTTCTCTCGAATATCAGCAGAAAATCTATGATGAGACGATGGAAGAGTACGGAAAAGCCTACGCTGACAAATATGTCGCGAAACCAGGTTACAGTGAACACCACACTGGCCTCGCGCTCGATATGGGTATCTACCGGTTCGACGGCTATGTGGGGACCTTCTCGGAAAGCAATAACGCGAAATGGATCAATAACAACTGCCAGCTTTACGGCTTCGTGAGACGTTACAAAGAGGACAAGATCAGTATTACCGGCATCAGCAATGAGTCCTGGCATTTCCGATATGTGGGCGTTCCGCACGCGACATATATGAACGAGCACAATCTGTGCCTCGAGGAGTATATTGAGTTCCTACGGACGAGAACAGAGGATATGCCGCTTGTAGTTGCCTGCAACAATGGAAGCTATAAGATCTGGTTTACTTCGGATGAGTACATTAGAGAACCGGAAAATCCGTTTGAAGTATCCGGCAACAACGTGGACGGGTATATTATCACGGAAACATTAATAGCGTAAGGATCGCATTATAAAACGATTTAATTGTCATAAAGAAATGAAATAGTCGGCAGCCTGTGATGTCTTATCATTGTAGCTGCCGGCTATTTATTATTTCATTTTAAATATTTTTTTACATAAATTGCATTTTATGTAAAAATATGGCAGACTCATTTATGGTGGTTGAATAATGAATATACAATTAAAAGGCAATATTCTGAAAAAAGACTAAACTAAGGGGTGCTTCATGAAAACAAAAGCAGTGGACGTAAAATGGTTTGTCACATCAGTGTTTGTTTTGATATTTTTATTGGGAACGGGAACCCTTAACAATATTAAAGCTGATGACGAAACGGGGCAGAATTACCGTACCGTTTTTTTCTGCGAAAATGGCACATCGGAAAAAATGATTGAGGTGCAGTACGCGAATTTTTTTGAACTCGCTGAGGAGGGTGTTTATGATTCTGAGGGTTTGCTCTGCTCCTCGAGCGATTTCAGTTATCCAAAAAGCGGATACAGTATTACTTCCTGGAATACAGAACCGGATGGAACCGGTGGGAGATATGATTTCGGCTCCTATACTAACGAAGAGGATCAGTTGACGCTTTATGCGCAATGGGAGTTCACCGGTCCTTTTAAAGTGACATTTCACGACAATATTCCCGGCTCGGAAGCAACAATAGAGAGTGATTATTGGGTCTTTGATTCTTTCCCGTTTTTATTTGAAAGAGAGGGATACCGGCAGGTTGCCTGGAATTCGAAACCGGACGGCAGCGGAGATGATTATACATATAACTATGGCGATATTCAAGTAACAGAAGATCTGGATCTGTACGCACAGTGGGCAAAGATCTATCATGTTACAGTTCATGAGTTGTGGAACGGGGAGGATAAAGCTACTACGATCGAAGCCGCGGGAAATCTGTATGTCGGGAGATCTGATGTCTGGTCGAGTGGCTGCGCGGATTCGCTTATATTGGATACCCATGAAGGAGAACAGATCAAATGCTTTAATACGAAAGCAGACGGCTCTGGAATCACCTATGATCTCTGGTGGGATTATCCGATCACAGGGGATATGGAAATCTATACGATCTGGGAGAAAATCTACACTGTGACACTGTACGGAAATGTCCCGGGGACCGATCAGAAGCTGGAAATACTTGCTTCAGGAGAATTTCTTCTCGCGGAATTTGCCAATAAAGATATTAACGAATTTGTATATGATGGTTATGAAGTTGTAGGGTGGAACACAAAAGCGGATGGAAGCGGTACCGCTTATAAAACGACAGGTGCCTTGGATGTTCAGTCAGATGTTGCCCTGTACGCTCAATGGGGAAAGGTGTCCCATCTGATCGTGCATAAAAATCTGTCTTATGACGATGAGATCGTTGAGATGGACGTTGTGGGAAATGTTGAAGTTACCCGTACTGGCTTCTGGCCGCTGATACAGGGCGATCAGGCAATATTTGACGATGATAACAGTAAAACACATATTTTAAGCTGGAATACAAAAGCCGATGGCTCCGGTGAGAAGTATGAGATCAATAAGTCATATTACTTCCCGGAAGAACTGGAACTATTTGCGCAGTGGGGAACTCCGTATTATGTGACATTACTTGGAAATGATGAGGATTCCAGCCGGCTTGCGACACTGGAAGTAGCAAGCGCGATCGTATTTTCCAAAGACAGCATCAACGGGGATAATGGCGGTTATTACTATAAGGATCTTTTCAATAAGGAAGGATACTCCATCGGGTCCTGGAATACGAAGCCGGACGGAACCGGCACGGAGTATGGCCCGGATGCAGAGACAGAAGTACATTCTGATCTGAAACTGTATGCCCAGTGGGTGGCGATACCGGTGCTTCGCCTGGATCATAAAAATGCTGCTCCTGATGCAGTTGCTGTAGATGGAAAGGCTGTAAAAGCCGGTGATTACACGATCCGGATCACGGACGGAAATATTGTCGTCCGCTTCGCTGACGGATTTATTAAGGGGCTTCCCAAAGGCGCTGTGATCGAGGTGATTTATCCGGATGAGACGATCTCAGCGGCGATGGAAGACGGCGTGATGGCATTTGTGGTGCTGAGCGTGGAAAATCAGGAACAGGAGGTGCCGGCGGACGGCTCTTCAGCCGGGACTCCGAAACCGGTGGAACTCCGTATTTCCGGCGATCCTGAGAACCTTGAAAAGGTCATAGTCGGTGACGTGGAAGCGGTCGAAGGAAAGGATTATACCGTCGGCGCCGGCAGTACTGTGATTACGCTGAAGGAGAGCTTCCTTGCTTCTTTGCCGAAGGATGAAAAGCTGGATGTTGAAGCTGTCTTTACTGACGGTATCGGCCGGACGAATATTATGCTGAAGAAACTTTCAGCGGATACGAAGGAAAAAGATGATCCGTCAAAGGAGGATGAAAAACCTGTGGATGGATCGGATGAAAGCAAAGCAGAGGAAGAAAAGGAATCCGATCAGGAAAAAGCGGAGAATAAGGAAAACGACAGGAAAGAAGATAATAAGGATGCCGGAGGATCTGACAAGAGCGGCAGCGGTACAAATGGAAGTGGAGGAAGCAAAGCCAGTGGTACTTCTCCCAGAACCGGTGACAGTACAAATACTATCGGATATATGGCATTACTTCTTATTGCGCTGTTATGCGGGATGAGGGTAATGACACTGAAGCTGCGGTGAGGAACCAGGAAGGACGATTCTGCAGGACTCCTGGAGATAATTTGAATCAACGACTCGATATGGGGATATAGGCTCTGTATCGGGTCGAATTCTTTTTATTAATGAAAAGATGATATGATTTGATATAATATAACTTAAAGTAATGTGGAATTAGCTGAGAAAAGATTTAGGAAGGATATAATAAGGATATAATAATGAAGAAAAGAAACATAGACCCGTTGGCATTTTCCAACGAAATCACCCAGTCTTTGAAAAAGGCGCATTTCTGACAACGAAAAACGGAGACAAAGTCAACTCCATGGTGATCGGCTGGGGGCATATCGGCAGAATCTGGGAACGGCCGGTATTTATCGCCTATGTGCGCGGCTGCTGATATACAAAAGATCTGCTGGATAAAAACCCGGAATTCACGGTGAACGTGCCGATCAATGGGTTTGACAGGAAGGCATTTGTGATCTGCGGGACAAAGAGCGGACGCGACATGGACAAGATCAAAGAAGCCGGTCTCACACTGGCAGATTCGGAAGTGATCTCAGTCCCCGCTGTCAAAGAATTCCCGCTGACGCTGGAATGCAGAGTCATTTATCAGCAGGAACAGGACGCGTCCGGACTGCCGGAAGATATTCAGAAGAAATTCTACTCCGTGGAGGGCGATCATACCTGCTACTATGAGGAAATTGCGGCGGCATATGTAATAGAGGATTGAGGAAGAGAACGTATGAAACTGAAGAACGTACTGATCGTTGTAAAGGATATTGAGCGTTCCGGAAAGTTTTATCACGATCTGTTCGGCCTGGATCTTGTCCTGGATAACGACGGGAATATGATCCTGACGGGAACCTGATCGAGGTTGGGACGCCGATGGGATGAGATATCCTCTCTTGATTTCTCCCGCTTTCTGTGCTACCATACGCATGTCTGATCTGTAAAAACTGTTTGGGATCCCCGAACAGAAAAATCCCTGATTATTTGAATATCATTGGAATAGCAGAATTCATCTTTATATGATCATCCATCGACAGATACCTGTCGTTTATCCATCCTTAAAGGAGTATATATGACGAAAGAAAGATATTTGACGCTGTCCGCGGCCGTTCTGAAGGATCTCGCGAAAGCCCGGCATATCAAGGGCTCGTATGCGATGAAGAAGGATCAGCTGATCGAAGCTATGATGGCGCTGGACGCGCAGGAGGAAGCGGCGAAGAAAGCGGAGGCGGACAAAGAGGCAGCGGCTGCGCAGGAAACAGCCGGGAAGAAAGAGAGCGCTGTCAGAGAGGAGACAGCGGAAAGGAATAATGATATGACTTCCGGGAAACGGAAAGAACCGGAAGAGAAAGCGGCCGGCACAAGGAAAGCCGGGCGCGCCGGCGAGGGAAGAAAGAAGGCTGAAGCTTCTGCGGAAACCGCTGTGAAAAAGGGCGGTGCGGAGAAGAAAAAGAAAGCTTCCCGTGAGAACGCGGAGAAGACGGATACCGCTTCTGCGGAAACGCCGGAAAAGGAGCACAAGAAAACGAACCGGCCGGCAGGCAGGACCAGAAAGGCTCTGATCGTGCGCAAACCCCCTGTGCAGGAGCAGGAGAAAGAAGAGGCGGCTGCGGAGAATACCGAATCCGTGGCAGCGATCCCTCAGAATGCTCCGGCGGAAGCGGTGGAAAATGCTCCTGCCCAGCCTGAGAACAAAGCCCGGGAAGGGGAGAAGGTCTGCGGTATTCTGGAAGTCATGCAGGACGGATTCGGCTTCATCAGAAGCGCAAACTTCCTTCCGGGAGAAGAGGATATTTACGTGTCTCCGTCCCAGATCCGCCGGTTCAATCTGAAAACGGGCGACAAAGTGTGCGGCCTCACCCGGCAGAGAGCGCAGGGAGAAAAATTCGGAGCTCTTCTTTATGTGGAGAGCGTCAACGGATATCCCGCGGAAGAAGCAAAAAGCAGAATGGTGTTTGAGCACATGACGCCTGTGTTCCCGTATGAGCGGATTCGGCTGGAACGTCCCGGGGGATCCACCGCGTCGAGGATCGTGGACCTGATCTGCCCGATCGGAAAAGGACAGCGCGGCATGATCGTCTCTCCGCCTAAAGCGGGAAAAACGACGCTGCTTAAGGATATCGCGAAATCGATCCTTTATAAGAATCCCGAGGCAAATCTTCTGATCCTCTTAATCGATGAGCGGCCGGAAGAAGTGACGGACATGAAAGAGTCCGTCTCCGGCAAAAATGTTGAGATCATTTACTCGACATTTGATGAACTTCCGGAGCATCATAAACGTGTTTCCGAAATGGTCATTGAACGGGCAAAACGACTTGTGGAGCATAAGCAGGACGTTGTTATTTTACTGGACTCCATCACGCGTCTTGCGAGGGCATACAATGTTCTCGTCCCGCAGAGCGGACGTACACTGTCCGGCGGTCTTGATCCGACGGCGCTGTATATGCCGAAGCGCTTTTTCGGGGCGGCAAGGAAAATGAGAGAGGGCGGCTCGCTGACCATTCTCGCGACAGCGCTTGTCGATACCGGCTCGAAAATGGATGACGTCGTCTATGAGGAATTTAAAGGCACCGGCAATATGGAACTGATCCTTGACAGGAAACTGCAGGAGCGCCGCATTTTCCCGGCGATCGATATTTCCAAGTCCGGGACGAGACGAGAAGACCTTCTTCTTACGCCGGATGAGCTAGAGGCCGTCAATATTATGAGAAGGTCACTGAACGGCATACGGGCGGATGAAGCGACGGATTCGATCCTGAACACCTTTGCCCGCCTGAAATCCAACTCTCTTGTCGTACAGGCAATTTTGCAGAGAAAGCTTTTCTGAATTTGAAGATTTAATGCTTGCACAGCAATTCTACATATGTTAAAATACACGTTGCTGTGGATTTTTAATAAAAGAGGTGAACGTCATGAAGGAAGGAATCCATCCGAATTACTATCAGGCGACAGTGACTTGCAACTGTGGCAATACATTTACGACCGGTTCTACAAAAAAAGATATTCACGTTGAAATCTGCTCCAAATGCCATCCGTTCTACACAGGACAGCAGAAGGCTGCGCAGGCGCGCGGACGTATTGAAGCATTCAATAGAAAATACGGCGTAAAAACAAACTAGTTTTGTAAAGTGATTTCGGTGAGACGGAGCCAAAGCGGCACCGTCTCATTTTGTTGTATTCGGAGAAGTAGTATTATGCAGAAACCATCCAATATAGGCGGACAGGCAGTCCTGGAAGGCATTATGATGCGCTTTAAGGACGATTACGCCATTGCCGTCCGGAAGAGCGACGGGGATATCGTCGTAAAGAAGGAAAAATACAGGAATACGATTCCGATCAGGGGGATCGAAAAGATCCCGATCCTGAGGGGCGTGTCCGCGTTTATCGACTCACTGGTCGTGGGCGTATCCTGCCTCATGTACTCGTCCGAATTCTATGACGAGGAAACGCCGGACAGCGAGAGAAAAGAGAAAGACGAGCAGTGGGAGAGATCCGGAGAGGCAAAGATCATTGCCGAGGACCCGGATAGAAAATCATCGCTGGGCAAGGGCGAGATGGCACTGACGGTTTTTCTTGCGGCGGGACTGACCATCGGTCTGTTCATTCTGCTTCCGTACTTTCTCGCCAGCATTCTGCGCAGGTTCGGAGCTTCGGAGGTGGCAGTTTCTCTTACAGAAGCGCTTCTGAGATTCGTTATCTTCTTCGGGTACATGATCATGATCTCGAAAATGAAAGATATCCAGAGAGTCTTCATGTATCACGGCGCGGAGCACAAATGCATCAACTGCCTCGAACACGGCCTCGAACTCAATGTGGAAAATGTCATGGTCAGCTCGCGGCAGCATAAGCGCTGCGGCACGAGCTTTATGCTGTTCGTCGTGGTGGTCAGCGCCGTCTTTTTCCTGATCATAGGTCTTCTGGGAATTACCTCGCCGCTGCTCCGGTTTGGGCTGAGACTTCTCTTTATACCGGTGATCGCCGGCGTCTCCTATGAGATCATCCGCCTTGCCGGAAGCAGTGAAAATCCGTGCGTACTGATCCTCAGCAAACCGGGACTTATGCTGCAGAAGCTTGTGACAAGGGAGCCGGATGAAGCGCAGGTCGAAGTGGCGATCGCCGCAGTCGATGCCGTATTTGACTGGAGAGGGTACCTCGCGGAGAATTTCCCGTCATGAATCAGGAAGAGACTCTGTTCGAAATCCGTAAAGAGGGAGAAAGGATCCTCACGGAAGCCGGGATCGACGATCCGTCTTATGATGCCATGGCCCTGCTCATGCATTGCTTTGCGATCGATCGGGTGAAGTACGGCATGATGAGCAGCATGAAGATCCCGAAAGATTCGCCCGAATACAGCGCGTATCGCAATGCCGTCCGGAGACGCGCGGAGCATGTGCCGCTGCAGCATCTGACCGGAAGAGCGGATTTTATGGGGCTCTCATTCTATGTAACGCCGGATGTGCTGATCCCGCGGTTTGATTCGGAAATACTGGTTCAGGCTGCCGCGGAGACCGCAAAACCCGGCATGAATGTGCTTGATCTGTGCACGGGCAGCGGGTGTCTTTTGCTCGCTCTGATGAAGGAGATCCCCGGTCTTTCGGGAACGGGATGCGATCTGTCTTCCGCGGCGCTGAAAGTTGCGGAAACAAACGCGGAAATGCTGGGAATATCCCCGGTAAAATGGCTCTGCGGAGATCTTTTTGACGCGCTCCCGCCATCCGCCGGTCCGTTTGACATCATTCTCACGAATCCGCCTTATATAGAGACGGCGGTGATCAAAACCCTCTCGGAGGAAGTGCGGGAACATGAACCGTATCAGGCGCTGGACGGCGGAACGGACGGGCTGACGTTTTACCGGAGGATCCTTCGGGATGCCGGAAAATGGCTTTTTGAGGGAGGCATGCTTATTGCCGAGATCGGTTATGATCAGGCGGAAAAAGTGAAAGAACTTTTCGAAAAAAATGACTTTACAGATATTCGTGTACTTTATGATTTAGGAGGAAATGCACGCGCAGTGCAGGGCAGTTATGGATATAAAAAATAAACTGGAAGATATTCTTACGCGGGAAAGGGAAGTTATCAACGCTATGGCGGAACCCGGAACGCTGCAGGACGCCCAGAAGCTGCAGGCTCTTATGAAAGAGCAGGCGCTGCTTGCTCCTGTCGCGGACGCGTATAGAAAATATAAAAAATGCGGTGAGCAGATGGAGGAAAATGAAATTCTGCTCGCGGAAGAAAATGATCCCGAGATGAGAGAGATGATCGAGGAGGATATCGCCCGGGCAGAGGAAGAGCAGGAATCGCTCTATAAAGAGATCCAGATCCTGCTGATCCCGAAAGACCCCAATGATACGAGAAATGCCATTGTGGAGATCCGTGCAGGTGCAGGGGGCGACGAGGCGGCCCTTTTCGCGTCGGATCTGTACCGGATGTATGTAAAATACGCGGATACAAAACGCTGGAAGTGTGATATGATTTCCTTGAATGAGAACGGGATCGGAGGATTCAAGGAATGTACCTTCCAGATATCGGGAAAAGATGTCTGGTCGAGGCTGAAATATGAGAGCGGCACCCACAGGGTGCAGCGGATCCCGGAGACGGAGAGCGGAGGAAGGATCCACACGTCCACGGCGACAGTAGCCATTATGCCGGAGGCGGAGGAAGTGGATATCGAGATCGATCCGAAGGATATCCGGATCGATGTATTCCGCGCATCGGGCAATGGCGGGCAGTGCGTTAATACAACGGATTCTGCGGTGCGGCTTACACATATCCCTACGGGAATCGTCATTTCATGCCAGGACGAAAAATCCCAGCTGAAGAACCGGGCAAAAGCCCTGAAAGTACTTCGGTCAAAGCTCTACGACCTTGAGCAGAGGAGACTGAACGAGGAGCGGGCTTCCATGAGAAAGAGCCAGGTGGGAACCGGTGACCGCTCCGAAAAGATCCGCACTTATAATTTCCCGCAGGGAAGGGTGACAGATCACCGGATCCATCTGACGATCCACCGGATCGAACAGATCATGAACGGTGATCTCGATGAGATCATCGACGGACTTGCCTCGGCGGAACAGGCTGAAAAACTGAGCAGTATGTCATAAAAAAGAATGGAGAAAACTATGAAAACTTCACTTGTTGTTCTTGCGGCAGGAATCGGAAGCCGTTACGGCGGCGGCATCAAACAGCTCGAGGCAGTAGGCCCGAACGGGGAGCTGATCATCGATTATTCTATCCACGATGCCATTGAGGCGGGTTTTGACAAAGTGGTCTTCATCATCCGGAAAGATCTGGAGGAAGATTTCCGCAGGATCATCGGCGACAGGGTCGCCCGGAAGACGGAAGTGGCTTACGCATTTCAGGAGATCGACTCTCTGCCGGATGGATTTACCTGCCCTCCGGAGAGAACGAAGCCCTGGGGCACATCCCAGGCGCTGATGTGTGCCAAAGATGTTATTCAGGAGCCGTTTGCCGTTATCAATGCCGATGACTATTACGGAAAGAGCGCCTTTAAGACAATCCATGAATATCTTGTCAGCACTCCTGAAAAAGCGGATGACGGACGGGATAATATGGCTATGGTGAGCTTTATCCTGAAGAATACGCTTTCCGACAACGGCGGCGTAACAAGGGGAATCTGCCTGCAGGATGCGGAAGGAAATCTCACAGGTATCGATGAGACGAAAAACATTGTAAAAACAGCGGACGGCGCCGGTGTTATGAAGGAAAGCGGAGTTATTCCGATCGACACGGACAGCCTGGTCTCCATGAACTTCTGGGGATTCTTCCCGGGATTTCTCCGGTCGCTGGAAGACGGATTCCCGGCATTCCTTGAAAAGGCAGGGGACTTTATGAAAGCGGAGTATCTGCTGCCGACGTCTGTCGACAGTATGATTAAGGACAATACTGCAGCCGTAAAAGTACTGACGAGCGAAGACCGCTGGTTTGGTGTGACTTATCATGAAGACAAGCAGTCCGTGAAAGACGCTTTCGCAGAGCTGATCGCAGACGGCGTTTATGAATCGCCGCTTGATCTGGTTCAGAAATAATATGACGTTTATGAAATACTCCCGAAAAACAGTATTGACCCTGACAGCAGTTCTTCTCATCGGAATACTGCTGGCCGGGTGCAGCGGATCGGAACCGAAAGCCGCGTTTGAGGAGGCGCAGACCGCGCTGGCAGAGCGCCGTTACAGCGATGCGATCACGGGGTTTGAGGCCGTGATCGCACAGGACCGCTATCTTGCGGAATCTTACAGAGGTCTTGGAATCGCTCTCCTCCAGCAGACATCCTATGCGGAAGCGGCGATCGCTTTTAATAAGTCGATCCTGAACAGCGAAGGACAGAAAGACGAATTTCTGAGAGATGTGAATAAATATCTCGCCTACTGCCGGCTGAAGCAGGGGCGTGTCTCCGAGGCAAAAGAGATGTACGCGGAGCTGATCGCTGCCCAGGAGGAACCCGATATTCTCTATATGATGGGCAGGATCAAGATGTCCGAGGGCGATACGCAGGGAGCCGGCGAAGATTTTTCGTCCGCGGCTGCACTGTCTACGGATTATAACATGTACATCAGCATCTATGAGCTCTATAAAGAGCACAAAATGGATGCGAACGGGGCGGATTTCCTGCAGCGCGCGCTGGATATGGCAAGGACGCAGGAGAGCGACCATTACGGGATGGGCGTGATCCAGTATTATCTGCAGAACTATGAGGAAGCCAAAGCGGAACTGATCGAAGATCTGCGGCAGAACCAGAATGACGAGAGAGCGGTCCTGCTCCTCGGAAAGACCTATCTTGCGATGGCTGACGCGGCAAATGCGCGCGCGATGTACCGTGAATACCTGGACAACCCGAACTGTGCGGCAGCCTCCTATAACGGCCTCGCGATGTGCGATCTCCAGGAAAAAAACTACAGAAGCGCGCTGCAGAATATCAAAGACGGACTTGCCTGCAACGACGACACGATTATGGAGAGTCTCCTGTATAATGAGATCATTGTATACGAACATATGCAGGACTGGACGACAGCCAAAGTAAAAGCAGCGGCATTCGCCGCGACTTTCCCGACCAATGAGGCGGGGCAGCGGGAGAACGCGTTTCTTTCTACCAGATAAGCAGCTCTATGAATTATGGGTGTCTCCTCAGGCGTTTATCGAGCGATTTTAGGAATTACAAGATCCTCTGCTTACGAAGACTTCAAAAAGAGGAATCTTTAAGAGCTCTATCTCTTAAAGATTCCTCTTTTTGTAAGTCGAAGTTAGCAGATAGCTTGGAATTCCGTTGCGAGCGCCTGAGGAGACACCCATGCTTTGCTAAGGAAACTAATAATCGTTATTTATTCTTCCCGGCTTCCGCGAGCTTCATCGCCCTGACCTTCAGCGGCAGGCCGAAGAGTGTGATGAATCCGCTGGCGTCGTGGTGATCATAGAGATCGCCGGTCGTGAAGGAAGCGAGAGATTCGCTGTACAGGCTGTACGGGGAAGTCGATCCGGCCTTGATGATATTGCCCTTATACAGCTTCATTTTCACTTCGCCGGTCACATACTGCTGGGTGGAGGCAATGAAAGCGCGGAGCGCGTCACACAGCGGAGTGAACCACTTGCCTTCGTAGACGACCTGGGCGAGTTTATTGCCGATATCTTTCTTGACTTCCATTGTCGCGCGGTCGAGAACCAGTTCCTCAAGCTGATCGTGCGCTTCCATAAGGATGGTGCCGCCCGGAGTCTCATAGACGCCGCGGGATTTCATGCCTACAACGCGGTTCTCAACGATGTCGACGATGCCGATGCCGTTCTTTCCGCCGAGCTCATTGAGAGTGCGGATCACGTCGGCGACCTTCATTTCCTTGCCGTTTACGGAAACGGGCACGCCTTTTTCAAAGGCGATCGTCACTTCCGTCTCCTCGTCCGGAGCCGCCTGCGGCGTTACGCCGAGGACAAGCAGATGTTCGTAATTGGGGGTGAGAGCCGGATCTTCGAGCTCGAGACCTTCGTGGCTGATGTGCCAGAGATTCCGGTCACGGCTGTAGCTGGAACTTGCGTCAAACGGAAGATGAATGCCTTTTTCATGGCAGTAGGCGATCTCATCTTCGCGGGACTGGAATTTCCAGATATCCGTCATTCTCCAGGGAGCGATAATGTCAAGATCGGGAGCCAGGGCTTTAATGCCGAGCTCAAAGCGGATCTGGTCATTTCCCTTGCCGGTCGCGCCGTGGCAGATCGCGGAAGCGCCTTCTTTGCGGGCGATCTCTACCAGTTTCTTCGCGATAGCCGGACGGGCCATGGATGTGCCGAGAAGGTATTTGTGTTCGTAGACAGCGCCGCCCTGTACGCAGGGCATGATATATTCTTCGGCAAATTCGTCGTTAATATCTTCTATATATAATTTAGATGCTCCGGAGAGCTTCGCTCTTTCCTCAAGTCCGTCCAGCTCATTGCCCTGACCGCAGTCAACGCAGCAGCAGATGACTTCGTAATCAAAATTTTCAATGAGCCACGGGATGATCGCCGTAGTGTCAAGACCGCCGGAATAAGCAAGCACAACTTTTTTCTTCATAATTAAGAACCTCCTGTTTTGGCTTCGAGAAAAAATATACAACATATACATCGGATATGCAAGTGTAAAATCTTATAAAACGTGAATTAATATGCATGAATATTCATTTAAAACGCATAATTATACACCATTTGTTCAGTAATCCACTTTACAAACGGGATTGTTTTATGTATCATGGGATGCACGAACGTAAAAAGGAGCATCATTATGATTAAAGTCGGAATTATCGGTGCGACCGGGTATGCCGGAGCGGAACTTGTCAGAATTCTAATGAATCACCCTGACGCGGAGATCGTGTGGCTGGGATCAAAGAGTTATGCGGGACAGCCGTTCCCGGATATTTACGGAAGCTTCTTTGAGATCGCGGATGAAAAATGCATGGCGGAAGATATGGATGCCCTTTCCGATGCGGCCGATGTGATCTTTACAGCCACCCCGCAGGGACTTTGTTCTTCTCTTGTCTGCGAATCTGTTTTAAGCAAGGTGAAGATCATTGATCTGTCAGCGGATTTCAGAATAAAGAACGCAGAGAGATATGAAGCGTGGTACGGCATTCACCATCCCTCACCGCAGTATCTTCCCGAGGCGGTCTACGGCCTTCCGGAACTGAACCGGGAGGAGATCCGGAAAGCCAGGATCATAGCGAATCCGGGATGTTATCCGACCTGCAGCATTCTCTCGATCTATCCTGCAGTCAAAGAGGGACTGATCGATCCCGATACGATCATCATCGACGCGAAATCAGGCACGACAGGCGCCGGAAGAGGCGCGAAGACCGCCAACCTGTACTGCGAAGTCAATGAAAATATCAAAGCGTACGGCGTCGCGACGCACCGTCATACGCCGGAGATCGAGGATCAGCTGGGATATGCCGCCGGCAGAGAGATCCTGCTGAATTTTACCCCGCATCTCGTTCCGATGGAACGCGGTATTCTCGTGACAGCGTACGCCTCGCTTAAGAAAGATGTCTCCTATGAGGACGTGAAGGCGGTATACGACTCTTATTATAAAGAAGAAAGATTCGTGAGGGTCCTCGGGACCGACCGCGTGCCGGAGACCCGGTACGTGAAGGGCAGCAACTACGCGGATACGGGCTTCCGCGTTGACGGGCGGACACACAGACTGATCATGATGGGGGCCATCGACAACCTTGTAAAAGGGGCTGCCGGTCAGGCCGTGCAGAATATGAATCTGATGTTCGGACTTCCGGAGGAGGAAGGACTTACCGCAGTGCCGATGGCATTTTGAGGGAGAGTTGAGGATGATCATCAATATTATTGAAGGCGGTGTGACCGCGGCAAAAGGCTTCAAAGCGGCGGGATACGCGGCAGGAATCAAAAAGAATACTGATAAGATGGATATGGCCATGATCATGAGCAGTGTCCCGTGCATCTGCGCGGGAACATTTACCACAAATGTCGTCAAAGCCGCTCCCGTGATCTGGGACAGAGAGCGGGTGATGAGCGGAGCGCCTTCTCAGGTCGTGGTCGTCAACTCCGGTATCGCTAACGCGTGCACCGGGGAAGAGGGGATGGCCTACTGCCAGAGGACAGCGGAAGCGGTCGCGCAGAAGCTGATCGTCTCTCCGGAATCGGTCCTGATCGGGTCCACGGGCGTTATCGGAGCACAGCTGCCGATCGACCGGATCGAAGAGGGCATCAGTCATCTCGCGGATATGCTGGACGGGAGCATGGAATCCGGCACGAAAGCGGCACAGGCGATCATGACGACGGATACTGTTGAAAAGCAGAACGCGGTGACATTTACCCTCTCGGACGGAACCGTCGCCACACTGGGCGGCTGCTGCAAGGGCTCCGGGATGATCCATCCCAATATGTGCACGATGCTGTCCTTCCTGACGACGGACGTGAGCATTTCCAAGGAGCTTCTTCAGGAAGCTCTCAGTGAAGATATCCGGGATACCTACAACATGATCTCCGTCGACGGGGATACCTCGACGAACGATACCGTGCTGCTTCTTGCAAACGGGCTTGCGGGAAATAAAATGATCTGCGAAAGAGACGCGGATTATCAGCTTTTCCGGGAAGTGCTCCACGAGGTCAACCTGTATCTCGCCAAACAGATCGCGTCCGACGGCGAAGGCGCCACGGCGCTGTTCAGCTGCCACGTACAGCACGCTTCCTGCAAGGAAGATGCGAGGAAACTGGCGCGGTCCGTCGTGTCCTCGACACTGACCAAAGCGGCGATCGCAGGACATGACGCCAACTGGGGCAGGATCCTGTGCGCGCTCGGGTATTCCGGCGCGGTGTTTGAACCGGAGATGATCGATATCATGATCGAGAGCCGCGCGGGTAAGCTGAAGATCGTGGAAAAAGGAAAAGCAGCCGATTACTCGGAGGAGGAAGCGACGAGGATCCTCTCGGAAAATGATATCACGATCACGGCCGACATGAATGCCGGCGCAGCGGAAGCGACCGCCTGGGGCTGCGATCTCACACACGAATATGTGGATATCAACGCCGACTACCGCTCCTGAACAGGACGAAAATAAATAGAATACAGCGGCCGGGGCGGGGAGATGCCCGCGGCCGGAAAATGCGTCAGAGGTGAAGACAAATGGCAGATAATATGGAATCCTGGGTACAGAAAGCGAATGTGCTGATCGAGGCACTTCCCTATATAAGAGAGTTCTCAGGCAAGAAGATCGTCGTGAAATACGGCGGCAGCGCTATGACGGACAATACTCTCAAGAAAAGCGTGATCCAGGATGTTGCGCTTCTTAAGCTGGTCGGATTCAAACCGATCATCGTACACGGTGGAGGCAAGGAGATCAGCAAATGGGTGAAGCTGTCCGGACAGACGCCGGAATTTGTGGAAGGCCTGCGCGTGACGGACGAAAAGACCATGGAAGTCGCGGAGATGGTGCTCAACAAAGTAAATAAGGACCTCGTCCAGTATATGGAGAGCAACGGCGTAAAAGCGGCCGGTGTCTCCGGCAAAGACGGCGGAACACTCCT
>SVDL01000002.1 GCA_015057835.1 Lachnospiraceae bacterium
CGGCAATGGAGCCGTCCGTCCCGATGGCTTTGTCATACGGACGGATGATATCTTCCTTCGTGATGCTGAGTCCGTATTTTTCATTTGCCTTGTCAAGCCACTGCTGGCACTTCTCATAGAAGCCGTTTTTCTTAAGGTCCTCGAGATTTTCCCCGAGGGTTTTTCCTGTGACGGTCATCGCGTCCAGATGCAGGTGCTGTTTGATCTCTTCCATGATCGCCGGTACGCCGCCCGCATAATAGAAGAACTCTGCCGGCCATTTGCCCGCCGGGCGGATATCCAGGAGATAGTGCGCGCCGCGGTGAAGTCTGTCAAAGGTATCCCCGTCGATCTCGATCCCGTACTCTCTCGTGATCGCGGGCAGATGCATGACCGCGTTCGTGCTGCCGGAGATCGCGGCGTGGACAAGGATCGCGTTTTCAATGCTGTCCATCGTCACGATATCGGAGAGCTGCATTCCCTCGAGGACCATCTCGACGACCCGTTTTCCGGCGCGGTAAGCGTAATCCGTAAGATCCGGGCTGGTAGCGGGAAGAAGAGCGGAACCGGGCAGGGAAAGTCCCATCGCCTCCGCGAGGATCTGCATCGTGGAGGCCGTTCCGATAAAGCTGCAGGCGCCGCAGCTTGGGCAGGCATTGGATTTTGCCCAGTCAAGGCGCGCTTCGTCGATCTCGCCTCTCTCGTATTTCGCGCTGTACATGCCGAGCTGCTCCAGCGTGAGCAGTTCCGGGCCGGCGCTCATCGTGCCGCCGGTGACCATAATAGAGGGAATGCCGACGCGGGCCATACCGATCATATTGCCGGGCATGCCTTTATCACAGCTGGAAATGTAAACGCCGCCGTCGAACGGAGTCGCGTTGGCGTGGATCTCGATCATATTGGCGATCATTTCACGGCTCGCCAGGGAGAAATTAATGCCGTCCGTCCCCTGGCTTTCACCGTCGCAGATATCGGTGCAGAAATAGCGCGCGCCGTGTCCGCCCGCTTCCGCGACGCCTTTTCTCACAGCTTCCACAAGTCTGTTCAGATGCGCGCTGCCCGGATGGCTGTCGCCCGCCGTGCTCTCGATAATGATCTGCGGTTTTGACAGATCTTCTTTTGACCATCCGCATCCGATGCGGAGCGGGTCCAGTTCCGGTGCGAGTTTTCTCATTTTCTGACTGGTAAGTTCCATACGTTTCCTGTCTCCCTTTTGCTTTCTTATTAAGGATACTAATTAAAAATCCTGCAGCAAAGTGCCGCCTCGCCGCAGGATCTTTCATTTACTTATTTTTTGATCGCTTCCGTCCAGTATTCTTCATCATAAATATCCGTCAGACGGTATGTGATGAGGATATCGCCCTCCGGCAGCGTCACATCGCTGACCACGAGGTCGCCGTTGACGGTCATCGGATCTCCGAGGAGGTATGCTTCCTCAAAACGGCCGTCATAGCTGTAGTAATCACAGATGAAGTCAAGCTGGTCGCCCTGGCGCAGAGAGGTAATATCCGTCTCCACCGTCTCGGACGAGCCTGTGTTAAGATCCGTCAGTTCCGCTTCCTCCGACGGCACGTCGGCGTCCGCTTCCGCGACAGCTACTTTTCCGATCAGGGTGAGACCTGTGTCTTCCGCGTATTCATAGGTAACGCCGGCGACATAGCCATTCGGATTCTCGTTGTCGAAGACAAGGATCAGATCCGCGCGCTCCCCGTTGAGAAGGACCGGGACGCGGCCGGTGATCTTGTAGTTCTCGCCGTCGTCGACGGTATCGAGCCTGTAGTAGGCGACGATCTGCTTATTGATCGCGAGCCATGTTCTCTCCGTGTCGGCGATCATATTGCCCTCTTCGTCGAACTCAAAGATATTGTCGAGTCCGAGGTCGATGTATCCGAAACCGTCATCGTAGAAAATATTGAGATCCATGTCGCGGACAAGGCTCCAGTTCTTCTCGGACATGGAGAGAATGTACTGTCCCTCGTCATTCTGTGTCCACACAAGTTCGGAAGTGTCGAGCAGATTTTCCGCCACATAGTCCGCGGTATCTTCGATCGACATGGAGCGCCCGGAGAAGAATCCCGTATTCTCGCTGGAATATCCCTGCATGCCGCTGTAATCCCCGCCGAGGAACTGGCTGAGAAGAGAGGCGATATCGGAACTGCTCATGCCCGAGGACGAAGAAGAGGATCCGCCGCCCAGGAGCTGACCGAACGGGGAGCTGTATCCTCCGCCTGCCAGCTGGCCGCTGACCGTGAGACCCGCGACTTCCTTGATGCAGTTCGCGTATTCGGTGTCCATTCCGATCTTGCTGTAGGTATTGATCGCGGAATCGACGTATTCGGTGCGGCGGTACGGGAAGTAGATCGCGCAGCCGTAAGCGCCGGTCATGTCGTTCGAGGTGCGGTTGTATTTGACCGCGCCGCGGATCGCTTCTGCAAGCTCTTTGCCCTCGGGAGTTCCCATTTTCAGGGCGAGATCCACAAGGTCTACCTGGTCGATCCTGGAGCTCGTGGCAAATTCACGCGTCTTATATCTCGCTTCCGAGACCTGCTGGTACTGTTTTTCCGTGATCATCTTACTGATCGAACGGGAAAATGCGTTCAGCTTTACGGGGACCGTCGCCGAATAATCCGCGAGATCGATCACGGAAAGCGTCGTCTTCTGGCCCTGGCATTTTCTCGCGCAGGTATTCACAAACGTATCGACGATATCTTTGCCCACCTGAAGCGTCGGGCGGGATGTATCCGCGGAAAGCGCGGTCAGCCAGTCGGTGTAATACCAGCCGACGCCGGGCTCCGTCTCTTCCGAGGCGATCATATAGTCCGCGTAGGGATCCAGCATGATCGCGGTCTCCGCCGTCGCCATGAGGCAGGCGTCAAAGCCGATGAAATCAAAGGTCACGCCGGCGTCCTTGAGGGCGCTGCTGATGCCCGCGAGGGACATGGATCCGGAATTCTTATTCTTTTCGTCGTAGCCGTAGCCGGCAACGGAACCCGAACCGTGGTCCCAGAGGATCAGTTCGTTCCGGTTCGCCGGGAAATTCTCGGCGCACCACTTGATAAAGGAGCTGAGGTTCGACGGGCTCGTCATCGCGGCTGTGCCCGCGTTATCCACAAGGCGCGCGAGACCGCCGGTCTTCACCTGGTAGATCTGGTTGACGCTGCTGGAGACAACGGAGTTGTTCCATTTCGAGCATCCGCCGGTAAATACGATCAGGTTGACATTATCGGCGATATTGGCTTTTGTCATCTCCATGAGATCGGAGGTGCCCATGCCGCTCCTCGACTCGAGGTCGGTGCCGCACATGTAGACCATGATCGTGACCGTGTCCTGTCCTCCGCCGAGGATCTGCGTGCGCTTTTCCCTGGCGTCGGATGCAACGGTCTCCGAAGCGGAGGAGGTATTTCCTGACGCATTCCCCCATTCCGTATAGGAAGCGGTGCCCCCGTTATAGTACTGGTTATATGCATTCTGCGCAGCCGCTGTGTTCTGCTGCACAGGTGCTTCCGTCGGCACTGCTGTCGGGGCAGCCGTTGCTGTCGGCGCTGCGGTCACAGCCGGTGTCTGCGGCGTCTCGGAAATGCTGCCTCCGCCGCCTCCGCTGCAGCTTCTCATAAGGAAACTGAGGACAAAGAAAGCGATCACAAGGAGAATGATATAGGTCAGGCAGCTTCCTCTGCGCTTTCCGCCGCCAAATCCCGCCGTTCCGCCGCCGGATCCGCCGCTTCCCTGGCCGCCCAGGCTGAGCAGATTCTGCCCTCCCTGGTTCTGCTGCGAAGAGGAATGGGAAGTCTGCGAAGACGTTCCGCTTCCGAAAATATTGCCGGATCCGCTCTGATGGCTCTGCTGGGAGCTGCCGCCGCCAAGAAGGCTGCCCAGCGGATTCTGACCGCTGCTCTGCTGGGATCCTCCGCCGAGAAGGCTCTCAAGCGGGCTCTGGCTGCTGCTGTGCTGGGACCCGCCGCCCAGGATATTCTGGACCGTGCTGGGTGCAGCGGACTGCTGCGGGTGGGACGTCCCGTGAGAAGACTGTCCGGACTGCGCGGCACTCAGGATCGACATGATATCTTCTACGCCGATATTCTGCTGCGAACTGTACGAACTGCTGTTCTGCGCGCCGAGAAGCTGCGCGATCTGCTGCATGCTCACGTTCTGCTGGGAACTGCTGCCGCTGCCTGCGGACGTGCCGCCTCCGCCCCCGAAAAGGCTCATGAGATCGGACATTCCCACATTCTGCTGGGAGCTGCCGCCGCCCATCGAGCCGCTCAGCAGGGAGGATAAAAGATCTCTGTCCTGCGCGGAAAGCTTGCCCGCATAACCGTCTTTCGAGCCGACCGGACCCGTGCCGAGTCCCTCGCCCCTCTTTTTGAGACCTTTTCCCTCACCGGTGACATTTTTCTCTCTGCCTCTCGGCCTTCTGTTTTCCTCTGCCATAGCGTTTTTCCTTTAACCCTTTAAACTGATGCCGGACAAATGCATATTCCTCTGTATTTATGCATATATCATAAAATATTTTCTTATTTTACGTCTTCCCCGTCAACTGTATTTTCTGAACTCTCTTCCGGAACGATCTCTTCTTCACTGTTTTCGGCTTCATTTTCCGCCGGAGCGTCCCCTTCATCTTCCGGATCCTCATCATCGGGGATCGTCACCTTGGCGACGCCTGCCACCGTGACATTTTCCGCAAGATTCATCAGCTTGACGCCGGAAGTGATTCTTCCCTGAATAGAGATCGAGCTGCACGGGAACCGGATCAGAATGCCCTCCGTGGTGATCATCATCGCCGAATCCTGCAGATTGACGGCCTTGATGCTCACAAGATCGCCGGTCTTCTGATTGACGTTGTGGCACTTAATGCCCATGCCGCCGCGGTGCTGCACCGGGAACCCTTCCATCGCCGTGAGCTTGCCGAGACCGTTTTCGGAGACGACCAGCATGTACTCGCCCTGTGTGTCGATCTGCATGCCGATGACCGTATCGCCTTCTCTCAGACGGATGCCTCTCACGCCTGCCGCGGCGCGGCCCATCGGACGCACGTCTCTTTCATGGAAGCGGATGCACTGGCCTTTCTTCGTGGCGATATAAACATCCCTGTCGCCGTCCGTATATTTGACTTCGATGAGCTCGTCGTCCTCGGCGAGATTGATCGCCGCGAGGCCGTTTTTCCGCACATTCCGGAAATCCCACATCCGGGTCTTTTTGATGACGCCGTTCTTCGTCGCCATGAAAATATAATCGGTCTCGTTGATCTCTCCGATCGGGATCACCGCCGTCACCTTTTCTTCCGGCATGAGCTGGATCAGATTGACCGTAGCCGTGCCTCTCGACTGGCGGGACGCCTCGGGGATCTCATAGCCTTTAAGTCGGTAGACCCGGCCTTTATTTGTGAAGAACAGGATCACCTGATGGGTCGTCGCCATAAAGAGGTTGGCGACGTAGTCATTTTCGATCGTCTGCATGCCGCGCACGCCTTTGCCGCCGCGGTTCTGCTCGTGGAACGTGTCCATCGTCATTCTCTTGACGTAGCCCATCTGCGTGGCAGCGATCACGACCGGCTCATTGGCGATCATATCTTCGATGGAAATGTCATCTTCATCGAATCCGATGGAAGTTCTTCTGTCATCCCCGTATTTCTCGGAAATGGCAAGGATCTCCGTCCGGATCGTCTTCAGAAGAAGATTCCGGTCCGCGAGGATGGCGCGCAGCTTCTCGATCGTCGCCTGGAGCTGTCTGTACTCTTCCTCGATCTTGGCCCTCTCTAATCCTGTCAGGGCGCGCAGGCGCATATCCACAATGGCCTGGGCCTGGGCGTCGGAGAGTCCGAATCTCGCGGACAGCTCCGCTTTCGCGGTCTGCACGTTCTCGGATCCGCGGATAATGCGGATCACTTCGTCGATATTGTCAAGGGCGATGAGCAGGCCTTCCAGAATGTGGGCCCTCTCCTCGGCTTTATTGAGATCATATTTTGTGCGGCGGGTGACCACCTCTTCCTGATGCTTCAGATAGCACGTGAGCATATCCAGAAGATTCAGGATCTTCGGCTGGCCGTCCACAAGAGCCAGCATGATCACGCCGAAGGTATCCTCAAGCTGCGTGTGCTTGAACAGCTGTTTGAGGATAATGTTGGCGTTGACGTCGCGCCGGAGCTCGATGCAGATCTCCATGCCCTCGCGGCTGGAGTGATCGTTCAGCGCCGTAATGCCGTCGATCTTCTTGTCTTTTACGAGATCGGCGATGGCGGAGATCAGTCTCGCCTTGTTGACCATATAGGGCAGTTCCGAGACCAGGATCTGGGATTTGCCGTTCGGCAGCGTCTCGATCCGTGTGACGGCGCGCACTCTGATCTTTCCCTTTCCGGTGCGGTAGGCGTCATTGATCCCGCGTCTTCCGATGATTTCCGCGCCGGTCGGGAAGTCCGGTCCCTTTACGATCTCCATAACTTCTTCAAGAGACGTCTCGCGGCCTTCCTCTACCTGATTATCGATGATCTTAACGACCGCGTTGATCGTCTCGCGGAGGTTGTGCGGCGGAATATTGGTCGCCATGCCGACCGCGATACCGGTCGTCCCGTTGACAAGGAGATTCGGAAATCTCGACGGCATGATCACGGGCTCTTTTTCCGTCTCGTCAAAGTTCGGAACGAAATCGACGGTATCTTTATTGATATCCGCGAGAAGTTCCATGGAAATTTTGGAGAGACGGGCTTCCGTGTAACGCATCGCCGCCGGCGGATCGCCGTCGACCGAGCCGAAGTTGCCGTGGCCGTCGATGAGGGGATATCTCGTCGACCAGTCCTGGGCCATATTGACCAGGGCGCCGTAGATCGAGCTGTCTCCGTGGGGGTGGTATTTACCCATCGTATCGCCTACGATACGGGCGCTCTTTCTGTGAGGCTTGTCGGGGCCGTTATTGAGTTCGATCATGGAGTACAGAACGCGCCGCTGGACGGGTTTCAGACCGTCCCGGACATCCGGAAGCGCTCTCGCTACGATAACGCTCATCGCGTAATCAATATACGAGGTCTCCATGGTCTTTTTCAGATCAACGTCATGGATTCTGTCAAAAATTTTATCGTCCATATGTCATCCTTACTGTCTGTTTATACGTCCAGATTTGTCACATACTTCGCATTTTCTTCAATAAATTCCCTGCGGGGCTCGACCTTGTCCCCCATAAGGGTCGTAAAGGTCAGATCGATCTCCGAGGACTGCGCGTCGTCGATGGTGACGCGGCGGAGGACTCTCTTTTCGGGGTCCATGGTGGTCTCCCAGAGCTGGTCCGCGTCCATCTCTCCGAGACCTTTGTAGCGCTGGACCTTATTGCTGCTGTCGCGGCCGATCTCCTGCATGATCTCTTCGAGCTGCGCGTCGTTGTAGGCGTACCACACCTTGCGGTTCTTTTCCACCTTATAGAGCGGCGGCTGGGCGAGATAGACATGGCCCGTCCGGATCAGCTCCGGCATGAAGCGGTACAGGAACGTCAGCATGAGCGTCGCGATGTGCGCGCCGTCGACATCGGCATCCGTCATGATAATGATCTTGTCATAGCGGAGCTTGGAAATGTCGAAATCCTCGTGGATACCGGTTCCGAAAGCCGTGATCATCGCGCGGATCTCCGCGTTGCCGTAAATATGATCGAGCCTCGCCTTTTCCACATTCAGGATCTTTCCACGGAGCGGCAGGATCGCCTGTGTGCGGCGGTTTCTCGCCGTCTTTGCGGAACCGCCTGCGGAATCGCCCTCGACGATAAAGATCTCGCACTGGCTGGAATCCTTCTCGACGCAGTCCGCAAGTTTTCCGGGAAGAGACATGCCGTCCAGGGCGGTCTTGCGCCGGGTCATCTCTCTCGCTTTTCTTGCCGCTTCTCTCGCGCGCTGTGAGAGAACGGATTTTTCAACGATCGTCTTCCCTACGGAAGGATTCTGTTCGAGATAGATCTCAAGATTATCCGAGAGGATCTTGTTGACCGCCGTTCTCGCCTCGGAATTGCCAAGCTTCTGCTTTGTCTGTCCCTCAAACTGCGGATTCTCGATCTTGACGGAAATAACTGCCGTAAGTCCCTCCCGGATATCCTCACCGGAGAGATTCGGCTCATTGTCCCGGAGAAGCTTGTTCTTGCGCGCGTAGTCATTTAACGTCTTTGTGAGAGCGGTGCGGAAACCTTCCACATGCATGCCTCCCTCCGGCGTCGTGATATTGTTGACGAAGCCGTAGATATTTTCCGTGTAGGAATCGTTGTGCTGCATCGAGATCTCGACCGCGATGCCGTCTTTTTCTCCCTCACAGTAAATGACGTCCGGATACAGCGAAGATTTGCTTCTGTTGAGGTACTGCACGAATTCCTTGATGCCGCCCTCATAGTGGAAAATGCGCTCGCGCGGAGTCTCTTCCCTCTCATCCCGGAGCGTGATGCGCAGTCCCTTCGTCAGAAATGCGATCTCGCGGAGTCTCTGTTTCAGAGTATCAAAGTCAAATACGATATCCTCAAAGATCTCCCTGTCAGGGAAGAACCGCACAAGACTTCCCCTCTCTTCTTCCGTGCACTCGCCCACGACTTTCAGGGGATACATCACGATGCCCCGCTCATAGCGCTGCTGATAGATTTTCCCTTCGTTAAAGACCTGCACCTCCAGCCATTCGGACAGGGCGTTGACGACGGACGCGCCGACGCCGTGCAGTCCTCCGGAGACTTTGTAGCCCCCGCCGCCGAATTTTCCGCCGGCGTGCAGAATGGTAAATACGACTTCCACCGCGCTTTTGCCGGTCTCGTGGTTCACGCCGACCGGAATGCCGCGTCCGTCGTCACGGACCGTCACGGATCCGTCTTTTTCAATTGTTACACTGATATGTGTGCAGAAGCCCGCGAGAGCCTCATCCACCGAATTGTCAACGATCTCATAAACAAGGTGATGCAGTCCGCGTAGGGATGTCGTTCCGATATACATACCGGGACGTTTTCTTACTGCTTCAAGACCTTTTAATACCTGAATCTGATCTGCGCCGTAATCCTGCTGTTCTGTTCCCATTGAGTCCTCCGAAGATGTTCTGGCAACGTCTTCATTTTTCTTAAAAATATATCTTCTCGAAATAAACAATATTTACAAAAGTATACCACAAAATTCGTCAGATTTCTTTATAATCTGAAAAATTTCTTCCTATTAATATTACAGTTTTGAAATGGAGAATAAATTGAGGAGCGAATGCCCCTATTTGACAGACAAAAACGAAGCAGAAAATGCTCCGTCAGTCATTTTGTGCGATATGCCCATTCACGACGTGAAATACCGTATCGGCCTCAAAATGATTCTGCACAAAATCATCGAGCCCGGTGCAGGTGATGAGGGTCTGGATCCCCTTAATGCTCCCGAGGAGCTGATTCTGGCGGCTGCTGTCCAGTTCGGACAGGACGTCGTCAAGAAGAAGCACCGGGGTATCTCCGGTGTGTTCGCGGATCATGCGGATCTCCGCAAGTTTCAGTGACAGCGCCGCGCTGCGCTGCTGCCCCTGTGAACCGTATACTCTCGAATCCATGCCGTTGATCAGAACCGCCGCGTCATCTCTGTGGGGACCGACGTGGGTCTCTCCGTACCGAAGATCCCTTTCCCTCGACATGGCAAGATCGACGGCAAATGCATTTTCCGTCGTACTCGGCTCATATTTGAGAAGAAGTGTCTCGAGGGAGTCCGTAAGCTCTCTGTGGATCTCCTCCGTTTTTTCGTTCATGGACGCAATAAAGGAAGCCCTGCGGCGGATCACTTCCGTCCCGTAGCGGAGAAGCTGCTCATCCCAGACGTCCAGTTCCGCCGTCCGTCCGGGATTATCTTCCATATCTTTCAGGAGTTTATTGCGCTGCATAAGGCACCGGGAGTATTCCCCCAGCACATTCAGATAGACCTTGTCGAGCTGGCACAGTTCAAAGTTGATGAATCTGCGCCTCGCCGACGGCCCGTTTTTAATAATATTCAGATCTTCCGGTGAAAAAAAGACCAGGGAGGCGATGCCGAACAGCTCACTGGCCCTCTTGACGGGAATCCTGTCGATGGCGATTCCCTTGGATCGGTTTTTCCGAAGGTGCAGATCCACGCGGTGCCGGATCCCGGAGCGGACGAGATCCATTCGGATGTGGCTCTCTTCCTCCCCCTTCCGGATCATCTCCCGGTCCTTGCTTCCCTTGTGGGACCTCGTGGTCCCGGCAAGGTATACTGCCTCCAGAATATTGGTTTTTCCCTGCGCATTGTTTCCGTAGAAAATATTAACGCCGGGATCGAGTTTTATCGTCTGCCTCTCATAATTTCTGAAATTCAGCAGATCAATTAATTCAATATACATTTACTGCTTAACCCGGACAGACTGCCCGTCAATGGCGACAATATCCCCGTCATACAGCTTTCTGCCGCGCCGCGTCTCCACTTCTCCGTTGACGCTGGCTTCGCCGTTCCGGATCCTGTATTTGGCGTCCACGCCGTCCTGCGCAAAATCCATGGCTTTGAGCAGCTGTCCCAAAGTAATATATTCCGATTTCAGCTTTAACGTTCTCATTTTTAAAAGAATTATCTGATGAAATTGACCGGAAGAATGATATAAATATAATCTTCTTCCTCGTTGCGGATGAAGCAGGGAGCCTTCGGGTTGACCATATAAAGCGTCACCGTCTCCTCATCGATCACGCGGAGCGCGTCGAGAAGGAATTTCGGATTGAAGCCGATCATCATGTCCTTGCCTTCTTTATCGATATCGATATCCTCTTCCATGGATCCGATGGTCGATTCGATGAACAGTTTCATATATCCGTCTTTGATATCGAAAATGATCGGTTTCTTGTCATTTTCCTTGACGAACAGCGTGGAGCGGTCGATACAGCTGATCAGCTCTTTTCTGTTCACCCGGATCTTCGTCTCATAATCGCTGGAGAGCATGCTGTCGATCTTGAAGTACTCCCCTTCGATCAGTCTCGACACAACAGTCGTATTTTCCATCTCAAACACGATGTGATTGTCCGAGAAATAGATTCCGACCATATCGTCGATGGAATCGCTTAAGATCTTGCTGATCTCGATCAGAGATTTTCCGGGCACAATAACTTTCTTATTGCTGTAGATGTCGCGCAGCCTGGTATTGCGGATGGAAATGCGGTGGCCGTCGAGCGAGACGATCTGAAAGCCGTCCCCGCGGATTCGGAACAGTTCGCCGGTCATGATCTTGTTATTCTCATTCGGGGCGATGGAGAAGATCGTCTGACGGATCACTTCCTTCAAAGAGAACTGAGAGATGGAAATGCAGTCTTCCTTCTCAATTTCCGGAAGATAAGTGAAGTCGTGGCCGCTCATTCCCGCCAGGTTGAAATGGGATTTTCCGCAGACGATGCGGATGCTCTTGTTGACATCCACTTCGAAAATGACGTCGTCGTCCGGAAGTCTCCGGATGATCTCGAACAGCATCCTCGCATTGACAGCGACGGATCCTTCTTCGGCGATCGTTCCCGGAACGATCGTTTCGATTCCGAGTTCCGTGTCATTGGTCGTAAAACGGATCACGCCTTTTCTTGCATTGATCATAATGCATTCCAGAATCGGCATCGTCGTGTGAACCGGGACCGACCGCATCGAGATGTTGATGCTTTTCTGTAAATCATTTTTTGCACATATGATCTTCATGTCGTCATACTCCTTTCAGCCCGGGGGCCGTGCGCGCACGCGCATAATAAATAAATAATATTAAATCCGTAGTCGTCTTCGTAGGCGGTGTGGATTTGTGCATAACTTTCCGGAAGCCCTTAAATACTGGAAAAATCCATACACATACCGGTTTGGAAAACAGGACAGGATCCGGAAAATGCGGTGGATGAATGTGGATTTCAGAGAATGGAATTAAGCTTCTTCTTTATCACATTGACATCCCGTCTCGTCTCTTCGGAGATCTTCAGTTCTTTTTCTATGCTGTTAATGGCGTTGATCGCTGTCGTGTGATCCTTCCTGTGCAGAAGCAGGGAAATAGACTGGAGCGATTCGGAAGTCAGTTCGCGGCAGAGATACATAATGATCTTCCGCGGATAAGCGTATTTTGAATTTCTGCGCTCACTGAAAAGTTCTTCCTCGGAAATCTGAAAATGTTCCAGCGTCACGTCAATGATCATTTCCGGCGTAATGACTTTTTCTGTCTGCGGGGAAATGAGGTCTGCCAGGAGGATCTCAGCTGTACTCAGATCAACGTCTTTATTTTCAAAACGTTTTTTTGCTTTGATACGGTTGATGCAGCCTTCCAGAACACGAATATTGGACTTTACGTTGGAAGCGATGTAATCGAGGACAGCGTCATCGATATAGAATCCTTCCAGTTCCTCTTTTCTGCGGAGAATGGCCATGCGGGTCTCATAATCCGGCAGGGAAATATCCGCGATGAGTCCCATCTCAAGCCGGGACATAATGCGGTCTTCCAGAATATTCATATCCTTCGGCGGTTTATCGGAGGATACGATGATCTGTTTTTTGGCTCCGTAAAGCGTGTTGAAAGTGTGGAAGAATTCTTCCTGTGTCGATTCTCTTCCTATAATAAACTGGATATCATCGATCGCAAGAACATCGATCTTGCGGTATTTGTCACGGAATTCCTGCATGGTCTTGCGGCGCAGCGATTCGATCAGTTCGTTGGTGAACGATTCGCTGGTCACATAGAGGACCCGGAGTCCGGGATTATTTTCTATAATATAGTGGCAGATCGACTGCATAAGGTGCGTCTTGCCAAGTCCGCTGTCGGAATAGAGATATAAAGGATTATAGACCTCGCCGGGAGCTTCTGCAACTGCGATCGAAGCCGCGTTCGCGAACTGGTTGTTGCTGCCGACGACAAAAGTATCGAAGGTATACTTCTGCGTGAGATTGGCGCGCGCAATAGCGCTCTCGATGGCGTCCTGCTTCTCTTCTTTCTCCGGTGTGCTGTCCGGGGAGACATAGCGGATATCGAGAGAGAGTCCCGTCACTTCCTCAATTGCTACTTTAATAATAAGAGTATATTTTCTGGTAAGAATATTAATAGCAATATCCCCGTCCGGGACGAGGAATGTGACGCATCCGTTTTCCACACGCTGTATGGAAAGGGGCATGATCCAGGTGTTGAAGGAGACATTTGTCAGCGCATAGTCTTCTTTGATCTTCTCAAGGATCGCCGGCCAGTTTTCTTTTAGAAATATATAATCATCCATTTTTGATGTACGCTCCTGAATAATAATCATAAAGTAAAACCCCTTTTTTATCAATCACGAAAAAAGGAGGTTTCCATAACTCGGAAACATAACAGCAGAATTATTGTTATGATTGTTCATAACTTTTTGAAGATAACCACCGCTCTGAAAAATGGATTTTCAAGAAAAAACGAAGTTAGAAAATAAATTATTCACCGTTTTCAGACAGGTTATCCACAGGTTATTCACAAAATGTGGAAAATAATTATGTCAATCAGAAATGAAATTCCGCATCGGAAAAGAATACCTTATTTTGTGGTCGGTTTTCGTACCCTATGCAAGATGTAGAAGTGCTGAAAACCCGCTTGACGAGCGGGATTTTGACAGATATAATAGGAAAGCGGTTTTGCGAAAATGCGGAACTGTTTAGTTATTTATTGTCAAAATAAAGTAAGATGTTTCTTCAGGAGCAGATTAGATATTTTCGGAACAGATTGATCCCTGGTTCCTCCGTGCTTCTGAAAAAAATACGAAAGTTAAATAAGGAGGTGTGATCGATTATGAAAATGACTTATCAGCCGAAGAAAAAGGTCCATGCGAGAGTTCACGGATTCCGCGCAAGAATGGCTACGGCAGGCGGACGCAAAGTTCTCTCCGCACGCAGAGCAAAAGGCAGAAAGAGAATTTCCGCATAATCCATGAAACGAAGCGAAAGCTTAAAGAGACAGGAAGATTTTTCGAAGGTTTACAGAGAGGGAAAATCGAAAGCAAACAGACTGCTCGTCTTATATGTTCTTCCCAATAATAAAAGCATAAACAGAATTGGAATCTCTGTAAGCAGAAAAGTCGGGAACAGCGTTATCCGGCACAGAATTACAAGGCTCATTCGGGAAAGCTACCGTCTGAGCGAGGATGAATTCCGATCAGGATATGATTTCGTAGTAATCGCAAGGGTAAAGGCGAAGGGCACGACTTATGAAGAAATAAGGAGTGCTCTTTTATGTCTTGCCAGGGGGCAGCATGTTTTGAAAGCTGCTGATATGGAAGAAATAAAATGAAAAAGTTTTTGATAGCAGGGATCCGTTTTTATCAGAAGTATATTTCTCCATACAAAGGGACAAAATGTCCGTATATCCCGAGTTGTTCGCAATATGGTCTGGAAGCGATTCAAAAATATGGCGCATGGAAGGGAAGCCTGCTCGCCATATGGCGTATTCTCAGGTGCAATCCGTTTTCGCACGGGGGATACGATCCCGTACCGTAATCAGTATACCAGGAGGGTTTTACTTTGATCATTTTGACACAGAGTACGATGCCGATCGTCAAGTGGATCGCCGTCCTGCTCGGTTATCTTATGGATGGTATTTTCAATCTGCTGAATGCCGTCGGTTTCCCGAACGTCGGCGTGGCGATCATCATCTTCACCATCGTTATCTACGCTCTCATGACGCCTCTGCAGGTAAAACAGCAGCGTTTTTCAAAACTGCAGGCCATCATGTCCCCTGAGATCAAAAAGATCCAGGAGAAATATAAAAATAAAAAAGATCAGGATTCCATGCAGAGACAGAATGAAGAGATTCAGGCTGTCTATCAGAAATACGGCGTCAATGCCGCCGGATCCTGTGTACAGCTTCTGATCCAGATGCCTGTTCTTTTCGCTCTTTATCAGGTTATCTACAGAATTCCGGGATATATTACCCTGATCAGAAATCAGCTTTCCGTCGTCGCCGAGACCACCGGTTTCGCCGACTTTTTCAGCAAATTTGTCACCAGTCTGAATGAAGCTTCCGTCACCAGAAATTTCGGAGACGGAACGAAAAACCAGATCATCGATACTCTTTACAACCTGAATTCTTCCCAGTGGAGCACACTGCTTTCAGACAAGGGCGCTTCCACCTTTTCTCAGGTCCTCACAGATGCCCATAATTATGTCGGAAAAGTGACCAGCTTCCTCGGTCTCAATATTTCGGACTCTCCGGTCGTGATCTTCCGTTCCGCGCTCAGCGCGAGGACATGGCTGCTTGTATTTGCCGCCATTCTGATCCCGATCCTCGCTTACGTGACACAGGTCCTCAACTTTAAACTGATGCCGCAGGCAAAGGATTCCAAAAATGCGGAAGCAGGCAGCATGGAAGCGCAGATGAGATCCATGAATACCGTGATGCCTATCATGTCCGCGGTCTTCTGCTTCACGCTTCCTGTCGGTATCGGTATTTACTGGATCGCCGGTGCCGTGGTGCGTTCGATCCAGCAGGTGATCATCAACAAACATCTGGATAAAGAAGATATCAGCGCCATCATCGAAAAGAACAAGGAAAAAGCAGCAAAGAAGAGAGAAAAACAGGGACTTCCGGCTCAGAAGATCACGCAGGAAGCCAACCGCAGCGTCCGCCGTCTTGAAATCGACAAAAAGGTAGATCTGGACAAAAATGCCATGACCGGCGGAGACGCGAACTACAAACCGGGAAGTCTTGCCGAAAAAGCCAACATGGTGCGGCGCTATGAGGAATCCCATAAGAAGAAATGATTTGTGAACGGATTTAGGAGCGTCTGCCGCTCCGGATCCGTACATGGAGAATAAATATATCATGGAATACAGAACATTTACTGCAAAGACGAAGGAGGCGGCGATCACTGCCGCCAGCATAGAATTCGGAGTCACGAGCGATCATCTGGATTACATCGTCGATACGGAAGGCAGCAACGGCTTTTTCGGAATCGGCAGCAGAGACGCCGTGATCCGCGCGAGAGTGAGAGAAGAAGCTCCGGAAGAGACGGATGCCGGAGTAAAAGAAGAAAACAGGATTCCGGAGGAGAAAAAAGAAGAAGATCTTTCCGGAAAACCGAGAATCAAGACCCTCGATGAAATTGAAGCCCGCGCAAGGGCAGCTGCGGAAGCGGCGGAAAAAGCAGGAATTACATATGCTGACAAGCCGGAACGGGAAGAAAGACGTGAAGGCAGAAACCGCAGAAACAGACGTGGCCGCGGAAATGACCGCAAAAACAAAAATGACCGCTTTGAACGCGCGGAGGAAAAAGAAGAAACTGTGGAATACCACGCGCCTTCTGTTCCGAAGCCGGAAAAAGAAGTTCCCGTCCGCACGGAAGAAGAAATCGAACAGATGAAAAAGGATGCGGAAACATTTCTCAGGGATGTCTTCCGCTCTATGGAGATGGAAGTTGATCAGAAGATCACTTATGATCCGGAAAACGGGTGCCTTAACTGTGAATTTGCCGGCGAAGAGATGGGGATCCTGATCGGCAAGAGAGGCCAGACACTGGATTCTCTGCAGTATCTCACGAGTCTTGTTGTCAATAAGAATCAGGGCGAATACGTACGCGTGAAACTGGATACGGAAGAATACAGAAAACGCAGGAAAGAAACGCTGGAAAGCCTTTCGAGAAACATCGCCGGAAAAGTAAAGAGAACGAGACGCTCTGTAGTTCTTGAGCCGATGAATCCGTACGAGCGAAGGATCATTCACTCCGCTCTGCAGGGCAACCGCTTTGTGGAGACGTACAGTGAGGGTGAGGAACCGTTCCGTCGGGTCGTTGTCGCACCGAAAAAGAATTATTGAGAATGACATGAGACTGCTGCATGATCTGTGGCAGTCTCATTTTGCGCGTCAGCAATGTGCCATGCGCTGACAAAACAGATGACAGCCGGTGAAGGCTTGCACATGTCGTCATGGCTCTAAGCTGCGTGCAGGATAGGGGAACTAACGTATATGTCCGATCTTTATTATAATGAAGATACGATCGCCGCTGTTTCGACCGGAATCTCGCCCGGTGGAATCGGAATCGTGCGCATTTCCGGCCCCGATGCGATCGCGGCTGCAGACCGGCTGTTTTTCAGCCGCAGCGGCCAAAAGCTCGCGAACGTCAAAAGCCATACGATCCACTACGGGACGATCTGTGAAGACGGGGAGATGCTGGATGAAGTCCTGGTGAGCGTTATGCGCGCCCCGGCAACATATACGCGGGAAGATATCGTGGAGATCAACTGCCACGGCGGTATTTTCGTAGTGCGGAAAGTCCTCCGGGCAGTCCTTCGAAACGGTGTTCGTCCCGCGGAGCCGGGTGAGTTTACGAAAAGAGCGTTTCTAAACGGACGGATCGATCTCACACAGGCGGAAGCGGTTATGGATCTCATCAGCGCCGACAATGAGTACGCCGAAAAGAGTGCTGTCAGCCAGCTGAAGGGGTCGGTCAGGGATGCGGTACTCTCCTGCCGCGAAAAGATCCTCTATGAAACCGCCTATATTGAAGCGGCTTTGGATGACCCCGAACATTATGATCTGACCGGCTATGGGGATGAATTATACAGTAAACTGCAGCCGATCCTGAGAGAACTGGAATCGCTTTACCGCACTTCCGATGACGGGAAGATCATGCGCGAAGGAATTGCCACGGTGATCCTCGGGCGCCCGAACGTCGGAAAATCGACATTGATGAATGTCCTGAGCGGGACCGATACGGCGATCGTCACGGAAATTGCGGGAACGACGAGAGATGTTCTCGAGGAGACTGTATCGATCGGCGGCCTGCCCCTCCGGATCATGGATACGGCCGGCATCCGCACAACAGAAGATGTGATTGAGAAAATCGGCGTGGAAAAAGCGCTGAAATGTGCTGAAAATGCGGATCTGATCCTGTATGTACTGGACGCTGCATCAGAGTTCTCACAGGAAGACAAAGATCTTCTTGAACAGCTGTCCGGACGGCAGATGATCGTTCTTCTGAACAAATCGGATCTCAAACAGAGAATAAAGGAATCCGATGTGAGTGCAGTTGCGGACGCCCCGGTCATCTCCGTCTCCGCAAAGGAAAATTACGGGATCGGACAGCTGCGGGAGTATGTTCTGGATCTGTTTCTTGGAGGAGAAGTTCGGTTCAATGAACAGGTTTACATAACTAACGAGCGTCACAAAGCTGCTCTCTCGGATGTGATCGAAAGTCTGAAACTGGTTCTGGAGTCAATTGAAACCGGAATGCCGGAAGACGTCTTTACGGTGGATCTCATGGACGCCTACCGCTCTCTCGGGACGATCATCGGGGAAGAGATCGGAGAAGATCTGATCAATGAGATCTTCAGCAAATTCTGCATGGGAAAGTAATATGAGTGAATACAGACAGGAAGAAACATTTGATGCGGTCGTTGTGGGGGCTGGCCATGCCGGCTGCGAAGCAGCGCTTGCTTGTGCGAGAAGAGGCCTGAAGACGGTCATATTCACCGTCAGCGTGGACTCGATCGCTCTTATGCCATGCAATCCCAATATCGGCGGAACCTCGAAAGGACATCTCGTGAGAGAGATCGATGCTCTCGGCGGAGAGATGGCTAAAAATATAGACAAGACCTTTATCCAGTCCAAGATGCTGAACCGCTCCAAAGGGCCGGCGGTCCATTCTCTCCGGGCACAGGCCGACAAACAGGAATACAGCCGCTCCATGAGAAAGGTCCTTGAAAATCAGGAAAACCTTCTGATCACACAGGGAGAAGTTTCGGAACTGATCGTAGAGGACGGAACAGTAAAAGGCGTTAAGACGCGGTCCGGAGCGGTGTATCATGCCGGTGCTGTGATCCTGTGTACGGGGGTCTATCTGAAAGCCCGCTGCATATACGGAGACGTCAGTACCAATTCCGGCCCGAACGGTCTTCTGCCCGCAAACTATCTGTCGGACTCTCTTGTAAAGAACGGCATCAAGCTGGTGCGCTTCAAGACAGGAACTCCGGCGAGAATCGATAAAAGAACCATTGATTTTTCCAAAATGATGATTCAGCCCGGAGACGTGCCGGTCGAGCCGTTTTCATTTTCAACGGATCCCTCGGACGTCCAGATCGAACAGGTCCCCTGTTATCTGACAAATACAACACCGGAAACGCATGAGATCATACGGGCAAATCTGGACCGCTCTCCGCTGTACGCCGGCGTGATCCACGGAACGGGACCGAGATACTGTCCTTCCATTGAAGACAAGGTCGTCCGTTTCGCCGAAAAGGATCATCACCAGGTCTTTATTGAACCGGAAGGCCGGTACACAAATGAAGTATATATTGACGGTATGAGTAGCTCTATGCCGGAGGATGTCCAGGTCAGAATGTATCGTTCGGTCCCCGGCCTTGAGAATGCGCATATCGTAAGACCCGCCTATGCGATCGAATACGACTGCATCGATCCGAGACAGCTGAAGAATACCCTGGAATTTAAAAATATTCACGGGCTTTTCGCCGGAGGACAGTTCAACGGCAGCTCCGGATACGAAGAAGCAGCTGCACAGGGACTGCTGGCAGGAATCAATGCGGGACAGTATCTCTTCGGAAAAGAAGCTATCACCATTGACAGATCCGAGGGTTATCTGGGAGTCCTTGTGGACGATCTTGTCACAAAAGAAAATCTGGAACCATACCGTATGATGACTTCCCGCGCAGAATATCGTCTGCTGCTCCGGCAGGACAACGCGGATCTGAGACTCCGGGAAAAAGGCTATCAGGCCGGACTGATTTCAAAAGAACAGTACGACGCGCTGCTGCTGAAAAAGGAACAGATCGCTGCCGAGACGGAACGCGTAAAAAAGACTAAAATACCGCACAGCAGTGAACTTGACAGGTTCCTTTCCGACAACGGAAGTATCGTGACCGGCGCGGGATTTACCGTGGCAGAACTTATACGAAGACCGGAACTGACTTATGATCTCCTTGCGCCGCTTGATCCGGGCAGACCGGAACTTCCAAAGGATGTCAGAGAACAGGTCAATATTGAAATCAAATACGAAGGTTACATTAAAAGACAGAGAAAACAGGTCGAAGCCTTCAAAAAGATGGAGACCAGACGGATCCCGGAGGACATCGATTATAAAGAGGTCGGGAGCCTTCGCCTGGAAGCTATTCAAAAACTGGATCAATTCCGGCCTTCCAGTATCGGCCAGGCCTCCAGAATTTCGGGTGTTTCTCCGGCAGACATTTCCGTACTGCTGGTCTATCTTGAAAAACGGGCACAGGAACGGAGACTCAGAAAATGACAGAACTGTCAAATTCGGATAAAGACAGAAAACAGATCCTGGACCGGGCTCTGATGGACTGCGGCATCGCAGTCCCGGAGGACTGCCTGGATAAGCTTCTGCTTTATCACGATCTGCTTATAGAAAAGAATAAAGTAATGAATCTTACCGCGATCACGGATTTTGAGGAGGCAGTCTGGAAGCATTACGCGGACAGTCTTGCTGTATTGAAATTTGATGATTTCAAACAGTATGGCAGTCTGCTGGATGTAGGAAGCGGTGCCGGTCTTCCCGGTATTCCCTTGAAAATAAGCTGCCCCTGGCTGCATGTGACACTGCTTGATTCCGTCGGAAAGAAAGTGAATTTTCACCGGGAGGTAATCAACAGCCTGCATTTGGATCAGATAGAGTCCGTTCATATGCGGTCCGAAGATGCTGCTCATGATGTGAATATGCGGGAACAATATGATATTGTTACAGCAAGAGCCGTATCGAATCTGGCTACATTGTCGGAATACTGCCTGCCATTTGTAAAAACAGGGGGAGTATTTGCGGCGTATAAGTCCGAAAATATAGAATCGGAGCTGAAGAAAGCGGAAAAAGCGATTCGGACGATGGGCGGGACCGTGATCTCTGTTAACAGCTATGAGATCGGTGATAATGGGCGGACGCTGGTGCTGATCAGGAAGGTTGGGAAAACACCGAAGAAGTTTCCGCGGAAGGCGGGGACGCCGCTTAGGGAGCCGATTCATTAAAAAGAGATGCTTTTTTATAAAGATGTTCTTGGAGAGGGAGAATGTTTCACGTGAAACATTCTCCCTATGCTTTATTGTTATATATTTGTTGAATATTGGCTTGACTGAAAAAATAAAGAATATTACAGCAAAGTGCACCCTTTATCCTCTTTCGCTCACGAGTCGTCCCCCGGAGCCCATGCTTATAGGTGCTCATGCCGGTAGATACGCGTCTCCGGTCTCCTTTGGCGGAAGTCGCTCAAGAGGACAAGAGGGCTTGTGATTTGGTACTGTGTGCATTGGATGTATTTAACATGCTTTAAAAATAAAAGATTATTAAAAAATGAATTATTAATGCGACAATCGACTTTTCAAAAAGAAGCCAGAGTTAAAAACAGATTTAAATGTTTCACGTGAAACAATGCTCATTCTACTTGTACTGGAAATGACACGACTATCTTTTTAGGGAAAATAGTTTTCTTGAATAATTAATAAAATATAGACGGAAAACACTCTCTATTCTTCTTTCGCTTATGCCTCGTCCCTTCCCGCTTTATCTATAGTTATACAACGGAATAAAAAAGCGCCCCGCACTTTTTATGAATACGTTCTCCGCCAAGGCATCCTAAGGGATCCGACACTCACACAAGCGGGCACCTCCTTGGGACTGTTCAGAGGTCTTCTGCAGGAGACGCTTAAGAAGAAGAAAAAGAATGAAAATCAGCAATTCTTTTATTTGGATGAGAAAAAAACTTGTGGGAAATAAAGAAGAAGATAGAATTCAAAACGATTCCTTTATATGATTGGTAATTATAGATAAATTTTAATGTTTCACGTGAAACATTTTATCGTGGACGATATAGATTATGCGTGCTAAAATAATATACCGGATTCTTTGAGAAGGGTCGAAAAGAATCAAACAGGAGTAAAAATGGGGAAAATTATAGCTGTATCAAATCAAAAAGGCGGAGTCGGAAAATCGACGACCGCTATCAACATTTCTGATTGTATGGCTGCCAAGGGAAAGAAAATTCTGGTAGTCGACATGGATCCGCAGGGAAATACCACCAGCGGACTCGGAATCCGTAAGAATGAAGTGGATTATTCTGTCTATGATCTTCTTTCCGGCGAAAAAGGCGCGAAAGAGGTTATTCTTCCGACGGATTTTGACGATCTGTATGTTATTCCTGCCACGGAAGATCTTGCGGGAGCGGAAATCGAATTGATGGATGAGGAAAACAGAGAGACGAGATTAAAAGAAGCCTTGTCTTCTGTCAAAAAAAGTTATGATAAGATCATCATAGACTGCCCGCCTTCACTTTCACTGCTCACGATCAACTCTTTAACAGCCGCAGATTCCGTCATTATTCCGATTCAATGCGAATACTATGCATTAGAAGGACTCTCACAGATGCTGGGCACAGTGGATCTGATCCGGGAGCGACTGAACGAAAAGCTGAAAGTTGAAGGTATTGTATTCACTATGTTTGATGCAAGGACAAATCTTTCGCAGGAAGTCGTTCAGACGGTGAAGGATAATCTGGATGTAAAGATCTTTAAAACGGTCATTCCGAGAAATGTCAGACTGGCGGAAGCACCGAGCTACGGACTTCCGGCAAATCGGTACGACAGATCATCTGCAGGCGCAATTGCCTACAGAAGACTCACCAGTGAAATATTGAAATCAGGAAAGGGAAAATAAATGGCGGTAAAGAGAGGCGGACTTGGCAGAGGCCTTGATTCTCTGATTCCGAATAAAAAAGCAGCTTCGAAAACAGAAAGCTCTGAAAGTGAAAAGAAAGCAGCCGGAAAATCATCCGCTGAAGAGAAAAAGAAAAAGAATACAGGGAAAAACGCCAAGTCATCCAAAAAGACGGACAACAAGGAATCTGTAGTGAAAACTGCAGAAAAGAAAGAAAAAAGGGTAGACAAACCGGAGATAAAACCGGCTGAAAAACCCGCAGTAAAGACAGCAGCCAAACCGGCTGCAAAACCCGCGGCAAAGACAGCAGCTAAGCCGGCTGCAAAACCAGCGCCAAAGGCAGCAGCTAAACCGGCTGAAAAACCCGCAGCAAAGACAGCAGCTAAGCCGGCTGCAAAACCAGCGCCAAAGGCAGCAGCTAAACCGGCTGCAAAGCCTGCAGCAAAGACAGCAGCTAAACCTGCTGAAAAACCGGCTGAAAATACTGCAATGGAAAAGGCTGATATCATTGAAAATACGGCAGCCGGATCCGCGAAAGAAAACAGGGAAGCTTTGGACAGCGTTGTCATGATGAAGATTTCCCAGGTGGAGCCGAATCGCAATCAGCCGAGAAAAGAGTTCGACAAAGAAAAACTGGAAGAACTCGCGGAATCCATTCGTCAGTATGGCGTGATTCAGCCGCTTCTTGTTCAGAAAAACGACGGATATTACGAGATCATCGCCGGTGAAAGACGCTGGCGGGCATCTCAGATGGCCGGGATCCGTGAGGTTCCGGTGATCATCCGGGATTATACGGAACAGGAAGTCGTGGAGATCTCTCTGATCGAAAATATCCAGAGAGAGGATCTGAATCCGATTGAGGAAGCGAACGCGTATGTGAGGCTTATGGATGAATTCCATATGACGCAGGAGAACATTGCGCAGCGCGTTTCCAAGAGCAGAGCTGCCGTGACAAATGCGATCCGCCTGCTGCGTCTTCCGGACGAGATCAGAGAAATGCTCATTTACGGAGAACTGACAGAAGGCCACGCAAGAGCGCTCCTCAGTATTCCGGATGCGGAAGCACAGATCAAAGCGGCGAAAACCATTGTTCAGAACGGAGCAAGCGTCAGAGAGACGGAAAAACTCGTCAAAGAGATCCTGAATCCCACTGTCAGGAAAAAAAGAGAGCGGGATCTGCAGAGTGATCTGATCTTTCGGGACCTCGAAGAGCAGATGAAGAAGGTGCTCGGAACAAAAGTCAGCATCCGCAGGAAAAATAAGAGCGCCGGCAAAATCGAGATCGATTATTACTCGGCCGCGGAACTCGAGCGTCTGCTTGATCTGATCCGCTCCATTACTTCATAAAAGGAGGGAACAGATGAACGATTCAGGATTGACTATTTATCTGATCGCTGCTCTGATCCTCCTGATCCTTGTGCTGATCGGACTGTCTATCCACCTTGCCCTTCGCGTCAAAAAGATGGAAAGAAAATACAGACGTTTTATGCGGGGACAGGAAGGGATCTCCCTCGAGAAGCATTTTGTGAGGGAATTTGACAGACTGGATGAGCTCACGGACAAACTGAGAATACAGAAAAGTGAAATCGCTGCTCTCCGGCAGAAGGAAAGACAGAATTTTACAAAATACGGGATCGTCAAATATGACGCGTTCGAGGATGTAGGCGGAAAACTGAGTTTTGTTCTGGCGCTCCTCAATGATGAAAATACCGGACTTGTTCTGAACGCTATTCACAGTAAGGACAACTGCTACCTGTATTTGAAGGAGATCGTTAAAGGCGAATCCTATATTATGTTAAGCAACGAAGAGATCGAAGCTCTTCAGTCCGCCCGGAATAATGAGGCGTCTACGGAATCAAGGATGCTTCAGGAAGCGGCGAATAAAGCGGCGGAGCCGGCAGAAAAAGAAAAGCCGGACAGCAGCAAAGCAGAAGAGAAGTCTAAAGAGGAACAGGAATAATAATAAAAATTATGTAAACTATTCGAGGAATCGATTAGCGAATATAAAGGAAGAGGACAACATCATGATTGACATCAAATTTCTCAGAGAAAACCCGGAAATCGTAAAACAGAATATCCGCAACAAATTTCAGGACAAAAAGCTCCCGCTTGTAGATGAAGTGATCGAGCTGGACAAAAAGAACCGCGCTTATATCCAGGAAGTGGAAAATCTCCGCGCCCAGAAAAACAAGATCTCGAAAGAGATCGGAAAACTGATGGGACAGGGAAAGAAAGAAGAGGCGGAGGCCGTAAAGGCACAGATCGCGCAGGACAACGCGAGGATCGATGAGCTGACCGCGATGCAGAAAGAAGCGGGCGAAGAGATCCGCAAAAGAATGATGGTCATTCCGAACATCATTGATCCGTCGGTCCCGATCGGAAAAGACGATTCGGAAAACGTCGAGATCGAGCGTTTCGGAGAACCGGTGGTCCCGGACTTTGAGATTCCGTATCACACGGAGATCATGGAGAAACTTCACGGAATCGATATGGACGCGGCGGGACGCGTCGCCGGAAACGGCTTCTATTATCTGCTCGGGGATATCGCAAGACTTCACTCGGCGGTGACCTCCTATGCGCGAGATTTCATGATCGACAGAGGTTTCACTTACTGCATTCCGCCCTTCATGATCCGTTCCGCGGTCGTCAATGGCGTTATGAGCTTTGATGAGATGGACTCCATGATGTATAAGATCGAGGGAGAGGATCTGTATCTGATCGGCACCAGTGAGCACAGTATGATCGGCCGTTTTATCGATCAGCTTATTCCGGAAGAAAAACTCCCGATGGCTCTGACCAGCTATTCTCCCTGCTTCCGTAAGGAAAAGGGCGCGCACGGCATTGAGGAGAGAGGCGTATACCGCATCCATCAGTTTGAAAAACAGGAGATGATCGTTGTCTGCAAACCGGAGGAGAGTCCGAAATGGTTCGATATTCTCTGGAAAAATACGGTCGATTTCTTCCGCACGCTGGATATTCCGGTCCGCACGCTGGAATGCTGCTCCGGCGATCTCGCTGATCTGAAAGTAAAATCTCTCGACGTTGAAGCATGGTCGCCGAGACAGAAGAAGTATTTTGAGGTCGGCAGCTGCTCGAACCTCGGCGATGCACAGGCGCGCCGCCTGAAGATCCGTGTAAACGGAGAAAACGGACAGAAATATCTCGCGCACACACTGAACAACACCTGTGTCGCACCGCCGCGTATGCTGATCGCGTTCCTTGAGAACAACCTGAATGAAGACGGTTCTGTCAATATCCCGGCGGCGCTGCAGCCTTACATGGGCGGCAAGACGAAGATCGAACCGTAAGGAGAAGGATAGTTTCATGCCGGGGGCCAATCGGAGGCGGAAGGGCAATCGGTGGCCGAAGGGCAAAAAGCAATAATCGGAACAGACAGAATATGCATTCTTATTTAAGAGCAGTCGGATTTTCCGACGTTCATGATATCACACAACTGAATCTGCTGATCGATGAGATCGTCCGTTTCAGCACGGCAAAGACGGTATTTGAAGGCAGCGACGGGCGGCTCCACGCCGAGATCTCACGGGAATTCGGCGACCGCATCGGGCTTACGGTCTGCGGGGAATATGATCAGAACGGCATGTTCTACGCGGAGTACGTATTTCCTTATTTCAGAGGGAAAAATGAAAGCTCCTATGAATCCGTCGTCATTGAAAAGCACGTGGCAAATGATTCCTGCTGCGGAGCCTGCGATGACCTGAGGGTCGGGGCAACACTCATTTTCTATCTTCAGAACATGGCCGAATATGCCGTGCGCACTCTGCAGAGGAAAAAGCGGAATGAGATTCGGGCGACGGTATTTTCCGCACTGTCCATGGACGGGACGGTACTGCTGCCGGTCGAAAAAGATGAGAGCGCGGCAGCGGAGGAACAGACCGGCATTGACCGCGAACAGCTTCTCCAGGCGGCGCGGGAGGGCGACGCCGAGGCGATCGAATATCTGTCGGAAGAGGATTTTGACACCTATTCCATGCTGATCGAGAGGGTCAGCCGCGAGGACGTCCTGTCGATCGTGGACACCTATTTCATGCCGAATGGATCGGACTGCGAGTGCTACAGCGTTCTGGGAACCATTCAGAGCGTGGAAAAAACAGTCAACAGGGCGACAGGAGAGGAGATTGTCGCGCTCACGCTGGAGTGCAACGGAATTACCATGGATGTCGCCATCAACGCGGGAGATCTCGTGGGCGAACCGAGAGAGGGGCGCCGCTTCCGCGGAACGATCTGGCTGATGGGACAGGTCCTTTTTGAGGATTGAAGGTGCCGGAACGGATGATCCGGACCGGCAGGACAGCTGGGAAAACACAGGTAAACGAAAAGTCATTCCGTCGTTTCCTTGCGTTTTTCGGAAATCAGAGTTATAGTGTTTAAAATGTTTCACCGAGAGAAGGGAGTATAAAAATGGCTATTTTTAAGGGCGCCGGTGTTGCGATCGCCACACCGATGAAAGAAAACGGCGAGATCAATTATGAGACATTTGAAAAACTGATCGAGGACCAGATCAAAAACGAGACGGACTGCATTATCGTAGTGGGAACGACCGGCGAGGCGCCGACACTTGACGACGACGAACATCTGGAAGCGATCCGCTTTACGGTAGCGCAGGCTGCGAAGAGAGTCCCTGTCATTGCGGGCACAGGCTCGAATAACACGGCTCACGCCATCATGATGTCGAAAGAAGCGCAGAAGTTTGGTGCGGACGGCGTACTGCTTGTTGCTCCGTATTACAACAAAGCGACGCAGAACGGTCTCATTCAGAGCTTTTCCGCAATTGCAAATGCGATTGACATTCCGTGCGTTCTCTACAATGTTCCGTCCCGTACAGGCTCCAATATCCTTCCGGATACCGCGGCATACCTCGGCAAACACGTTGAAAATATCGTAGCGGTCAAGGAAGCCTGCGGAAACATTTCCCAGATCGCGGAACTGATCGAGAAGGCGGAAGGTTCTCTGGACGTTTATTCCGGAAACGACGATCAGATCGTTCCGATCTGCTCTCTCGGCGGAATCGGCGTTATTTCCGTACTTTCCAACGTCGCGCCGAAGTTCACGCATGACCTTGTCATGAAATGCCTGAACGGAGACTATGTCTCCGCGGCGAAAGATCAGATCCGCTGCGCAGAACTGGTCCGCAGCCTCTTCTGTGAAGTAAACCCGATTCCGGTTAAGGCGGCTCTTAACATGCAGGGCTATGACTGCGGCATCCCGCGTCTCCCGCTGACCGAGATGGAGGAGGCTCACAAAGAGCGTCTCCGCAAGGCGATGGTGGAGTTCGGCTGCCTGTAAGATAAAAACCTTTCCGGGTATTTCGGATAAGGCCGGTCTGACATAAAAACACAAATAAAACAGGGCACTGCTTTCATTGAAGAATAATCGGTAATGAGAACAGCGCCCTGTTTTATTATGTCAACCGAATAAGACGGCCCGGTTGCGGGGCTCCCGCATCACGGCAGGAACAGCAGGTAAATGATATATCCCGCGCACAGGAGGACGAACAGCAGCATACCGGGATTCAAAAGGACGGTCCGGAAACCGGTGCCGCGGGGGAGCTGCTGCACAGTCGGCTCGAAAATGAGGCGCCGCACATTGACGATGAACAGCACAAGTCCGACGATCCAGCTGATCAGGATCACTCCCAGGTAGACAAGCAGGGCGATCATCCGGGGCGAGCGCAGGGCTTTCGAGATCAGCGCCGGATCCCCGGAGGAGAGGCTGTCAAGAAGGGAATTGTCTTTGCCGAACAAAAGCAGAGAAGCAATATTGCCGGTGAAGTTGATCGCCATATGGAGCGCGACCGACCAGCGGAGCTGTCCGGTCCGGGTATACACATAACCGAAAACGAGCCCGAGCGCGGTCGCGTACAGGAACTGCTGCAGGTTCAGATGGAAGAGGCCGAAGCAGAGCGCGGAGGTCACGATGGCAGGGATTTCGCCGTAGGGATGCAGACGGTCGATCAGCGCTTTGCGGAATACAAGTTCTTCAAATACCGGCGCCAGCACACAGGTGAACAGCAGCTGGAGAAATTTTGAGCTGCCCGACAGTACCTCGTACAGAGGATTCAGTGTTTCGGGAGAAGCCCCCGGGTGGAGGGCCATCATAATAATGACGCCGACAATATTGCATACGTACATCATAAAAATGCAGCAGAAGAAAGCAGTGAACCATTTGCGGAGAGGCATCGGCCGGACATAGAGCTTTTCCGCAGGCACCTTTTTCATGATCTTAAGACCGAGCGGGATCGCGGCGGCATAGAGAGGCAGGAAGCGGCATAACCACTGGAGCAGGATATTGTCTTCCCACGCCGGGACCGCCATATTGAGGATCAGGGTAAGTGCGTACCGGATCACAACGAGTGCGCACAGAATACCCAGCAGCCCGAAGCCGATCCTGCTGATCTGTTTCCGGACTTCGGAAAGATCAACGTTCCGCAGAGCAGCCGTCCGCTGTCTCCCTCCGTATGGCTCCAGCATGGAAGCGGACAGCAGCATGAACAGCATCCCGAGACCGGCACAGACGAGGACGGTAATGACGGAGCCGGCGTAAATATTACCGAGGACGGCCGCCACAGCCATAATGGCGGCGCAGGGAAGCAGTCCGAAATACAGGAACATGATCGTGACAACCTGCTTGATCGTCTTATCGACGGAAGCGGGCACCGCGAGATTGATAAACGTGCTGGTATTGGTCGAATAGAAATCCACCGCGGCGATGAAAGGAAGCCATGCGAGGAACAGCAGAGGATTCGCGCCGATGATGAGTGAGGCCAGGATGAGCGCGGGGACCGCGTCAAGGACGCAGTTGACCGTGCCTGCGAGCAGGGACCAGAATACTTTTTTCAGGGAGCTTTCCGGGATCAGACGGAAGAAATCCATCTTCGTGTCTTCTTCGAGCGGATTTCTCATCGACCGGTAAAAGACGAGAACGGTAATCGTGAAGACCACGATATACGGCGTTTTGGTGTTGATGACGACCCGGGACAGGACCGCCGTGAGAGCCGCGGCGGCGAGGTACGTTCCGGACGTTTTCGTGAAAATGCCGAATTTCGCGAACCGGAAGCGGTTATAGAGCGATTTGTGGAAGAACATATTTGCCCCGGATCCGCGCGTGAGACCGTCCCGGCGGAGTTTTTCGCTCTTGTCTTTTTTGTCCGCTCTCTTCGAGCGGATCTTTCTTCCCGAGGCCATTGCCTCCATAAGTTCCGCTGTCTGCTCGGAGCGCGCCATGGCATCTTCGTAGAAATCAGCTTTCACGCTTCGGATGAGGTGGATCAGAGCGCCGAGGGCGGCAGCGGTCAGGATGAGGCAGAGGATCGTTAAGGCGGCGTTTTTTTCCGTCGTAAACATCACGATTCCTTTCAGCCATCCCCAGATCGGGATAAACCGGGAGTACTTACTGTTAAAAAAGGCAAATGCAGCGTCGAGAGGCGTCATTTTTGACGTCCGCCAGAAAACGAGCCAGGCAGCCGCAGTGATGCCGAGGACGGTGTAGACCGCGGGAGCAATGTACTTTTTGGTGCCTGTACGGGTCGTCGTTACGGTATAAAGGAGCACCTGGAGGAATTTTCCGGTAAGGATCATGAGGAACCACACCAGGAGCATGATGAAAGCTGCAGCGGGGGAAAGACCCACGTTAAAGATAAGGTTCGGGATCTGGAACAGCAGATAAATCGAAGCAAATACTGCCGCGCCGGCCTGCATGAGCAGCCGGAAAAACAGGACGGACTGAGGGCGCAGCGGGGATGGGAACAGGAGATTTACATCCGCAGGGAGAAAGATCTTTCCACCGCTTTTATCTGCGCTGAGAATGAGAAATACGAATATCCCCAGCAGAAGGGCGCCGAGGATCAGCTCGAACACTTCCGTTTTGAACTTTTCCGGCGGTGTGCCGGGTGCGGCGGAGATAACTGCCGGAGTATCTTCTCCGATATACTCGGAGAATTCTTCCGGCAGCTCTTCGGAGCCTTCGAATTCGGAATATTCTCCGGACAGGAGCTCTTCCTCAGCTTCCGGCTGATTTTCTTCTGCCGCCTCGGAAAGCGCGCCGATCCCTGCGCCGATCAGTCCTCCGATCAGCGCGCACGCGAGAATGAATACAAGGATCCACGTCTTAAATATCTTTTTCAGCTGATTCAAAAAAGAGTGGACCGCGTAGTAGCCGATCATGCGCATGGCTTAATCCTCCTTTGAGGAATAATGATCTTCGGGACGCAGCCCTTCCGTGACGTCAAAGAACAGTTCTTCCAGGGTCCTGCCGGTGCTGCTCAGATCTTCGCGGGTGACATTTGCACGGACTTCTCCGCTTTGCATGATCACGGTGCGGTCCCACAGCATGTCGATACTGTCGATCATGTGCGTACTGACAAGGAGAGTCCTGCCCTGCGAGCGCATTTCCTCAATTAATAATTTCAGCTCCTTGATGGCGTGCGGATCAAGGCCGATCATCGGCTCATCGAGGAGGATGATCTCCGGTTCCGGGAGGAGTCCGAGACAGATGTTCAGCTTCTGCTGCATGCCTTTTGAGAGCTCGTCGCCGAATTTTTTCCGGTGGTCGTTCAGCTCAAAACGGGTAAACAGGTCGTCGATCCGCGCTTTATAGTCTGTGAGCTTATAGGCGCGGGCGAGGAATTCCATATGCTCCGAGACTGTGAGATTCGGATAGAGAGAGGGGAGTTCCGGAATATAGCCCAGGACGCGGCGCGCCTCGACGGATTTGTTCGGCATGCCGTTCACCTGCACGGAACCGTCATATTTCAGAAAACCTATGACGGATTTTATGATCGTGCTTTTGCCGGCGCCGTTCGGTCCGAGGAGAACGGTTACCGTACCGTCGTCAAGAGTAAAGCTGACATCGCGGCATGCAGGATTTTTTCCATAGAATTTAGTGACATGACTGATTTCTAACATTTGGATTCCTTTCCGGGAACAGATTATTCCCAGACACCGAATTGTTACTGTATAATAATATACAACACCGGATCATGGTGACACCAGAAGGAGAAGTTATGAAAATCTATATCGCATCACCCTTTTTCAACGAGAAAGAATGTGAAGTGCTCTCCCGTGCGGAGGAGATTTTAAAAAACCGGGGATTCAGCGTTTTTTCTCCGCGGGAGCATGAAACCAGGGAGGGAAATGTCGGATCTTTGGCGTGGAGCAAAGAGACATTTCTCAATGATAAAGCAGGCATTGACTGGAGTGACTGCATTGTGATGCTGTACTGGGGTAATTACAGCGATTCCGGAACAGCGTGGGAATGCGGCTACGCATATGGAACACACAAACCGGTCGTGGTCGTACAGCTCGGAGAGTCGTCGAATCTCATGATCCACGAGGGGTCGCATACGAATCTGTTCGGAGTGGAAGCGCTTGAGGACTATGATTTTGAGTTCATGCCCCGCGAGCCTTACACCGGAAAAATGTTCTGATTAACGGGACGACAATATGTATTCCCGGAGCCCGGCGTAAATGGCTTCTTCGTCCGGAGGACAACCCGGAATGCTGGTCTTAAAGGCGGCCGTGCATTTGCCGACGCCGAGATTTCCCGTCTTTCCGCACATGCCCTGGCCGATCCCGATCTTTTCCTTCAGATCGGATAACAGGCCCTCTTCCTCGAGACGGAAGAGGGCGCCGATGAGGGAACTGTAGCAGGCACTGCAGGCGTCCGCGTCTTCCGCCGCATAGGATACGTCCAGGGCGTGTCCGGACAGCGGCTCTTCCGTATCTTTGAGGAACCGGAACCGTCCCGGTTCCTTTTCTTCTATCTGCAGGATCTCAGCCCGGCCAAGGTCGGAGCAGCCTACGCCGAGTTCTTCGGCAAAACCGATATAGGGAACCGTTTCCGTCTCTACTCCCAGCAGACGGCAGGCGTAGCTGTCGGTCAGGACCGGGTCCAGCGCCGCCATAACGCAGTTCCGGATGAGCGGCCGTCCTCCCTCCTCAAAATCGGGGTCGCCGCAGATGTGGTCGACGACAATAAAATCCTGCTTCACCGCCGCCGCGAGATGCGCGATCGGGCGGTGGAGCCCTTCTTTATGGAACCGTCTTTTTTCCGTATTCGGAAGCAGTCCCTTGAGGTTCTTCATTGCGCAGGTGACGCGGGTCTGGCAGTGGCCTTTGAGGACCGGCACGTTGATCAGGAAATCAAAGCCGGCAGCGGCGTCCGTAAGAAGAAACGAAAAGCCGTCCTGTTTCTCCGTAAAGGAGCGGGATTTCTGTGTATCGACAAACGGGACGCCGTATTTTTCGGATAAGGCGCGGAATCCACAGATCTCGAAAGCGTCTTCCGTCCGGTCTCCGATCCACGACCCCTCCGCAATCACAAGATTCCGGAAGCCGTTTTCCTGCAGATATTCGATGATCCCGGCGACGACTTCCGGGTGCGTCGTCGCGCCGAATTCCGCCGGAGAAGGGCAGACGAGGTTCGGCTTGACGGCGATGCGGGAGTCCGGGGACGGGATCATTTCCGCAAGGCGCGCTGCGGTGAGCAGCGCTTTTGTATTTTCTTTATAGTCGGTTCCGTAGATTTTCAGGATCTGGTTCGGTTTCATTTTCCGTCTGCATCTCGGACAGCTGTCCATTCTGTGCTCTCTGCATTATGCGGAGACTTTTTTGTTTCTTTTTATAATAGTAATCGGTTTTCCGGGAAGATGCAATCCGCCCGAAGAGAATGACCCCGGCGGCGAGCATGATCCACCCAGCCAGGAACAGGATCGTCTGATAGACGGAGGATGTGCCGGCGATCTCGAAAATGCCCCGGAGCAGCGAGCTGACCGTGATGCAGATGACACCGTAGTGATAAATGTCCGGGAAATGCATTCGCCCCGCAAACGCTGCCGTCAGAGACGGCACAAATCCCAGCGCGAAAGGCCACAGCCACAGAAATGTCATATAGAACGACCGCACATTATGTGAAAAACGGTCATAAATGAGAAAAAAGAGAAAACAGAAAGCCGCAAAGGCCGCATAACGGGCGGCCGTCCGGTATTCAGACCGCGATGTAGACAATGTCGCTCACACTCCTTTCTTTGATCTTGTTTCTTCCGGATGTCGGGTTGTTGATCACTTCCCCGTTATAGTACATGGTGCTGGAACCGCCGCCGTCGAGATTGTAGGCTTCCGTGCAGCCCAGCTCCTGCATGATTTCGGCAAGTTCATAGAGAGTCAGGCCTTCACTTTCTGAAGTGCGGCCGTCGGAGACGACCATGACGTAATGTCCCGGTTCGATCATGCCGATCGCCGTGCGTGGATTGCTGCTGCGGGACTGATCCACTTCCGTATCCGTGCCGACGGCGATCTCACCGTCCTCTACAAGTCCGGGACCGAAAGAGAAGATCTGCACGGCCCCGGCAGCGGAGAGTTCTTCCGCCGTTACATCCGACTCATCGATGATATCCATGGTTCCGTCCGCATAGACAACAAGATCCTCATTGCCGCTTCCGGAGCGCGCCGTGCTCCGGTACAGATAGCCGTTGCGCATGACATATCCGGAATCGCGGAATCCGTAATAATCCCCGTTGATCGCGAGGAGCGCGCCGTTTTCCTCCGCCATACTGGACGTTTTATCGGTGACGTTGCGGCCGAAGGTATTCTCCGCGACGGCCGTCATAAGCTGTGAGGGATCGGAGAGGTAAATATCGGCGATATAGACCTGCGTATCGCTGACCGTGATTTCTGTTACTTCGATGGATTTTGTGTCATCCCCGGTTTCTGTTCCGCCGGCGGCGTATGTCTCCTCAGTTTCGCCGGCGGCCTGTTCCTTTGTTGAAGATTCATCTTCCGCAAAAGCCGTGGCGGTCACCGGCATAAGATCCTTGGGAAGAACAAAAGTATCAAGCAGCGTGAATATCGTGTAAGCGGCGAGAAATGCCGCGAAGAGAATGTGACTGATTTTTCTGTACATGATGATTACCTTCTTTTCTGAAAACCCATTCTTTCTGAATCCGGTAGCTGATCACAAATAGAGCGGTATCGACGAGGATCTTTGCGGCAGGAGGGGGAAGCAGCATGGAAAAGACCGACGTTCCCAGCGCGCTGGCAGCCATGACGCCGGTAAAGAGCACGGCGTAACGGGCGGCTTCTCCCGGACACCTGCCCCTGCTCCGGAAGCTCCATTTCCGGTTGAGTAGAAAGTTGAGGCTTCCCGAGAGCAGCCTTGCAAGACAGACAGCTGCGGCAGTGCAGAGCGCGGTACGTCCTGAAAATGCCTCCGTGATACCGGACGCGGCAGCGGTCGAAGACATAACGTTCCATAATCCTGAAAATGCCCCGGTCCGGAGCAGAATGCCGCGGATCCCGGCGAAGAACAGCAGGTCCGCCGCGCAGCTGAGTGCGGAGGCGGCCGCGAAGCGCAGCGGTCTGCCGTAGATGCGCACCGCGTCCCGGAACGGCCGGAAATGGGAGCTCTCGTTATTATTTTCATAGATCGTCCGGATCGGTACCGGAAAAATATCCGCTTCTTTTACCGCGTCGGTGAGAAAATTCATCTCATATTCATAGCGGTCGCCTTCTTCCGAGAGGGCAAGCGGAATGAGCACGGCAGGAATTCCCCGGAGTCCCGTCTGCGTATCCGGACAGGATCTGCCGGTGGTGAGACGGAAAAATGCCGAGGAGATCCTGTTGCCCGCCCGGCTTTTCCACGGGACTCCTTTTTCGGAGAAATCCCTGGTGCCGAGGACCAGGGCGTCCGGATGTCCGGACAGGGCGGCAACCACGGAAAGAATATCTTCCGGTGCGTGCTGACCGTCTGCGTCGGCGGTGATCACGCAGAAGGATTCTTTACCTGAAATGGCCGAGGCCGTTTCGATTCCGGTGCGCAGAGCGGCTCCTTTTCCGCGGTTTTCGGAATGGTGAACGACGGAAATGCCGCCTTCTTCGAGCTTCGAAAAGACGGGGAGGAAGGATTCTCCGCTGCCGTCGTCGACGGCAATGATATTTTCAAAACCGGCATTGCGCAATTCCTGCGTCAGCGCGGGCAGCCGGTCATCAGGCCGATAGGCGGGAATGATAAGAAATGTTTTCATTTTCGTCAGAATCCTCTCTTTGATTGGAAAACATACACAGGATCAGGAGAAGGATGAACAGCAGGATCGTTTTCATTTTTTTTGCCCCTTTCTTGGGTTAGCTCCCCCTTTTGCAGAGTATTCTGCGGGAGAAACCTTAAGCGGACTATAAAGGAGGGAAAGAAATCAGAGCGGAGAAAGGGACTTTATGGTATAGTTTTCTATAAGCACATAAAAAAAGACCCGCATGCGGGAAGCTCCCCCGGATACCCTGAGAGCCTGAGGAAGGACTGCCCGTCCGGAGTTTTTGGAATAAAAGGAGGAAAACACTGTGAAGACACTGTTTAAAAACGGAATGATCTATGACGGCAGCGGTCAGAAGCCCTTTGCCGGAGATGTGCTGATCGAAGACGACCGGATCCTGCAGGTCGGAGGATCGATCGACAGCGCGGAGCTGGCAGGAGAGGACAGGGTGATCGATCTTGACGGACTGGAGATCTGCCCCGGTTTTATAGACGCCCATTCCCACAACGACTTCTTTTATGACCGGGAGGACGCGGAGAAATTTTACCGTCCGTTCATTGAGCAGGGCATTACGACACAGATCACCGGAAACTGCAGCTTTTCTCCGTTTGGCGTTGACGAAAATACTCCCTACAAAGACAAGATCGGCGGCGGTCTGTTCCAGCCGGTCGCGCCGGGGAGTTTCGCCTCCTTCAAGGAGAGGGCAAAAGGCAGGCTGTATGTTAATCTGGTGCCGCTGATCGGACAGGGATCCGTGAGGGCGGGAATGACCGGGTATGATCCGACGCCGTTTACTCCCGAACAGATCGAAAAAGAACTGACTTATGTGAGAGAGGCGATGAAAGGCGGCGCGTTCGGCGGTTCTTTCGGATTTATGTACGAGCCGGACCGGTACGCGAAAGAGGACGAGATCCTGGCGTTTGCGAAAGAGATCGCGAAATACGACGGCATTGTCACGATCCACCCGCGCGCCTGCTCGGTCGTGAGCGCCGATTATCCGTTATTTACGAAAAAATCCCATCTCGAGATGGGTCTCGACGAGGCGGTGGAAATCATGGAAAAATCCGGCTGCCGTCTGGAGTACAGTCATCTGATCTTCACCGGTGCCCGCAGCTGGAAACTGCTGGGCAATATGCTGGAGACCTTCCGGCGCGCCCGCCGCAAGGGAGGAGAGATCGCATTTGACAACTACGCGTTCCATTACGGGGCGTCGGTCATCACGGTGGTATTTCCGGAGTGGTATGCGGCACTCTCGAAAGAGGAGAGTCAGAAGCCGGTCAATAAAATGAAGCTTTCGCTCACGATCCTCATGTACAGAAAAGTGCTCGGCATCGACTGGGATGATATGGTGGTCGCCTACATTTCCGATGATCATAAGGAGTATGAGGGCAAAAATGTTCTGGAGCTCGCGCAGGAAGAGGGCTTAAAGCCGATCGACATGTATCTGAAGCTCGTGGAGCTGTCGGACAGAAAAGGGAGCATTTACCTCGGAAAATATTATAATGATGAGATCGTGCACCGGCTCATGGAGGATGATCTCTCGGTCTTCATGACAGACGCGTGGGTCGAGGAAAAGGGCCTGCAGAATATCGCGGCGTTCCAGACGTTCCCGCAGTTTTTCCTCCTCGCGAAACGCTGGGGGATTCCGACGGAGAAGATCGTGCGGAAAATGACCGGGGCGACGGCGGACCGATATAAAATTGCGGAGAGAGGGTATCTGCGCAGCGGGTATAAGGCGGATATTACTGTGATTGACCGCAAAAACATGAGCGTAAATGAAAAAGTTCCGGACGCGAAACCGGGCGGAATCGTTCATGTCTATGTCAACGGCATGCCGGTGATGGAAAACGGAGAATATACCGGAGGCAGAGCCGGTGAGGTGATTCTGAAGAAGCCGGCTGCGGAGCAGGCGGCCGGAACGGGAGTGAAATGAACACAGAAAAGTTTGACAGTTTTATTTTGGAATATCCGATCTTTGAATACCGCGTGATCGATACTGCTGAGATCAATATCTATGAGCGAGTCCGGATGATCTGTAAAAATGAGTGCCAGCGGTACGGCAGTACCTGGGCATGCCCTCCGGCGGTGGGAGACCTCGTGAAATGCGGGGAAAAGATACGGGAATATGACAAGGCGGTGATCTTCTCCAGCGTGGCGGAGGTATCGGATATTCTGAATTTCGAAGAGAATCTCGCGACGAGAGCCGCTCACGAGGAAATCACGGAAAAAGTCGGGGAATTCTGGCGGGAGCAGGGACATGATATCTTTATACTCTCCACGGAATCCTGTGATATATGCGAGCACTGCACCTATCCGGAGGGGAAGCCCTGCCGCTTCCCGGAGCGCATGCATCCCTGCATCGAGGGCTTCGGCGTGCTGGTCAGCGAGATCACGGAGAACCATCAGATGGAATATGATCTCGGAGGGAACACGATCCTCTGGTTCTCGATGGTGCTGCTGCGGCAGGGGTCCAATGGGGACGGTTCTCTTTGGACCCGCTGATATTGCTCTCATGACAAAAGAACATGGACACCGCTTTACGCGACGCGTCGTCCATGTTCTTTTTTTCTGTTTTGTGACATTCGTTGGGTCCAAAGAGAACCGTCCCCCGTGGATCCTTAGAACGTGACGGTTTCCGGAGCTGCCGTGAAGGAGCTGAAGGTGGCGGTGCCTTCCTCAATATAGAGGACCTGGGTGTTGTCATCATCTTCGCTGTACATTCTTCTCAGGGACGGATATTCTTCAAGCATTTTTACTTTGGTCTCTCTGCTGTCATCGTTGACAAATTTTCCGGAGACGCGGACCCATATGCCGTCCTTGAAGGCGCAGATCTCAAATTTCGGATTCGCGGCCAGCTGTTTGGAGACATCTTTTACTTTTCCGGTCTGGATGTACAGCTTGCCGTCAATAATCGCTGCTGTGCCGAACGGGCGGACTCTCGGCTGATCGCCGTCGACGGTCGCGAGATAATACGTTCCTGCTTCTTTCAAAAAAGCGCATACTCTTTCAATAGCTTCCATTTTTCATTGCCTTTCTATAGAACTGGGACAGGGTTTTTTTGTTCCATAATAATTATAACACTTTTCTGCGCAGGACAATCTTTATTCTAAAGCTTTTTTGACACTTTTCTGTGATCGGGAGGCTGTTCCTTCCGGAGAAGCCCCGCTGTTTCCCTTCCTTTGTGAAATACTGCCAATTTGAACCTTTCTTTTTCATGTATATTTGCTGTGTCGGCTCTTGTTTTTTTCTGCCTGAAACCGATATAATAAAACTATATATAAGGATTATTTAACCCCCTATAAGGAAAAGTTTTATGAGTATATTCGACATCCTGTCCCTCCTGGGCGGACTTGCCATGTTTCTCTACGGTATGCGCCTCATGGGCGACTCTCTGAAGGAAAATTCATCGGGAGCCCTGAAGAAGGCGATGGAACAGGTCACAAATAATCCCATCAAAGCATTCTTTCTCGGTCTTGCCGTAACAGCGCTGATCCAGTCCTCCACGGCCACCATCGTTATCACCTCCGGTCTTGTCGGCGCGGGAATACTGACGCTGCACCAGTCCCTCGGCATCATCATCGGCGCCAACGTCGGTACCACGGTCACCGGCCAGATCATCCGGCTGCTCGATCTCAATGCCTCCGGGGGCACTTCCTGGCTTCGCTTTTTCCAGCCCTCCACTTTGGCACCGATCGCCCTGATTCTCGGTATGGTGCTCATTATGGGCGGCCAGCGCATTAAAAATTCAAAATCCATCGGCAATATCGCGATTGGCTTCGGCATCCTTTTCTCCGGTCTTCTTAATATGACCGGCGCAGTGGATGCTCTGTCGGAATCGGGCATGATCGAAAAGCTGTTTTCCGGCCTCGGCGCCAATCCGTTCCTCGGGTACCTGACCGGTGCGGGCGTCGCGTTCATGCTGCAGAGCTCCTCCGCGACCATCGGTATTCTGCAGGCATTTTCCGCATCCGGTGCGCTGACATTTAAGGCGATCTACGCCGTTATCGTCGGTATTTACCTCGGGGACTGCGTGACCACCGCTATCGTGTGCTCGATCGGGGCGAAGGCCGAAGCGAAGCGTGTCGGAATCGTCAATATTCTCTTCAATCTGAGTGAGACGGTCCTCGTGCTCGCGGTCGTGACGATCGTGCACCGGATAGGCCTTCTGAATTCCCTCTGGGACAAAACGGTCAATTCCGGTATCATTGCGAATACGAACACGATCTTCAACCTCTCCTGCGCGGTCGCGCTGATGCCGATGATCGGCATTTACGAGAAAACCGCCCGAAAGATCATAAAGGACGAACCGGAAGCGGAACAGAAATACAAAGAGAAGCTGGACGCGCTCAATCCGGCCTTCTTCAATACACCGGCGCTCGCTTTGAACAGCTGCTATGACCTTCTTCTGACGATGTTCCTCTCGGCGCGGGGAAATATTGAGAAATCCCTGACCCTTCTTGAGAAATATGATCAGAAAGTCTACAGCGAGATCCAGGAAGAGGAAAATGAACTCGACCAGATGACGGACCACATGAGCCATTACACTGTCGAGCTTCTTCCGCATCTTCACAATGAAACGCATGTCGGCATTCTCGACCAGTACTATAAAGTCACTGCCGAATTCGAGCGTCTCGGCGATCATGCTGTTAATATCAGCGACAATGCCGCCTCCCTCGCAAAGAACGGCACCAGCTATTCAACGGCGGCGATTGCGGAACTGCATGTTCTTGAGCAGGCGCTTTCAAAGCTTCTTGATCTCGCGGAACTGTCCTTTAAGAAAAGGGACGCGGACGTCGCCGTTCAGATCGAACCGCTGGTCCAGGTGACCAAGGAGCTCACCACACACCTCAAAAAGAACCACTTAAAGCGCATGAGCAGCGGCGAATGCAGCGTCATCGCGGACGCGAGCTTCACGAACCTCATGGTCGACATCGACAGGATCGCCAGTATCTGCTCCAACATCGGCATCGCGACCATCGTTCGTGTCCGCCCGGAGCTGGCGGATCACGAGCACCTCTATTACGAGACGCTTCACGCAGGCGGAAACAAAGAATTTGACACTGCATTTGAGAAGGCGCACGACCTGTATTTCATGCAGCTGAAAGATCTCGAGAACGCCGCGAAGGCGTAAGATTAGCGTACAAACCGGAAAATATTGATCAGACGAAAAACCGGCGGACATTGATCCGCCGGTTTTCTTTCTCAGGTATTCCTGTTTATTATTCAGGAAGGTACATCTTTGTCAGAATCCATTCTTTTGTCCGGTCGGGCATGACGCGGAGAAGCTGCATGAGCAGCTTGTATTCCGCACCGACAGGAACCCTTGCCGGGGGATTCTTCTGAGAGGCCAGTTTCAGTGCGGCGGCGGCGACCGTCTGCGGGGAACGGCCGTTTCTTTCATCCTGTTCCATTTTTGCAACGCTGTTTTTGCACAGCTCATAGTAGACGGAATTTTCGGAAATACCGTATTTCCGCGCATCTGTAAAGCCGGTCCGGGTATCTCCCGGTTCGATAATGGAGGCGCGGACGCCGAAACGTCTCATCTCCATGCGGACGGCGTCGGAAAAAGCTTCCAGCGCGTATTTGCTGGAGGAGTAGTGGCTCTGCATCGGGATCGGCACGCGGCCGGCGATGGAACCGATCATAAGCAGGAGACCGCGCCCCTGTTCCCGCATCCGGGGCAGGACCGCTTCCGCGACGGTGACGGTGCCGAAATAGTTCACTTCCATCTGCCGCCGGACGAGATCCATCGGCAGTTCTTCCGCGGGGCCAGCGACCCCCATGCCCGCGCAGAGCACGGCGATATCGATGCGGGGGAGAGAGCCGGTGACGGCTGCGACAGCATTTTCATCGGTCACATTCATTCTGCGCATTGTAAGAGATCCGCCGCCCGGATAATGGGACGTCTTTTCTTCGCAGTTCCGCGAGACGCCGGTAACAGTGCAGCCCTCCCGGGCAAATACCTCCGCGCACGCGAGGCCGATGCCGCTCGAGGCGCCGGTGACGAAAATGTTTTTCCGTAGCAGTTTTTCATACGTTCTTCCTCTTGATCGGATTTCCTCAAATGCAGAGTTTATCTGCGCATTGGCCGGATTTCTGCAAACGAGGATATTATCTGCGCTTATAACCGGTGATCATGGTGAGGAAGAAGCTGGTAACAGTCGCCCAGGCGAAAAATTTGTGCCATTTCATATAAGTATTTCCTTTCTTTTTTTCAGAAGCAGAGCGGTTCCCGGCATGGTCGCTCCGGGATTTTGCCGGCGGAGGGTCGCGGAGGATCAATTCGTCTCCGCTGTGAACATATTCGAGCTGCTCTTCCATGATCTTTTTCATGGCCTCAAACGGTATTTCTCCGGTGCAGTGGCCGGTGTAGAACATGGTCCGGTGTCTGGTAAGTTCCAGCGCCGTATCGATGATGAACTGCGTATCTTCTTCCGTATAGCCGGAATCCTTTTTCATATGAAAGCCGCTGACGACATGCGTCGGGTCGTCTCCGAAAAGCTCCCGGTAGCGGTCCAGAATGTTGAGAATGCCGTGGTGCGCGCATCCGGAGAAGAGAACGTTCTTCCTTCCCTCGCGGACGACCAGGCACTGCTCATGGCTGAAAGAATCATTTGCGTAGTCGTCTGCCGTTTTTTCCTTGAGATCCCCGTTGGCGGAAGAGATGGGATGGGAGAGGCCGATCCCCGCGAAGAGCGACAGTTCGCTGTCGATCCGGAGTTCCCCGACGGGAGGGACGAAAATGAGGCCCTGCAGGGCTTTCGCATTTTCGGAAATGCCGATGTAGCGGGGCTCCTCTCCCTCCCGGACGGAATAATAATCTCCGGTAGCCGCTGTCTGCAGGAAAATGGGGGCGTTCGCATTTACCGAACGGAACGTAACGAGGCCGCCGCTGTGATCGTAATGGCCGTGGCTTAAGACGACCAGATCGACGGCTTTGAGATCGACGCCAAGACGCTGCGCGTTCTCAAAGAACAGCTCCGAGGCGCCTGTGTCCATAAGGATTTTGTGGCGCGCGGTCTCGATATAAAAACTCAGGCCGTGCTCGGCGCCGCACCCTGACGGGCCGGCGGTATTTTCGACAAGATTGATGATTTTCAATGGATCTGCTCCTTTCCGCTGCTGTCTAAATGACGGCCGGGCTTTCCCAAATTAAAGAAAGCGCTATTCGCCGCACTCTTCATAAAATTCTTCCTGCGTCTCGAGGCAGATACAGGCCAGCCTGCCGCCGAAGCCCGCCCCGCAGTCGATCGCGATGTGGCCGCAGTTCCGGAAAATGTATCCCGGACGGGGATTTCCCGGGATCGCCATCGTCGGCGTGTGGCCGGTGATCACAAAGCGGTCCGGCCGGTCGGGAAAATAGGGAACATTGTAATCCGGGCGTTCCCAGACGAGCTCGTCGATATGGTAATCCCACAGCTCCTTGTCCGGACGGAAATTCCCGAGACCGGCGTGGACGAGAATGTATTCCGCGTCATCCGTGAACACTTCGTCAAAAAGCTCGAAATCGGACAGAAAGTCCAGAACGGCTCTCTGCGTCTGCGCGCTGAGTTTTGAGAAAGCGTCGATCGTCGGCTCCGACCCGTTCATCTGCCAGGTCAGGAGCTTTTCGATCCGCTCCTTGTCAAATACCCGGATATTTTCTTCCGTGACTTCTTTGGTCAGAAACTGCAGGCAGTCCATCGCCATGAGTTCATGATTGCCCGCGATACAGATGACGTTCGGGCGCGCCATGAGATCCAGCACGATCCGGATCGGCTCGGGTCCCCGGTCGAGAATATCCCCGAGGACATAAAGCGTATCCGATTCGGAGAACCGGATTTTTTCCAGAAGGCGCATATACGCTTCATAGTTGCCGTGGATGTCGGAGATAACGTATGTACTCATAAATTCGCAAGGACCTGTTTTAATATCCGCTCCCTCTGTTCCGGAGGCGGTTCACTGTATTGGATGATGTAGGAAAACAACAGGCGCACCGGATCCTTTTCGGGATCCGGGCTGTTTTCTGTGATTTGATTGTAATCCCTGCACATGGTATTTTCCAATCTTTTTGAGAGACAGCAGCGATTTTTCAGATATCTTCCAGATAGATCTTATTTTCCCGGTCGAGGAAGAAGGCGCAGTTTCTGTAGTTGATCGTGCCGTCCGGCTCGTTCGGCGTATATTTCTGCGGGCAGGCGATGACAAAGGGCACTTTGCCCCAGTGATTGCTCTTCATCGTGACCGTGAACCAGAACCCGCCGCAGCCGTATTCACTGCTGTCGACGTCGTAATTTTCACATCCGTTGGAAAATGCGGCCGTCATGATCATCCATTCGCTGACATCATTCACGCCCGGCGCCCGGTTGGTGGAGATGCCCAGCAGGCGTCTGCGGGGACTCGATTCGGTGATGTCAAAGCCGGGAGTGACATTCTCCGCCTCGATCGTGCCGACGGTGTAAATGATTTCGTCGTAGTCATAAAACATTGTGTAATCGCGGGGATAATAGATGGTGCCGCTTCCGAAGCACCCGGAATCCGGGAAACTTTTGCCGCCGGAGACCTGGCCCCAGACTATCTGCAGCGTTTCCGTGTCGCTTCCGTGGATCCAGGGGCTCATCTGCACGGTCTGCCGGGTGGTGTAGCCGTCGCTGTCGGTGGTGTCACAGGTCATAGTGGTCCACCGGATCGCCGAGGGGTCGGCAGAGGACATTTCTTCATATGACTCCTCGTAATTATCCTCATAGGATTCTTCATAATAATCCGGTTCTTCGTACGTGTATTCTTCCGACGGATCCGGATCGTCGATCCCGATGATGACAACCGGTTCGGAATAAGATTCTTCCGCGGCGGCAGCGGCGGATTCCTGACGCCCGCAGGCGGCGGCGGAAATGCTGAGGACGGTGATAAGAATGAGAGAGATTATTTTTTTCATGGATACTCCTTCCTTACGCGGTCTGGCCGCGGCTTTTTTTGCTTTACACCTGATAGACGCAGAGAAAGCGCGGAAGGATTTAAAATAATGAAAAAAATAAAAGAAGAATTTCGGAAGGGATCATGCAGCGGCTTTCCGCGGACGGGTGAAGTAGGCGATGCAGATCAGTATAAAGGAAATGGCTGTAAATACCGTGAAAATCGTGTAGCTGGGCACATAGCTTCCCGTTATGTCGGCGAGAATGCCGGAGAGAGGGGACATGATGAGGCCGCAGATAAACATTGTCATATTCAGGGTCTGCGTGGCGCGCTCATATTCGCCGGCCGGACACAGATCTTCCGCAAAAAGAGGGATGCCGATGGTGGAGATGGGAAGCCCAAGAGCGAACAGGACCGCTCCGGTGAAACCGAGAACATGGATGCGGCACAGACACATGAAAACAGAGCCGATGATCTCGATCACAAATGCCCCGATGCCGATATAGCGGTTTCCGAAAATATCCTCGAGTCTGCCGTACAGGATCTTTGCGATGGTCAGAACGCCTCCGTAGAGGGACATAATAAGTGCCACTTCTTCGCTTGTGTAACCGGCAGCCGTGTACAGCATGGAGATCTGGGAGCATCCCGCCAGAGCGAGACCTGCGAAGAATCCGTAAGCAATGACGGCCAGAAGGATGGCGCGTTTCGTATGAACTCCCTCGCTTTTATGAATACGGGCATTCTTTTTATCATTTTCAATGTCGGAAAATGCCGTCATTTTCAGATCCCGGGGGTGGTCCCGGATCATCAGAAGGACAAGAACGGCGCATAGGGCGACGACGCCGGCACAGATCAGAAGACCGGCACGGAGCGAATACCGGTTCATGACAGGCGTCAGGATCGGCGGAAAAATAACGGTGGCAAGGCCGCTGGAGGAAGAACAGATCCCGAGGGCAAATGCCATATGGGAATGAAACCATCTGGGCAGAAGCAGCGAAACCAGCATCATCGAGCCGAGACTGTAGCAGAAGCCGATGAGGGCCGCAGCGGCGTAGTAAACGGGAGCGGAAGCGGAAAATGCAAAAATAAGAAGACCGGCGGTACATCCCACGAGGGAAAGAAAGCCGCTCAGGCGGAGCCCGATCTTCATATGTATATGATGGCAGGCGGAGAGCCCGACGCAGACGAAGAGCATCCGGATCGTGGGAATCATGGAAACCTGTGTGTTTGTCAGATTTCCCACTTTCATAAGGTAGGGATTGAATACGGGAAATACAGTTGCGCAGATCCCCCAGATACAGAACAGCAGCAGTGCACACGCGGCGCAGATGACCCACGCATAATGCGGCTTTTTCATGATGTCGGTCCCCTCCGATGTCAGATTTGTATCGATGTAATGTTACCTTTGCACAGTCATGGGTAAAAAGCAACATCGATTTACGAAACCTTTCACGAAAATAAAATTGCTGACCGGGAAAAATAATCCTTGACATCGCCGATTTAATGCGTTAAAGTGTAACGAGCTAAAGCGCGAAAATATCGGGGCCGACAGGGACGGTTCTCTTTGGCCCCCAAAAAGGAGTTTCATTATGTTTATTAAAGTTCTGCTTCTCGTAATCTTTTTCGGCGTTATGATCGGGATCGGTCTGTACTGCCGGAAAAATGCCACCGACGTCAACGGATTTGTGCTCGGCGGCCGCTCGGTCGGCCCGTGGCTCACTGCCTTCGCTTACGGCACTTCCTATTTCTCGGCGGTCATTTTCGTGGGTTACGCGGGGCAGTTCGGCTGGAAATACGGCATCGCGGCGACGTGGGCAGGCCTCGGAAACGCGTTCCTCGGTTCTCTGCTTGCCTGGGCAGTTCTCGGACGCCGCACGCGTATTATGACCCAGCACCTGAATTCCGCGACAATGCCGGATTTCTTTGCGAAGCGGTTTGACAGCAGACCGCTCAAGATTGCGGCGTCGATCGTCACATTCATTTTCCTGATCCCGTACACGGCATCCCTGTACAACGGACTCTCCCGCCTGTTCGGCATGGCGTTCAATATCGATTATTCGATCTGCGTGGTCGTGATGGCAGTTCTGACCGGTATTTATGTTGTTACCGGCGGTTACATGGCGACGGCGATCAACGATTTTATCCAGGGCTGCATCATGCTCGTGGGTATCGTAGCGGTCATCGTAGCTGTCATGAAAACACAGGGCGGCTTTATGGGAGCTTACCAGGGGATGGCGCAGGTCATGGACCCGACAGTCACGGAAGTGCCGGGCATGTTTGCCTCCTTCTTCGGACCGGATCCGGTCAACCTTCTCGGCGTTGTTCTCCTGACGTCCCTCGGCACCTGGGGACTTCCCCAGATGGTGCAGAAATTCTACGCGATCAAGAGCGAGCGCTCCATCTACACAGGCACGGTAGTGTCGACGGCATTTGCGGTCATCGTGGCGGGCGGATGCTATTTCCTCGGCGGCTTCGGCAGACTTTTCTGCACACCGGAGGAAGTGGCGGCGAACGGATTTGACTCCATCGTCCCCAAAATGCTTTCCGGCCTCCCGGATTTCCTGATCGCGGTCGTTGTGATCCTGGTCCTGTCCGCGTCCATGTCGACACTCTCCTCGCTGGTCCTGACCTCGAGCTCGACGCTGACGCTCGACCTCATCAAGGGAACGATCGTCAAAGAAGAAGATATGGATGAGAAAAAGCAGGTCTCCATCATGCGGATCCTCGTCGTCGTGTTCATCGCGATCTCGGTCATCATCGCGATCATTCAGTACAAGTCCTCCGTGACCTTTATCGCACAGCTGATGGGTGTTTCATGGGGAGCGCTGGCAGGCGCGTTCCTGGCTCCGTTCCTGTACGGCCTGTACTGGAAGGGAACGACGGCGGTCTCCTGCTGGGTCAGCTTCATTTTCTCGACGGTCGTCATGCTGGCAAATATGTTCGTCCGCAGCGCGTTCCCAGCGCTCCTGCAGTCGCCGATCAACGCCGGCGCGTTCTGTATGATCGCGGGACTGATCATCGTCCCGGTGGTATCCCTGTTCACGAAGAAACCGGACAAAAAGCTGGTGGAGGACGCGTTCGCGAGCTACACAAGGAAGGTCTACGTCGAACAGAGACGTGCACTGGAAGGCGATTCGTAAAAATATTAAAAAATTATACGCAGGCAGCTTTCTCCTAAAAAGCAGTGCCGGATCAGGAAAACCCTGCCGGCACTGCATTTTTTGGTACAATATTTTCCCGTTTCAGATATAATGGAAAAGAAGGAGAGTATTAAGAAAATGAATGATCCGTTTGAACAGCAGAACAAAGGACAGGGAAACAGAAAAGGTCCGGTTATCATTTCTACGGCAATCGTGCTTGTGCTGGCATTGATTGTGGCAGTGGCTGCAGGACGACTGTTCGGATTTCCTTTCTTCGGGGAAAAAGGAAAGCAGAAGGAAGAAATATCACAGGCGGAAGCCCCCGCAGAGAGCGGAGTGACCGTGCTCGGCGCGGATTCTCAGGGAGAGACTCCGGAAGGCGTGAAACCGGCGATCAGGCTGCCGGGCATAAAGGCGGAAGAGGAAGAGGCGGAGAGTGCCGCATCGGAAAATGCAGCCGCAGAGAGTTCAGCCGCGGAAACGGAGCAGATTCCCGCCGCGTCCGCACCTGAGAATCAGGAGCCCGCGGAGCAGATTCCCGCCGCGTCCGCACCCGAAAATCCGGAACCAGCGGAAGAGGCCTCCCAGCCGGCAGCACCGGCACCGGAATCCACGAATGAAGCGGCCCAGCCCGCGGCACCGTCTCCGGAATCCGCAGCCCAGCCGGCGCAGGATGACATTGAGAGTCTGAAGAGTTTTATAGCGGGTTATTGGGAGTGCGAGCTGACCAATGAGGAAAAGCCCTATCTCTATCTGTATTTTAGCCCGGATTATTCCTATAAGATGGGCTTCAAGTCCGATCAGCGCCTGACGACGCAGGAGATCGCGAAAAGCTTTAAACAGGAGATCACTTCCGTGAGAATGGAAGGTGACTGGCTTGTGATCGACGCGTTCTTCATTGACGGAGACCTGCACACGGTTTCCGTCCGCAGAGACGAGGAGGCGGAGGACGGCATCATTTACCTGAGAATTACAGGGGATGAAGCAAAACTGACCAGAATGAAAGAAGACTAGTTCATTTATTGCCGAAAGAGTAAACGAGGACGGAACAACCATGGGTTATGAATTCTTATCCCGCATTCGCTACAGCGAAGTCGATCAGAACGAGAAGCTCACGATCGATCATCTTGCGGATTATTTTCAGGACTGCACAATTTATCACGACGACTCGGTCGGGCTCGGTCTCGCCTACTGGCGGGAGCGCGGCGCGATGTGGGTCACGACGTCGTGGAAAATACTGTTTTTTGACATGCCGCGCTGCTGCGACTATGTAAAAGTGCGCACAGACGCCATTCAATGCCGCAGCTTTATCGGGACCCGCAGTTTCACCCTGCGCTCGGAGCGCGGGAAGCTGCTCGCGGCGGCATTTGCCAAATTCGCGCTGCTGGATTCCAAAACGGGAAAACCGGTCCGGATCCTCCCGGAGGAGGGCGGCGCCTACGGCAGGAGCGATCCGATTCCGATGGAAGAGGAGAAGCAGCACATTGTCCTGCCGGCCGACGCGGAGGAAAAAGAACCGATCGTCGTCGGCATCCACCATCTGGACCCGAATCACCACGTCAACAACGTGCAGTATATCATCATGGCGATGAATTACCTTCCGGAGGGGTTCACTCCGAAAATGATGCGGTTTTCCTATCACCTCTCCGCACTGCTCGGGGACGTTATCATTCCGAAAATCGCATATTCCGAACACGATGTCACCGGAATGCTCATGCGGGAGGACGGGGAGATGTACGCCGCGTTCCGGTTCTCGGATGTTCTCTCGGAGCAGGATGAAAAGGTAGCGGAACTATAGGAGAAAAAGATGATCGAAATCGGCAAATGGAACGACCTTATCGTCGTCAAAAAAGTGAACTTTGGCGTGTATCTCGGGGAAAATGCGGACGTGTCCGAAAAGGACCGGATCCTCCTCCCCGAGAAACAGGTGCCCGAAAATATAAAAGAGGGCGATCCCCTCACGGTTTTCGTCTACCGCGATTCCGAGGACAGAATGATCGCGACGGTGCATGAGCCGCTTCTTACGCTGGGGCAGATCGGCCGGCTTACGGTCCGGGAAGTCACGAGAATCGGTGCTTTTCTCGACTGGGGTCTCGAGAAGGATCTCTTCCTGCCTTTCAAGGAGCAGACCCGGAAAGTGAAAGAGGGGGAGGTCGTGCTGGCGGCGCTCTACAAAGATAAGAGCGGCCGGCTGTGCGCGACCATGAATGTCTACCCCTATCTGTCGACCCGCTGCCCTTACCACGCAGGCGCGCAGGTCGAGGGAACGGTATACGAGACCTCCGATAATTTCGGCGTATTCGTGGCCGTCGCGGACGCTTATTCCGGTCTGATCCCGAAGAGAGAGGCGGAGGACGCGGATCTTACCATCGGGCAGAAAGTGGAGGTCCGGATCTCCCGGGTCCGGAAAGACGGAAAACTGGAGCTGTCTTTGAAGGACAAGGCCTATAAACAGATGGATGCGGACGCGGAAAAGATCGCAAAAGCGATCAAAGAGCAGTATGGCGGCGTCCTCCCGTTTGACGACAAGGCGGATCCGGAGCAGATCCACAGTGCCTTCGGCATGTCGAAAGCCGCTTTCAAGCGGGCGGTCGGCGCGCTTTATAAAGAGAGAAGAGTTGTTCTGGGAGACGGGACGATCCGGCTTGCGGAAACGAAACACTGAATCCGGCCGGGCAGCGGGCTCATTTGCCTGAAGAAACCGTAAATTACAGACAGCGCCGCGCGGCGGCGTCATTTTCAGGAGAAACACGATATGCGGTTTACGCATCTGCATGTCCACACCGAGTATTCGCTCCTTGATGGATCCAATAAAATAAAAGAGTACATCGCCCGGGTCAAGGAACTCGGGATGACGAGCTGCGCGATCACGGATCACGGCGTCATGTACGGCTGCATCGATTTCTACAAAGCCGCCTGGGAGGAAGGTATCAAGCCGATCATCGGGTGCGAGGTCTACGTCGCTCCGGGGAGCCGTTTCGAGAAGGGCGGCGCGGGCGGCCGCGGCAGTGCGGCAAATGCCGACGACAAGTATCACCATCTGATCCTGCTTGCCGAGAACAATCAGGGCTATGCGAACCTGATGAAGATCGTCTCCGCCGGCTTTGTGGAGGGGTATTATTACCGCCCGAGAGTCGATAAGGAGCTGCTGCGGAAATATCACGAGGGCATTATCGCGTCCTCCGCGTGTCTTGCGGGCGAGATCGCGAAGCTTCTCATGCGCGGCGAGTATGAGGAGGCCAAAAAGACGGCTCTCGAGTACAGGGATATTTTCGGGGAAAATAACTTCTTCCTGGAACTTATGGATCACGGCATTCCGGAGCAGAAGCGGGTCAATCAGCTTCTTAAGGAGATCAGCCGGGAGACCGGCATTCCGATGATCGTTACCAACGACGCGCATTATACATTTAAAGAGGACGCGGAGCCCCACGACATACTGCTTTGCATCCAGACGGGCAAAAAAGTGCAGGACGAGGACCGGATGCGCTACACCGGCGGCCAGTACTACATCAAATCCGCGGAGGAAATGGCCGCGCTCTTCCCGGACGTCCCCGAAGCGCTTGAAAATACCAGCCGCATCGCGGACCGCTGCAACGTGGAGATCGTCTTCCACGAGCGCAAACTTCCCAAATACGATCTTCCGCCCGGAAGGCGGCCGTTTGAATACCTGGAGAGCCTTTGCACCGAGGGGCTGAAAAACCGGTACGCCGTTGTCACGAGAGAGATCGAGGACCAGCTGCATTATGAGCTGTCCACGATCCGCAGCATGGGGTTTGTCGACTATTTCCTCATTGTCTGGGATTTCATCAAATACGCCCGCGATCACGGCATCGCCGTCGGGCCCGGAAGAGGCTCCGCCGCGGGATCGATCGTGTCCTATTCGCTGGGAATCACACAGCTTGATCCGCTGCAGTATAACCTCCTGTTTGAGCGCTTCCTGAACCCGGAGCGCGTGTCGATGCCCGATATCGACGTCGATTTCGACCCGGAGAGAAGACAGGAAGTCATCGAATATGTCATGAATAAATACGGCCGCGACAAATGCGTTCAGATCGTCACGTTCGGAACGCTGAAAGCCCGGAACGTCATCCGCGACGTCGGCCGCGCCCTCGACATGTCCTACGGCGAAGTCGATGTGATCGCGAAAATGATCCCGATGGAGCTCGGCATCACCATCGACAAGGCGATGAAAATGAATCCGGAGCTCGCCGCCGCCTATAATGAGCAGGAAAATGTCAAATACCTGATCGACATGGCAAAACGTCTCGAGGGACTCCCCCGCCACACGTCCATGCACGCGGCGGGCGTCCTGATCTGCCAGAACCAGGTCGACGACTACGTTCCGCTCTCCGTCGCGGCGGACGGAACGATCACGACGCAGTACACGATGACGACCCTCGAGGAACTGGGCCTTCTGAAAATGGACTTCCTCGGCCTGCGGAACCTCACCGTCATTCAGAACGCGGAGAAGCTGGTCAACGCCAATATTCCGGAGGGATCCCCGAAACTGGATATCGACCGGATCGACCTCAGCGAGCCGAACGTGCTGAACATGATCGGCAAAGGGGACACTGAGGGCGTCTTCCAGCTGGAGAGCGCCGGAATGACGAGTTTCATGAAGGAGCTCCGCCCGGAGCGGTTCGAAGATATTATCGCGGGGATCGCGCTGTATCGTCCGGGTCCGATGGATTTCATTCCGAAATATCTGGCCGGCAAGCGCAACGCGGCGTCCGTCACGTACGACTGCCCGGAACTTATGCCGATCCTTGAGCCGACCTACGGCTGCATCGTCTACCAGGAACAGGTCATGCAGATCGTTCAGGAGCTGGGCGGCTATACGCTCGGGCGGGCGGATCTCGTCCGGCGCGCGATGTCCAAGAAAAAAGAATCCGTCATGATCAAGGAGCGGAAGAATTTCGTCTACGGAAATCCCTCCGAGGGCGTTCCGGGATGCCTGAGCCGCGGCATTTCCGAGGAAGTGGCCAATAAGATCTTCGACGAGATGATGGATTTCGCGAAGTACGCATTTAACAAATCCCACGCCGCGGTCTACGCCTATGTCGCCATGCAGACCGGATATCTCAAATATTATCATCCGGTCGAGTACATGGCCGCCCTTATGACGAGCGTCATCGGAGCCCCGGCAAAGTGCGCGGAGTACATTCTGCACTGCCACGACATGAATATTTCCATTCTTCCTCCGTCGGTCAACGAGGGGGAAGGCGTGTTTACAGCGGAAAACGGCAGTATCCGGTACGGCATGTACGCGGTCAAGCATGTCGGGCGACCGGCGGTGGACGCGATCGTGCGAGAGAGAAAGACGGGAGGACCGTTTACGTCTCTCAAGGATTTCCTGACCAGGGTGCAGGGCTCGGAACTGAACAAGAGGGCAATTGAAAACCTCATCAAGGCCGGCGCCCTGGACGGACTGGACGGCAACCGCAGGCAGTGCATGATGGCGTTCCCGCTTATGATGGAAGACGCCGCCCGGGAGAAAAAGGAATCAATTTCCGGGCAGATCAGTCTGTTCGATTTCATGCAGCCGGAGGATACGCCGCCCTCGAAGCAGCTGCTTCCCGACGTGCCGGAATTCCCGAAAGAGGAGAAGCTGGCGTTTGAAAAGGAAGTCATGGGCGTCTATCTGTCCGGCCATCCGCTCGAGGAGGAGGAAAAGCTCTGGAGAAAGACGATCTCCGCCAAAGCGATGGATTTTGCGCCGGAAGAGACCTCCGAGGAAGAGCCGGCCGCCCAGAGCGGAGGCAGAAAGCGGCTCTGGAACGGAGAAAAAGAGATCATCGGCGGCATCATGACGGGCAAGACGATCAAGTACACGAAGAACAACAAGGTCATGGCGTTCATCACCCTGGAGGATCTGACCGGCTCCGTGGAAGTGCTGGTCTTCCCGCAGACCTACGAAAAGTATGCGGGACTTATGACCCCGGACGCGAAGCTGTTCGCGGAAGGCAAAGTGTCCGTCGAGGACGAGAAGGCCAGCAAGCTCCTGGCGGACCGGCTGTGGTCCTTCGACGAGGTGCCGCGCGAGGTCTGGATCCAGTTCCCGGACAAGGCGTCCTATGACGCGCAGGAAACGGAAATGATGCGGATCATCGGCTCCGCTCCCGGGAAAAACCGGGTGTGCGTTTATCTCCGGGACCGGAAAGCGGTCAAGAAGCTTCCTCTTGAGGACGCCGTTTCGACGGATGCCGGGACGGTGGGGCGCCTCAGGGAGGTTTTTGGAGAAGCAAATGTGAAGATAGTGTAAGGCAGGAGCCAGAGGGGACGGTTCTCTCTGGCTTCTCGGTATTTTAGTCAATTTCGGGACGTAATATTTGGTAAAAAAGCCGAAAGTTATAAGTTGACAGCTTGTAATACAACTTGTATAATGGTAGCAGGATGAAAAAGAATCAAACGAACCCTTTAGAACAGAGGGTTTTCGGGCGAGACGAAGCAGCATTTTCAAGCGATCGATGATGGAGGAAGATGTATGGAACTGGGACTGAAGGATAAGGTCGTTCTGATCACGGGCTCCGCGAAGGGAATCGGCAAAGAAATCGCGAAAGCATTTGCCGCGGAAGGCGCTGTCCTTGTACTGAATGACGTCCTTGCGGATGTGCTCGAAGAGACAGTAAAAGAGTTCAACGACGCAGGCACAAAGACTTACGGATACGCATTTGACATCACCAATGAAGCAGCTGTTACGGAAGCAGTCGCGAAGATCGAGGCGGAAGTCGGACCGATCGGCGTACTCATCAACAACGCGGGTCTTCAGAGAAGATTCCCGCTGGAGGAGTTCCCGCTGGACGAGTTCAAACGGGTCATCGACGTCGACCTCATCGGATCGTTCATCGTCAGCAAAGCTGTCGCGAAATACATGATCCCGAGACATGCGGGACGCATCGTAAACATCACTTCCCTTAACGCGGAACTGGTCCGCAAGGACATTTCCCCGTACTGCGCGGCGAAGGGAGCTCTCAAGCAGCTCACCAAGTCGATGGCGGAAGAGTGGGGCAAATACGGCATCAGCGCCAACGCGGTAGGCCCGGGCTACATCAAGACGGACATCAACAAAGCGCTCTGGTCAAAACCGGATTTCGACCAGTGGGTATGCGACGAGACCTGCCTCAAGGAATGGGGCAAAGTCGAGCACATCGCGAACGCGGTCGTCTATCTCGCATCCGACGCGGCGTACTACATCACCGGTCAGTCCATCTATGTGGACGGCGGCTGGCAGGCACACCTCGGCGGTGACCCGACAAAGGAAGCGCTGCAGGGCTGATTACGGAAATCGTTGAAAATGTAAAATGAGGCGGAGAGCACCGTCTGCACACAATAAAAAAGAGGAGAATTTATCATGGCAGAACACGCATATCTCAAATGGTTTGCAACTCAGACACCGGCTAAATACTGGCACGATTCCGCAATCCGCGCGGAGCAGCTCGAAGCGTTCGGAAACGGCGCTGTCGGCATGACCACCAACCCGTTCCTGATCCAGGCAACTCTGAACAGCGACCGCGCTTTCTGGGCAGAGAAGCTTGAGAAGTTCCCGAAAGACCTCAAGGGCGATGAAAAGGCTATGGAACTCATCCGCCTGGTCACCGGATATTATCTTGAAGAAGCTAAGCCGATCTTTGAAAAAGGCGTCGAGGGCGAAGGCTACATCTGCGCACAGACCAGCCCGCTGCACTGCGGCGATGATGAATTCATGATTGACCAGGTCAAATATTACGGCACATGGGCTCCGAACCTTACCATCAAAGTTCCGGCGACCAAGGCCGGCATCACCGCTTACGAAGAAGGCGTAGCGATGGGCTTCAACATGGCTGCTACCGTCAGCTTCACCGTTCCGCAGGTCATCGCTGTTGCGGAAGCTGCAGAGCGCGGCAAAAAGAGAGCCGAAGCTGCAGGCATTAAGCCGGGTCTCACCTGCGCCGTTATCATGGCAGGCCGCCTTGACGACTATCTCCGCGACGTCGCGCACGACAGCAAAGCGAACGTCTCCGAGAGCGACATCACCCAGGCCGGTATTGCCGTCATGAAGAAATCCTACAAGATCTTCAACGAGAAGGGCTACAGCACATGGATCCTGCCGGCAGGCCTCCGCGGCGCAAACCAGGTCTATGAGATGGCCGGCGCGAAGATGATCTTCTCGATCGCTCCGAAGATCGCCAAACTCGTTGATCCGAATGCTCCGCAGGAAGAGCGCGTGAACATCCCGGTAGAGCAGGATGTCATCGACCGTCTTCTCACCATGCCGGAATTCCGCAAAGCTTTCCTCACCGAGGAAGAGGGCGGCATGAAGCAGGAAGAGTTCATGACCTTCGGTTCCACGAACCGCACGATCGACCAGTTCATCAACGACGGCTGGAACAACCTGACGGGCTTCAAGTTCTGATAGAACTTCCTGACAGAATAAAGCTGAATAAAACCAATAATAAGAACCGCTCCGGATTTCCGGAGCGGTTCTTTCGCATTTGTTTGTTGTTTTTAATTATTACAGATCCAGCACGAGATCATACACCTCAGGGTTCAGCACTTTGATCGTGTCCATGTATTCGCCCATGAGCTCAAGGTTCTGGTCATATTCCAGCGGATAATGTTTGAGAAGGTTGAAGTACGCCCACGCCGAGTTGGAATCGGGATAGACGGTGGCCTTCAGGAAGTATTCCTTCGCGAGAGCGGAGTTAATATACAGTTTGCAGTACACTTTCCCGGCGGAGCAGCGGATCTCGCCGGTCTTGTAAAACAGCCCGAGCCGGTTGGCCGCGTACGGTTCATACTTATCCGCCGCGATGGTGAGATAATGGATATAGTTTTCGATCCGTCCGGAGAGTTCGGAAGCTCCGGCGCCCGGGGCCTGTGCCTCTTTGCCAAGGTTCTCGATCTTCCCGGCGCCCGTGTCCTCCGCCTCTCTGCTCAGCCGCACGATCTCTTCCGCCTCCGCGACAGCGAGATTGTTGCAGGCATAGACGTACCCCGCCTGTGCCGCTGCCCGGAAGTATTCCTTTGAGAGCGCGGCGCAGTCCTTACAGCTTTCGCATTTTCCGGTCGTCAGTTCCAGGGTGGAAAATGTCCGCGCGGCAGCATTTTCCCGAACGAGAGACTCGAGCTCCCGGTACAGTTCTTCGTTTCCGGCGATCTCGGCGAGAATGCGTCCGACCAGATTAACGGCCTCCGACGCGCCGGTATAATCGATGCAGGAGATCGCAAGCTCAAGCGCGGTCCCGAACCGCCCGGAAAGCGTCATTCCGTCGATCAGCGGGATCTCTTCACAGGTGCGCAGGAATGAATCCCGGTGATAATTCACAAGGTAGTAGCCGACGGACCAGAAAGAGAGCGGAAATGCGGCCGCCCCGCACTCCCAGGAGCCGTCCTCCCGGATCGCAATGGCCGCGGCTTTCATGTAGAGATCGAACGCGTCGCGGTACGGATCCCTGCGGAGGATCTTTTTATAGAAAATAAGATCGCCGAAAAGCTTGGAGGCGACGGTATTTCCGGCGTCGGACATGCACAGGACTTCGCGCTCCGCGCTCGGAGAAAAAACGCCTACCCGCGCGACGATCTGTTCGCTGTAATCCTTCAGGAAAGTGAGATAGCTGCTGTCACATTGAAAGCGGTTCATTTCTGTTTCCTCTCTGAAAGGCAGTGGTTTTTCACTGCATAGTTCTTATTTTCCGACTGCTCCGGAATTCTCCGGCAGACGGAAATCTTTCCTAATTATAGATTCACGGACACTTATTTTCAATATGCCGCTCCGGATAAGATATTTCGGGACGCGTGAGGACAGGTATATGCATAAAAAGCGGCTCCCGGAAACAGTCTTGACATTTGAGAAGTTCCGCGGCTATAGTCATTTTCGTAAAGAGAAGGGCATTTTATGAGGACAGCGCGGAAGATCTGTCTCATAAAGAACAGACCTTCATGCGAACAGCAGGGATAACTGTCGCAGAAGAACTGCCGGGAGGAGCGCAGCCGTGACAAGAGAGGAAAAATGGCAGAAATACTGTGAATGGAGAGAGAGGCTGAATGCCTTCGGAACAGCGCTGATCATCACAAGACTGGACAACGATTCCGCTCCTGTTCTCGGCAGAACATACCGCACCGAAATGCGGACGATCCTCGCCGGAGAATATGAACGGCTGAAGCGGGACGATTCGATTTATGAGATCCTGCTTTCTCTTAAGGAAGAGGCTCTCACAGAGGAACGGGATGCGGGCAGGGAAGAAGCTGCCGAGATCCTTCTCAGGCTTGCGCAGATGGAGAAAGACCGCGCGGTTCCGGCGGAAAAAGCGCTGGAATACGCTGCGATCCTTGACGAATCGGTCAGGGCCTGGCTTGCCGGAAAAGCGGAAGGAAAGGCGGCAGATTATAAAGCGTATGCGCCTTATCTTGATGCGCTGATCGGCTCTTATAAGGAAATCACGGCGCTGAAAGCAGGTGCCATTAACCAAAAGAAATCTTTGCAGATTACCGGAACACAGGAAACCGCTATAACGGACGGAGCGCTGACTCGTGAATCTCTCTACGATTACATGCTCGATGAGCACCAGCCGGGCTGGAACCGGGACCGCTATGACCGCTTCTTCGCCGGAATGAAGAACCGCATCGTACCTCTTCTGCAGGAGATCAAGGAGGCGGAACCCGTCCCGGAGGAATTCCTGCACCGGGGTTTTCCGGCGGAGCAGCAGCGGATCTTCATGAGATGCGTAACGGAGTACATGAGATTTACCGATGACTGGGGAAGGCTGTCCGAGTCGGAACACCCGCTGACGACGCCGGTCTGCCGGGGAGATGTGCGTATTTCCACCAAATATCGCGAAAATAATCCCGTTCAGGCTGTTTTCTCGACCGTGCACGAGATCGGGCACGCTTATTATACGCATCATCTGGACGAGCGGTTTGAAGGGAAAATGATCGGTTACGCCATAAGCGCCGGCATGAACGAATCCCAGTCGCGTCTTACGGAGAATCATCTCGCCCGCTCGCGGGCTTTCTGGGAGGCGCTGTTCCCGGAAATGAAAGCGGTCTTTCCGGAGCAGCTGCGCGGGATCACGGCGGAGCAGCTCTGGCGCGCGGCAAATGCCGTCAAACCCTCCACGATCCGTACGGAAGCGGATGAAGTGACGTATCCGCTGCATATCATGATCCGCTATGAGCTTGAAAAAGAGATGATGGACGGGTCTCTCCGCGCGGCGGATCTGGAAGAGGCCTGGAACGCGAAATATCAGGAATATATGGGTGTTTGTCCGGCAAATGCGGCGGAAGGGATCCTGCAGGACATGCATTGGTCGTACGCGTATTTCGGATATTTTCCGACGTATGCACTGGGAAGTGCGGCCGCGGCGCAGATATTTTCAAAAATGAGTGCGCAGATCGACGTGCCCGCCTGCCTTCGGGAAAACCGGGTCGACACGATCGAAGACTGGCTCGGCGAGCATGTGCACAGGACCGGCGCGCTGTATTCTATGGAGGAGACCATCGCCCGAGCCTGCGGGGAGCCGTTTTCGGAGGAATATTATTTCCGGTATCTGGAAGAAAAATACAGAGAAATATATGGGCTGGCGCAATAAACCGGCGGAGGTATGCCCAAAGTGGAGAAAAACACACCTTGATTTCAATCCTTCAATGAAAAGCGCACGGAACCGGCGTCCCGTGCGATCTTTATTCTCTATGCAGCATTTCTGCCGGGTCTCAATCTTTCAGTGCGCGTTCAATATCCTCCGGCACATACTTCGGCATGAGGCGGAGCTTATGGAGATTGAGACGGTGCAGGCGGTCAATGCGCGCTTTTGTGGTCTCGTCTTCGCAGACGCCGGTGTTGATGTAGTCGGCGAGGGCAGCGTATGTGAAGCCCAGTTTGTCTTCATCGGTGAGACCGCTGAGGCCGTCCGACGGAGCTTTGTAGAGGAGTTTGTCCGGGAGGCCGAGTTCCGCACCGATCTGCAGGACTTCATCCACAAGGAAAGAAGCGAGCGGGCTGAAATCACCGGCGGCATCGCCGTATTTGGTGGAGTAGCCGACGTAATCTTCGGAGAGATTGCAGGTGTTGACGACGCGGCCGCCTTCCGGCAGCATCTGTCCGACGGCGTAAAGGGTCGTCATGCGAAGACGGGGCGGCATATTGATGCCGGCGTCTTTCGAAATGCCCTCAATACCGGTGATCGCGCGCAGTTCTTCGTTCGAGCTGAGCATCTCTTTCATTGCTTCACTGGCTTTACCGATGTTCAGCTCTACCGCCGGAATGCCGAGCGTTTCCACAAGAAGGCGCGAGTCGCTGATATCGCTCTGGACGCCGTCCGGCATGAGAACGCCGATGACGCGGTCTTTCCCCAGCGCTTCGGCACAGAGGGCAGCGGTCACGCTGGAATCTTTTCCGCCGGAAATGCCGATCACGGCGCGGCAGGTCGGTCCGTTTTCTTTAAAATAGTCACGGATCCATGCGACGATTTCATCTTTTGTTTTTTTCGGATCTTTCAGCATATTCTTGCCTCCATATTCAATGAACTTTTCAGAGGAATCAGTACCCGAGTTTCTTAAGTTCCTCCTGCACAAAGATTCCTTTTGCGTTGCCTTTCTTTGCGGCGTAATGACTCCATTTCCGCGCTTTTTCGTAATTCGGCACGTCCTCAAATGTTCCGAGAAAATATCCTTCCGCGATCTCGCCGGCAGCTTCCAGGTCTCCGACGGCTGCCCGGTCGATGAGATCGAAGAGCTTTTGTTTCTCAGGAGTGATGACGACCTCATCCGGCACATCCTTCAGGGAAGAAACCGTTTTGGCAGAAGCGTTCTGCTCACTTTCCGCGCCGCTTCCGGCGGAGCGGAAATTCGCTGCGATACTGTTTTTTAAATAGTTATTTGCTGCTTTCTTACTGCTGTTCATTTTTGATGGTTTTGTCCTTTATCGGAAGAAAAATGACCCCGGCTGCCGTGTGCTCTGCGGATTTTTCTATTCTTTGTTCAGACCCAGACACCGGCAATACGGAATACTCCGCACCCCTCCCGGGACCGGCGGTCACACAGTCATTATATATGGAGAAGGAAAATTGTTCCATAGAAAAGAAGAAAAAAGAACGCACGGAACTTCGGTTCCGTGCGAAATCATCATTCTATATGCAGCATTTCTGCTTTTGAAAAGCAGCTTGTGAAGTGATGCTGAGAGCCGCTTCACATCTCCCCGCGAAGCAAAACCGAGAGCTGCTTCACATCTCCCCGCGAAGCAGAGCCTCGACCTGATCCCGCTTCTCGTGCAGGACGCATCCGCCGATGTGGTCATCCGCGAGGATCTCGCTGCTGCGCAGCGCCTCGAACAGCCTTGAGTGCATGGCTTCCCGAAGGGACGTGTCACGCACGTTGATGTCGGAGTAGGGTGAGAACGGGCACGGCTCCGCGCCGCCGTGGGAATTGATGTGGAAAAATCCTCTGCCCGCCGCGACGCAGCCGCCGGATTCCTTTTCATCTCCGGGGAAGGAAATGAAAACGATCTCCGGATATTCTTCCCGAAGGCGCATGATCTCATCGCTGAGGTATTTCTGTTCCTCTTCCGTGAGGGCGAGTTCCGTACTCTCGTCGGAGACGGGGACGTATTCGACGTAAATGACCGCGACACAGCCGCGCCTTTTCAGGCTGTCCAGGAATTCCGGAGAGGACACTTCTTTGATATTTTCCCTGGTCACGGTGACGGATGCGCCGAAGAAAAGGTGCCTGTCATGGAGTTTGTCCATGTTTTTGATGAGGACATTGTAAATGCCTTTTCCCCGTCTTGCGTCCGTGACTTCTTCATTTCCTTCAATGCTCATGACCGGGAGAAGATTCCGGCAGCGGTCGAAGAGATCAAAATATTTTTCGTCCATAAACGTCCCGTTTGTGAGGATCGGGAACAGGATGTTCTGCATTTCGCCCGCTTTTTCGATGATATCCCTGCGAAGCAGCGGCTCGCCGCCCGCGAGAAGCACGAAACTCACGCCGAGTTCATCCGCCTCCCGGAAGATCTTAAACCATTCCTCTGCGGTCAGCTGCTGAACCGGAGCATCATCGACGGTGGCGTTATTGCAGCGGGAATAGCAGCCCGCGCAGTGCAGGTTGCAGCGGCTCGTGATGCTGCAGATGAGATAGGACGGGATGTGTTCGCCGGCCTTTTCAAGCTCTTCCCTGTGTTTGGACGCTTTGCGGCTCGCCGAGGCGAATTTTATCATAAAAGTGCTCTCGCGCGGATCGCGGAGCGTGGCCTTCAGCGCATCTTTGACGACCTGTTCGACGCCCTGCGCGAGATATTCCTGGAGATCGAATTCTTCCTTCATATTTTATTATTACCTGCAGACCCTTCTGATATTACTAAGGATACATCAGCAACACCTTATCACAAACTGTTATAGTGCGCAATGCACAGTTTGCCGGGCGGTATTTTATCAGGGGAAAATGCATTCGCCGGCCGGCAGTTCCATGAGAAACCCGGCATTGCAGGCCCCGGCAAAAAGGAAAATGTGTTAAAGATTGATTTCCATCCGAAAAAACCATATATTTAGATATATCAGAAAACAGAAGGAGAGACAGATTATGGAGACCAGACCTTATGTTTCATGGGAACTCATGAATTCGTTCCTGATCGACGCTTTTAAGGCGTACGGCGTTCCGGAAGACGACGCGGCGATCTGTGCCGACGTGCTTCTTCAGTCCGACCGCTTCGGCATCGAGAGCCACGGCTGCAACCGCTTTAAGCCGATCTATATCGACAGGATCGTAAAAGGAACACTGAAACCCGTCACGGAGATCGAGATCGTCAAGGATACCCCGACCACCGTGGTCATCGACGCCCATGACGGCATGGGCATGGTCGCCAGCCATAAGATGATGGAGATGCTGATCGAAAAGGCCGGAAAATACGGCATGGCCGGCGGCGCCATCCGGAATTCGACTCACTACGGCATTGCCGGATACTGGCCGCTCATGGCGGTGAAGAAGGGCATGATCGGCATTACCGGGACGAACGCGAGACCGTCCATCGCGCCGACATTCGGCGTCGAAAATATGCTGGGCACGAATCCGCTGACATTTTCCATGCCGACGGATGAGGAATTTCCGTTCTTCCTCGACTGCGCGACGTCCATCGTGCAGCGCGGCAAGATCGAATACTACGCGCGCATAGGCAAAGACACGCCGGCGGGCATGGTCGTCTCAAGAAGCGGCGAAACGGTCACGGATTCCAATCAGATCCTGAAGGATCTCGTGGACGGAAATGCAGCCCTCGCGCCCCTTGGCGGAGGTCCGGGCGATGAGATGTGCGGATATAAGGGATACGGCTACGCGACCGTGGTGGAGATTCTTTCCGCGGCTCTCGCGGGAGGCCCGTTCATGAAAGCGCTGACCGGCGTCGATGAGAACGGCAATCCGCAGATGTATCATCTCGGACATTTCTTCTTTGTCATTAATCCGGAATTCTTCATGGGTCTCGATACCTTTAAGAAGATCGCAGGCGATATCTGCCGCGCGCTGCGCGCTTCCGCAAAGGCGCCGGGGTATGACCGGATCTATACGGCAGGCGAAAAAGAATTTATCATCTGGCAGGAGCGCCGGGAGAAGGGCGTCCCGGTCGGGGAAGCGGTCCAGAAGGAGATCCTGAAGGTCCGCGACGAGAAGAAGCTGCCGTACACATTCCCGTTTGAATAAAATCCTGTAAAGACGAAGCCGGCGGGTACGGTTGAATAAAATCCTGTAAAAATGAAGCCGGCGGGCATGGCTCCGGTGCGGGATCTGTCCGCGGGATGACAAAAATCTGCGGGATGACAAAATCTGCGGGATGACAAAATTTGCGGAATGACAAAAAACGGATTGAACAACAATTGCTATATAGAAACAAAAGGAGAAGCACTACCATGGACTACGCGAAAGAATCACTGAGACTGCATGGAGAATGGAAAGGAAAGATCGAGGTCAAAGCGACCGTTCCGGTCAATACGAAAGACGACCTCTCCCTCGCTTACACGCCTGGCGTCGCGGCACCCTGCCTTGAAATTCAGAAGGATATAGAGAAGAGCTACGAACTGACCAGAAGACACAACCTGTGCGCGGTCATCACGGACGGCAGCGCGGTCCTGGGCCTCGGCGACATCGGTCCGGAAGCCGGCATGCCCGTCATGGAGGGCAAATGCGTCCTCTTCAAATCCTTCGGCGACGTGGATGCCTTTCCGCTTTGCGTGAAAACAAAGGATGTAGATGAATTTGTAAATACCGTCTATCTGATCTCCGGCTCTTTCGGCGGCATCAACCTCGAGGACATCGCCGCTCCGCGCTGCTTCGAGATCGAGCGCAAACTGAAGGAAAAATGTGATATCCCGATCTTCCACGACGACCAGCACGGCACGGCGATCATCACGCTTGCCGGCCTCACGAATGCGATGAAGCTCGTGGACAAGAAAAAAGAAGAAGTGAAGATCGTCACGAGCGGCGCCGGTGCGGCAGCGATCTCCATCGTGAAACTTCTGCTTTCGGCGGGATATAAAAATGTCGTCATGACGGACCGCAAAGGCGCGATCTACGAGGGACGCGAAGGTCTGAACTGGATCAAGGAAGAGATGGCGCAGGTAACGAACCGCGGGATGGAAAAAGGAAAACTCGCGGATGTGATCAAGGGCGCGGACATTTTCATCGGCGTCTCCGCGCCGGGCACGCTGACCAAAGAGATGGTCGAGACGATGAATAAGGACGCGATCGTATTTGCCTGCGCAAATCCGACCCCGGAGATCTTCCCCGAGGAAGCGAAGGCGGGCGGAGCGAGAATCGTCTCCACCGGACGCAGCGATTACCCGAACCAGATCAACAACGTACTGGCATTCCCGGGCGTCTTCCGCGGCGCCTTTGATGTGCGCGCGAGCGACATCAATGAAGAGATGAAGATGGCGGCGGCGAAAGCGCTGGCCGATCTCATTTCGGACGACGAGCTCAGCGAGGAAAACATCATTCCGAAGGCATTTGACCCGAGAGTCGGCAAAGCCGTGGCGGCAGCGGTCGCGCAGGCGGCGAGAGATTCCGGCGTGGCGCGGATCTGAGGGATTTCTGCGCGGCGCGGATCTGAGGGATTTCAGCGCGGCGCGAATCTGAGGGATTTCTGCGCTGCAGGAATTTGAGAAATTCTGACGCAGCAAGAATCTGAAAAATTCCCCCATCAGCGGAGAAAAGAGATGTTTCTGAAAAGGGTACTTCGAAAAGAGAAAAAAGCAGCGAACGCATTTCCTTATGATCCTGCGCGCCATACGGCGGTGATCCGGTGCAGCATTTGTACCGGTGAGCAGACGGCGGGATTTAAGGACAATGAGACCGGTGTATTTCATGAAGAGCGCCTGATCCGCGGAGAGGAAGATCTGGAGCAGTTCAAAGCGCAGTATCATCTTCAGGATATCAGAAAGGAATACTGATCCGGCAGGAAGAAGTATGATTTGCAGGACGTGCCGGCTGGAGGAAAAAAGGTGCCTGCAGCCCGTAGAAAACAGGCCGGCTGGCGGAAAAGTGCCGGCAGCCAGGAGAAAACAGGCCGGTCGGAAAACCGGATCCCGAAAAGCAGCATAAATGACCGCAGAAAATTACTGAGAAAGAGGAAATGACATGGCTATTACGGTTAATCTTTACTACACGGGAGAAAACGGAAACGCACGCCGCTTCGCGGAGGAAATGCTACAGTCCGGCACTGCCGCGGCGATCCGCGCGGAGGACGGAAATCTGAAATACGACTACTTTATTCCCATGGATGACCCGGAAACCGTACTGCTGATCGACAGCTGGCGCGACCAGGCAGCGATCGATCTCCATCACGCGTCGCCGATGATGGCAAAAATCGCGGAACTGCGCGACAAATACGACCTCCATATGAGAGTGGAGAGGTATGTTTCGGACGATGCGGGGATGCCGGAGGGGGACGATAAATTCATAAGAAAATAATTGTTTATCTGTTTTGAAAGCAATTTTCATGTTTTGAATAAGGAGCGGTTACAATTTCTTAAAGAGAAGAAATGTCTCATTTTCTTCAGGATCTCCAGAAAAATACCCCCGCTGCAGAGGTGAGCTTCTGCAGCAGTTCCAGAAGATGCACGGACGGATTGTAGACTGTTATCGAGGTATCGCCGAAATCGAAATCGATCATGGCGTCTTCCGATGGGAAAAGGACCCGGAGAAATCCGGGCTCTTTTCCTTTGTGCAGAGCTTCCGCGAAGGACTCCGGATCCGGATTGCATCTTTCTTTCGACGAATCTCCGTGCAGAATATCTTCCGCGTCTTCCTCCGGATCAAAGCTGACTGCCATATCAAAATAGCAGTTCAGCCGCAGCAGAATATCCGCGTATTTGCGGTGGATCATCTCCCGGCGGGGGGATTGCAGGTAATACTGTTCGATCGCAAAGTACTGCCCGCCGGCATTGTCCGGAACCTGTTCCGGGAGGATATCGATGATCCAATAGGGTGTTTCCAGTAATTCTTCAATACTTTTCATCGTTTTTTTTATCTTCTACTCTTCTTATCTTCGTATCCTGTCCGGAGAAGCATACAGATGTGTGCCGAACCGTTCCTCCGATCACGCCCCAAAGCCGTTTTCACTCGCCGCGTTCGTCTCGTCGCAGACCGACTCGATCCAATCCCTGCGCTGGATGACGCAGAGCCACTTCGACGGGATCTGAGAATATCCGTAAAAGAGTCCGGCGAGACCGCCTGCGATCGCAGCCACGGTATCTGTGTCCTCGCCGAGATTGACAGCTGTGAGGAGCGCATCCTCGAAAGAATCTTCCTGAAGGAGCGACCAGACTGCCGCCTCCAGCGCGGCGACCACGTAGCCGCTTCCGCGGATTTTGCTGACCGGAACGTTTTCAAAGGCCGCAAGATCACGGAGTCTGTCGTAACAGCGCAGCTCTTCGAGAATCGCCGGATCCTTTTCGTAGAACGCAAATCCGGCATCCAGCCCTGCCTGAAGACATTCGGCGAGAGTTCTTTCTTTCGGGGTGTTTGTACTATCCGTGAGAATCTCCCTCACCATGAAAAAGTATAGTCCGCAGGCGATTTTGGCGCGCAGGTGATTGTGCGTCAGCCCGGAAATGCAGTGGATCAGGGCAACAGCCTCCTCGTCCGTCATTTTGCCGGCACGCTGCATCGTGAAAGCGTACAGGCAGACCGGCATGATCCGCATGAGAGATCCGTTTCCGTTGTCACTTGCGCCTCTGCCGCCGCACGTGCGGACGTCGTGCGTCCTTATGTAGCGGAAAATGCTCTCGGTCGTCGCCCTGCCGTTGTCGAAGGATTCTCCGAAAGGCGTGTATTCTCCGTCATTCAGCCAGCGCACGAACCGGTCCATAATGTCTTCCGGATCGACGCATTTCTTTTCCAGAATACTGACAAGCGCTGCCATCGTAAGGCTGCCGTCATCCGTCCAGGAGCCGGCGGGCAGATGAAACGTGCCGTATCCGCGCATTCCCGTGACAGGATTCCTTGCGACCTGTTCCCTTGAGAGAAACTGCACCGGGCAGCCGAGAGCGTCCCCTGTGATGACGCCCATGATACCATTTTTCCAAATGTTGTTCTTCATATCGTTTTCCTCCATTCGTATTTGATGGTATCAGTATAGCCCGTTCCGAAAAAGGATTGGTCGCCTCCGGGGCGACATTTTTATTACCTTCCGAAAATCCGGTCCCGGTCTTCCTCTTCCCGGCGCTCTTTTTCCAGCTCTTCCTGTTCACGAATGTACATCGTCGCGTAATCTCTCTCGTCCACTGTGCCGTCCAGATCGGTATCCAGTGCCGGATCGTACGGAATGTCAAAAGGTCCCATTTTCTGCCTCCTGCTGTTGAATGTATTTTCTGTAAAATGCATTTTTTGAACCCGGATGGTGAATGCATCTTCATTATACTATAGAAACAGAAAATTAACAGGCGGGGAGGGCGAGCTCATTTTCAAACAAAAATACGGGAAATGATTTTTAAAGCACATCGTCTGCCGACGGTATGGTATTATAAAATGAATAAAATCTCTAAAAAGGAGACTTGAACATGAAAAAGAAAATTATAGCAATTATCCTGACCGCTGCATTGCTCGTCACCGGCTGCGGCGCGTCTTCCGGCACAGCGTCTTCGGAAAATGCTTCCGCCCAGGAAACAGCCGCCGAAAGCGGTGAGGAAAATGCGGACGCCGCCGAAGAGGAAGAGACGGAAGAAGATCCGGATGCCGCCGCTGACCAGAATGAGGAAGGCACCCCGGAAACCGGGGAAGAGGAAGAAGGAGCGGAGGATTCTTACGGCGTGACCACGGGCGGATCCCCCTGGATCGACTCGGAGATCCGGGAAAATCTCTCCGAAGATATGCCGACAGACCCGAAGGACGACTTCCATCTGTACGCGAACAAGGAATGGCTGCTCGGAAATACTATTCCGGACGGGTATTCCAGCTGGAACCACTATTCGGAGCGCGGGATCGAGGTCACGAAGCAGTGCATTGAACTGCTGAAGGACGAGAGCATTGAAGGGCACGACGCGGATCTGATCCGGACGTATAACGGCCTGCTTCTCGACTGGGACGCCCGCAATGAGAGCGGGGTGTCGGAGATCCAGGAGGCATTTGACGAGATCCGAGGCCTGAAAAACCTGGAGGAGCTGAATGCGCTGTTCCTGGATGACGAGTATATTTCCGGGATCTTTGATTTCTTCGCCCGCGGTGCCGGGCTCGGCCTTGAAAATACCGGCCGCTATATCGTCCTCGTAGACGCCCCGGAAACGCTGCTCCGTGATTCCGCGGAATATCCGGAGCGGTCGGAATACGGCGATATGATCTACGGATATTATAAAGATCTTTTCTGCTATATCGCGCAGAAACTGGGCATGACGGAAGAGGAAGCGGAAGCGTGCTTCGACTCGGCGATCGATTTTGAGGCGCAGTACGCCGATGCGATCATGACGACGGACGACATGTACAGCGAGGACTATTACGACCGGATCAACAACATCATGACCTGGGAGGAAGTCGCGGCGCTCACGGATGCGGTCCCGGTCGGGAAGATCATGGAAAAGGAAGGTTATAAATACGACGGGGAGTACCTCGTAATGCAGCCGGATTTCTTTAAAAAACTGAGCGAGGTCTACACCGAAGAGAACTTTGAGGGGATCCGCGACCGCGTGCTGGTCGATTATGTCATGGGGTTCCGGAAGAGTCTTGACCGCGAGACCTACGAGTATATGAATGACACCTACAACGGCTATTTCGGCACCGAAGGAATGGTGGACGACGATCAGATGGCTTATGAGACCGTCGTGGAAGCGCTGCCTTCCGCCATGCAGAAGGTCTACCTCGCGAAATACGGCTCGGAAGAAGACAAGAAGAAAGTCGAGGACCTGTGCAAAATGGTCATGGAGACCTACCGGGAAATGCTCTCGGAAAATGACTGGGCTTCCGAAGAGACCGTGCAGTACGCGATCGAAAAGCTCGACAAAATGAAGATCCACGCCGCTTATCCGGACAAATTCCGGGATCTGACCGAACTCGATCTTAAGGACTGCTCGCTCCTCGAAGCGGAAGACCGTATCGGCCGCTATGAAATGGCCTATGATGTGAGCCTTGTCGGCAAGGAAGTCGACCGGGAAATGTGGGCGGAAGGCTTTAATATTCTGGAATGCAACGCCTTCTACGATTCGGGCGAGAACACGATCAACATGATCATCGGCATGATGGGAGAGCCCTTCTTCTCGGACGATATGAGCACGGAAGAACTGTATGCCTCCATGGGCGCTTTCTGGATCGGCCATGAGATCTCTCACGCATTTGACAGCAACGGCGCGCAGTTCGACGCCGACGGCAATTATGCCGACTGGTGGACCGAGGAAGATTATGAGCAATTCAGCGAGCGCATTTCCAAGATGGACGACTATCTGGACACCATCGTCGCGTTCGGCGACTACAATGTCATCGGCAGCAATGTCGACACGGAGATGGCCGCCGACATGACCGGTCTCCAGTGTGCGCTCCGCATGGCTTCCAAGGTGGAAAATTTCGATTACGATGTTTTCTTCACCAAATACGCGCAGATGAACGCCAACATCGCTGTTTACAGCACCGAACTCTCCCAGCTGACACAGGACGAGCATCCGCTGGATTACCTGCGCACCAATGTGCCGGTCCAGCAGTTTGAGGAATTCTATACGACCTACGGCGTCACGGAAGGGGACAACATGTATCTTGCGCCGGAGGACAGGCTGATCATCTGGTAAATAGTTTTTGAAAATGTATTTCTATACGCTTCTGGGTCTCAGTGCGCAGGTATCCCGTTTAACCAGATAGGCCGGATAAATATAGGTATAAGGCCATTTGACGGAGCCGTCCATGAGACCGAGCATCGCCCGTGCGCACCGTCGTCCCATTTCCGTTTTGGGATGGGAGATGGAAGTCAGATGGGGATCCGTGCTTTGCGCAATATATGTATCATCAAATCCTATGACGGATACGTCCTGCGGAACGCGGATCCCGCTTATTGAAAGAAGACGCATGCATTTCAGCGCGATCTTATCGTTATAGCAGAAAATGCCTGTGATATTTTCGCTGCGAATCGTGCGGACAAGTGTTTTCTCGAGGTTGTCATGATATTCAATCATGACAACTTTTTCTATGCCGTATTCCGTTGCGGCAGTCCTGAATCCTATGCATCTTCTTGAAGAATCGACATACTGAGGGTCGTAAATGATGCCGCACCGTTTGTGGCGGAATGCGGCCAGATGTTCCGCGACTCGTGCTCCCCCGCCGTAATCATCGAAGGATACCATGGAGAAATCCGCTTTACTGAGGTTGCTGTCGATCATGAGACAGGGGATATTGTACTCGCGGAACCGGTTTGCTATTCTGCAGAGCTTTTCGGTTGTCTTTTCATCCGCGTGATGTGCAAGCTGGAAGATTACTCCGGAATCCCTGGAATCCAGGCAGGATTCCAGACGACGGAAAAGGATTCCCGCGTCTGTGCTGGTGTCCAGAATATTGAGGTGGCATTTGTCTTCCGTCATAACTTCCCGAAGACCATCTACGTAATAGGAAACAAAATAGGTATTATTCATATCAAGCAGTGCCGTGACGACCCTGGAAGAAGCGCTGCTCACAGTGCGGACGAAGGTTCCTTTCCCCTGGTGCTTGATCAGAAGTCCTTCCGATAACAGAACATTCAGGGCATTCCGTATGGTTATCCTCCCGACGCCGTATTGTTTCATCATTTCTGATTCACTGGGAAGCTTTGCGTCCGGGGGAATGCTGCCGGAATGAATTGCTTCACGAAGTTCGGCGGCGATCTGAAGATAGAGAGGAGACTGTGTCGTTCGGTCAAGCATATAGGTGTCCCTTTCTGTTGAATAGAATAAGTACAGAACGTTCTTGCATATAAGTATAGAATAAGTTAATGACGAAAGACAAGCGTCCAGTTGGTTTTTTATCCGAAATGCCTTGTTTTTACAGAGATATATTGTAAAAAATGACGAATTATGCAGCGTAATACAAATAATAACTGTTAAATATGCTATTATATAGACGTATAACAGTTGCTGTCGAAAACGAAACATGATTTAGAATATGTCGTGCTGACAGCTTCTCAGTCCGAAGCAGAAGGTGCATGAGGAGATAACTGTAGAATAAGTATCCTGCGGGGACTGGATCATCACAAAAGGAGGAAAAAATGAAAAGGAAAGTGAAACAAGTAATTGCACTGTTGCTGTGTATCTTCCTGATCGGAGGGCTTACTGCCTGTGGTGGTTCATCAGGAGGGGAAGCATCCTCCACTGCGGAAGGAGAAGGCGCTGCTTCCGGAGAGAAAGTAGAACTTACGGTCTGGATCAACGGTAAAGACAGTTATATCAGTCCGGATGAACAGAAAAAGCCGGAAGAGGAGTGGTACATTAATCAGGCGATTGCCCGCTTTGAAGAGAAATACCCGAATATCACCGTAAAAATGATCGTATCGGCAGATGGTGAAACGGCACATCAGCAGTTTAAAGCAGATGAACTTGCCGGCACCGCGCCCGATATGGCGAATCTGTGGACCGGTCAGTATACCTATCAGCTGGAAGATGCATGTTTAGACATCAAGGATATGATCCCGGCGGAAGATAAAGAAAACATTTTAGGATGGGATGCCGTGACGACACCAAGCGGAAAAATCCTCGGGTATCCGACCAGCGATAACCAGGTCTGCTTCTTTATGTACAATAAGAAGATCATCGAGGAGTGCGGCCTTGATTTTGAAAACAATCCACCGCGTACGACCGAAGAATTTGATGCGGCGTGCGAAGCGATCAAGGCAAAAGGATATACACCGATCGTGACCGATGAAGCATTCCCGTGGTTCGGCTGCTTCATTATGAACTACTGGTGGGCACAGCTTTCCGGAGTCGACAGGATCGTCGCAAACTGCGATGGAACACAGAAGTTTGCGGACGATGAAGGCCTGTTCAAGGCAGCGGGTTATTACCGCTCTCTTATGGAAAAAGGCTACATCAATGAAGACGCTCTTACATCAGCGGACTCTTTCAACCGCTTTACCTCCGGACAGGCGGCAATGACGCCGCAGGTCTCCTCCGCGGTCGGCGATGCGGAAGCTGCCCTCGGCGCGGAAAATCTCGGCGCAATTCTTCCTCCGGATATGGACGGCGCTTCGATCACCGGCGGAACGATCGGCGGTCCGGGACAGGATATCGTTGTCTCTGCCAGTACAAAGCATCCGCAGGAATGCATTCAGTTCCTGAGCTATCTGAACTCCAAAGAAGAGATCATGGAATTTGAAAAAGTACAGACAAAAGTTTCCACAAGAAAAGATGTTACGGCAGAAGATCTCAATATTCAGGAAGGCACTGCGACGGCGAAGCTTTTCGAATATTCCAATAACATGGTCTTCTGGGTCGACAATACGCTCACATCTGATGTCTGTGCTGAGTTTACACAGCTTCTTTCCATGGTACTTGGCGGCCAGATGTCCATCGAAGATTTCGCTGCAGACCTTGATAACGCAGCAGCAGGCTGATGTTGAAAATGCCTGAAGTCTGAAATAATAACGAACGGCCCGGCTGTGCCGGGCCGTTCGGAAAGGAAAAGGGCATTGATGGCACAAAAAGAAACAGATAAAAAAACAGGCAGCGGAACGGGAAAACTGGCGCGGAATCAGCGCATTTGCGCAGTTCTGTCAGTTATACCGGCTGCGCTGATCATTGCGTCGGTCAAGGCTTGGCCCATAATCCAGACGGTCTGGCACAGCTTTACCAACTGGGACGGGCTCTATAAAAACGATTTTGTAGGGTTGGCGAATTACAGGACCTTTATTTCTACCGGGCTGTTTTCCAAGCTTTTGGGCAACAGCCTTTTTCTGCTGATCAGTGTGCCGGCACAGGTATTGATCGGTATTCTTGTTGCGGTGCTGCTCTACGAGAAAACAGCGGGATGGAAAGCATTTCGTTCCATATACTATATCCCGCAGATCATCTCGCTCGTGATACTCGGTTATCTTTTTAAATCCATGTTTTCACAGAACGGGCCGATCAATCAGATCCTGATGCTGCTGGGCTTTATAAAAACACCCGTCGAATGGCTCGCAAAAGGCACGACGGCTCTTCCGGTACTGACGATCTGCATAACCTGGTATTCGGTCGGATGGCAGGTAATCATGATTCTGGGAGGGATGTCCTCTATTGACCCGCAGGTATTTGAGGCGGCTAAAATAGACGGGGCAAACTTTTTTACAAGGATTTTTAAGATCATTATCCCTATGATCTCGAGTACGCTTACGTATTGCGTGGTCATGTCCGTTGTGTGGACATTTACCAGTCTCTTCTCGCTGATCTATTCCATGACGAACGGCGGACCGGGATATGAGACGATGACGCTTGACTACATGGTGTATGCCAGATCGTTCCTCAAAGGCGATCAGTTCGGTTTTGCGTGTGCCGTTGCGGTCGTACTGCTGATCATCGTTATGATCATCACATTTATTAACCTGCGGATTTCAAAAGCAGCGGAAAAGGAATGGGGGTGAGCATGTGAAAAAAAAGACGCCGATGGCCAGACTCGGAAGAGCAGTCATTTTTATCGTCCTTGTAGCCCTTGCTCTGACATTCCTGTATCCGTTGTTCTTTATGTTTTCCAACTCTTTGAAAACACTTGGCGGTTACTACAGAGATCCTTTCGGACTTCCGAAAGAAGCGCTGGAGTGGAATAATTTCTTTATCATGATCCGCCAGTTTAAGATCTTCAAGCTGTTTGGAAATACGCTGATCGTATCACTTGCTACGGTTATTGGTCTGATTGTTTTCGGGGTTCCTGCAAGTTACGCTTTTTCGAAAGTGCGCTTTCCGGGCGGAGACGCTCTCTATTTCGCGATCCTCGCAACACTTTTTATTCCGGTGCAGGTAACGATTATTCCGATGTATGTCACCTTTGCCAAGCTGAAGCTGGTGGACAATTTCTTCAGTGTCATCCTGGCAAACTGGGCGGCATTTCTTCCGGAGACGATCATGCTTATGACAGCTATGTTTAAGAGCATTCCCAACGCGCTTCTGGAGGCGGCAGAGATCGACGGGTGCAATTATCTGCAGAGGCTTCTGCATATCATTGTTCCGATGGGGAGGCCTGCGATCTCGCTGACGGTGATCATTTTCTTTATCAATTCCTGGAATGATCTTTTTACGCCGATGATACTCCTGAAGAGTACTGAAAAGAGAACGGTTATTGTAGCGCTTTCCTCTCTGGTAGGCCGCTACAGCGGAGATCCGCCGTTTCAGTATGCAGGGCTCCTTCTGAGCGCGATTCCGGCGCTGATTATTTATATTATTTTCCAGAAACGGATCATTGACGGTATGAGTATGGGGGCCGTTAAGTAACGGATGAACCGAATATATTGAGGAGGCATTATATGAGAAAACCCAGACTGGGCCTGCTGGGCCTTATGGCAGGTACTTATGAACCTATTTTTCCGGGGATCATCGAACGCCAGGAAAACTATGCCAGGGAACTTGTAAAAACATTCAGTGCGGTAGCGGATATTGATTTCCCCGGCGCTGCAACAAATCGGGAAATGATAGGACAGAGGGTCCGGTATTTCAATGAAAAGCAGCTCGACGGCATCCTGATCGTTCTGCTCACCTATTCGCAGGGAACCTGGCTTCTGCAGCCTCTTCTTGAGAACAGGCTGCCGCTTGCGCTCGCGGTCATTCAGCCGGATTCTTATGTGGACGAAGAGTTCTATGAGCTTGATCTGACGGTCAATCAGGGAATTCACGGTGCACAGGACAACTCGAATATGATCGTCAGGAACGGAATCAAATGTCAGTTCTTCGCTGCGGAGCGAAATGATCCCGCCCTCGTGAAATTTGTTGCGGATTTCGGCCATGCAGCCATGACTTACAAGGAAATGCGTGGAATGAAAGTCGGCGTTCTTTCGAGAATGCAGGGCATGGGAGATATTCTCCTCGACGATATGGCCTATTCCGCAAGGATCGGGGCAGAGTTCTGCAATGATACAGCCGGCTCGATCTATCGGCGGATGGAAGCGCTTACAAAAGCGGAGATCGATGATCAGATCGCCAAAGACCATGAGACATTTGTCATCGATCCTAAACTGACTTATGAGAGTCATGCGGAAGCGGTCAGAATGTATCTCGCATTTAAAAAATGGCTTATTGATAATGATTTCAAGGCATTTACGGCACACTTTGACATTTTCGGCGACGACGGACGATTCCATCAGCTGCCGCTGTACGCCGCTTCCCAGTTAATGGCGGACGGCTACGGTTATGCCGCAGAAGGCGATCAGTCCTGCGCGGCAATGGTCATGGCGGCGCATCTTCTCGGCGAAGGCGGCGGAAACTTTACGGAAATGTATATGATGGACTTCAAAGTCAACGGGATCTGCTTCTGTCACGCCGGTGAAGGCAACTGGGCGACTTCGGAAAAGAAACCGAGACTGATCGACCGGTATCTCGGAGAGGGCGGTCTGGAGAACCCGCCGACGATCATGTTCGTTCCGAAGGCGGGGCGTGCTACGCTGACATCGCTTGCACCGATGAACGGAGATTATATGAGGCTGCTTGTTGCGGGCGGTGAAATGCTCCCGAAAGATGACCTGAAGAACTGCGAGATGCCTTATTTCTTCTGGCGTCCGGACAGCGGCGTTACGACCTGTGTAAAGAACTGGCTGGCAAACGGCGGTACACATCACGAAGTCATAAATCTCGGAGACGTTTCCGACAGATGGAAAATGCTCTGTGACCTTTGGGATATCGAATTCGTACAGGTATAACATGAAATACATATTGACGTTTGATATAGGAACGACAGCAGTCAAGGCGTGCCTCTTTGATGAGAGGCTGCGCCTTGCGGCTTGTTCTAATGAAGAATATGCGCTGCTGACGGCTGAAGACGGGACGATAGAACTGGAGCCCTGCCGGTATTGGGAAGCGGTGAAGGCCGGCGCAAAGGCAGCGATCGAAAAAGCGGAAATCGATCCGGCCGATGTTTCTGCCGTTTCCGTGACTACGCAGGGAGAGACTCTGATCCCTGTAGATGAGAACGGAGATCCCCTGCGGAATGCAATCGTATGGCTGGACCAGAGGGCGGAAAAAGAGGCGGCGGAACTGGCGGAAAAGTTCCCTGCGGATGTTTTCTACAGAAAAACAGGACTTCCGGAGCTCAATGGGTATACACCGATCGCAAAGGTGATGTGGATCCGGAACAATGAGCCGGAAATTTACAGAAAAACGGACTGTTTCCTCCTTCTGGAAGACTATATTTTCTTTAAACTCACAGGAAAGCGGGTCACGGAAAAATCTCTCGCGACGTCGACCGGGTGGTATACGTTTGACGGTGACGGGTATTACAGGGAGATCCTGGAAGCGGCAGGTCTTGATATCGGGAAATTTCCGCCGATGCTGGAGAGCGGGGAGATCATTCCCGGCGGTCTGCTGCCGGAGGTAAGAAAAGAACTGGGGCTTTCCGACAGCGTTGCGGCCGTGACCGGCGCGATGGATCAGACCGCGGGAGCGCTCGCAATGGGAAATGTGAAGCCCGGAAGAGTGACGGAAACAACAGGTACCGCTTTAGTGATCGGAGCGACGCTCCCGTCCTTTGATCCTGCCGCAGAACCGAAAGTCACGGTATACAGGCATTATAAAAAAGACCTGTATCTCATGATGCCGATCTGCATGACCGCGGGGATGTTCCTGAAATGGTTCCGGGATGAATTCTGCGCAGAAGAGAAAGAAACGGCAGAGAAAAGAGGCATTTCCTCCTATCAGATCATCGATGAGGAAGTAGAGAGTATACCTGCCGGATCCGGCGGACTGGTTGCACTGCCTTATCTTACGGGTTCTCTTCAGCCGGTGCAGGATTCAAAAGCGAGGGGTATATTCTTCGGATTTGGCCTGGAACATAAAAGGCCGCATTTTCTCAGAGCGGTTTTTGAGAGCGTTGCTTTCATGCTGCGCGAAAATATCGAACTGATTGAAAAAGCCGGCAGACTTCACGTAAGCAGTATCATCTCTCTCGGAGGAGGGGCGTCGTCCCCTGTCTGGTGCAGGATCAAGGCAGATACGCTCGGACAGACGATCTGTGTTCCGGAAGTGACCGAGAGCACATCCTGCGGAGCGGCGGTACTCGCAGCGGTGGCGATCGGCTGGTATGCGGATGCGGAAGCCGCGGCAGAAGCCGCTTCCGGAAAAATGTCATTTTACGAGCCGGATCCGTCAGGAGCGAAAGAGTATGACAAGGCATACGCGAAGTATAAAGCGCTGTATGAACACACAAGGACTCTTTTTTAGGCGGATTGTTTTGCAGAACAGTTCGCTTAATAAGAGGGCCTTGCTGAAAAGGAGATTGCAGGATGGAATACCGCAGACTGAAAGAATATATCGGTCACAGGGCTCAGCTGTTTGAAGTACGGGAGTCGAGACTGTCCGGCGGAAGGGCGGACGGGACAAGGATCGTGGATATTTTCAACGGGGGGAACCTTTCAGTGACGATCGTCCCGGATGCCTGTATGGATATACTGAGTGTTCGATACAAGGGCAGGTGTCTGAATTATATCTCCCCTTCCGGACAGGCGCATCCGGCTTATTACAATCCGTTCGGAGAGGGCTGGAGCGAGGTCTTTCCTGCAGGCTTTTTATTTACCTGCGGGCTTTCCCATATAGGAATAAAGGATGACGACTGGGAGGGGATGAAAGAACACGGCGCCATCGGCAACCGTCCGGCGGAGCACCTCAATATTACGGAATATGAGACGGAGGACGGCCGGCCTGGTGTACTGCTGGAGGGAACCATGAGAGAGTCGATGCTGGCAGGCAGAAACCTCTCTTTGCGAAGGCGCATCCGCATGGAATATGCGAAAGACGTGATCGAGATCGAGGATACGGTGAAAAATGAAGGCTTCCGTGCAGTGCCGCATATGATCCTCTATCATTGCAACATGGGTTGGCCGCTTCTTTCTCCGGAAAGCTGTGTGAAGATTCCCAACAAAGGGATCAGGCCGAGAACAGAATTTGCAGAGAAAATGAGGGACGCATTTTCCACGATTCCGGAACCGTTTGATTCGTTGGAAGAAATGTGCTATTACTACGACACCATCGAAGATGAGGACGGAATGGTCACTGTGGAAATGAGAAATCCGCAGGAAGGCGCGGGGATAAAACTGCGCTACGGAAAGAAAACACTGCCGCAGTTCGTACAATGGAAAAACTTTGTCAAAGGAGAGTATATTATGGGACTCGAACCAGGCAATGCGACCATTGACGGAAAGGCAGACGCGGAAAACAGGGGCGCGCTCCCAATGATCGGGCCGCAGGAAGAAATATCCTACCATTTGTGTTTCTCATTTAATGACGGACAGGAAGAGGGCTGATGATGGCTGGACGGGTATTTGGCACAGATAAGGAAGGCAGAGCGATCCGGGCGTACACGATCGGAACAGATAAGCTTCGGGCTGTGATCCTGGATTACGGCGCAACGGTCCAAAGCCTGTTTGTTCGCGGTGCGGACGGAAAAGAGAGGGATATTGTTTTAGGTTATGACAATGCGGAAGGGTATATTGCGGGAGAGCAGTATTTCGGAGCGACGATCGGAAGAGTCGCCAACCGCATCGCAGGCGCGGAATTTGAATTAAATGGCAGGAAATATGAGCTTGCAAAGAATGAGAGAGACTATAACAGCCACGGAGGGATAGTTGGATTTGATAAAAGGATCTGGGATGCTTTAGACAGCGGATCCGATTATGTCCGTATGCATTACAGAAGTCCCGACGGAGAGGAAGGTTTTCCGGGCACGCTGGATGTGGATGTCACATTTTCGATCGAGGGGGAGTCCCTCGTGATCACATATGAGGCAGTCACGGATAAAGATACGATCCTGAATCTGACAAATCACAGCTATTTCAATCTTGACGGCGGCGGGAGCGTAGAAGAGCAGCTTCTCATGATCCGCGCGGATACATTTACGGAAATTGATGAGGCGATCCTTCCGACGGGAAGGATCCTGCCGGTTAAAGATACAGCGCTGGATTTCCGGGAGGAAAAGCCGATCGGAAAGGACGTTGACCGCAATGCACCATATATGGCTGCCGGCGCCGGGTATGATCATAATTTTGTTATTGCCGATGAGTGCCGGTCCGGGCAGATTCCCTTTGCGGCTGCATTTTCTTCAAAAAGCGGCATCCGCATGACCTGTTTTACGGATCAGCCCGGCGTGCAGCTGTATACGCCGGATTATATCAGTGAAACTGCCAAAGGGGGGAAAGCGCCCGGCCGCCGGCCGGCGTTCTGCCTTGAAACACAACATTTTGCGGATGCTGTACACCATCCGCATTTTCCGTCGATCGTTCTCGAGGCAGGAGAGCGGTTCTGCAGCTGCACGCGATTCTGCTTTGATGTCCCAATAGAAGGGGAAGCAGGGTAAGCAAAAAGCTGTATATGAAACCAATGAATAAGAAAATGACAGGGGAAGCCCCCTGTCATTTTTTATATCGGTTGAACGGATTACACCGCGCCTTTTTAATTGCGGTTGTTTTTGATCACATAACCCATTTTCCGCCGGTCAAATACGAGTTCTTTGCCCGTATCGCTCCGCTCCGATAAATGCGCGCGAATATCATCGATATCCCGCTGGATCGTTCTCGATCCGACCTGAAAGCGCTGCGCCTCCTCGTTTTTTATCAGTGTTCTGCCTTCCAGCAGCCGGTCATACATACTTAAGATTCGTTCTGCCTTTGCCATTTCTCTTTCCCCCGTATACTGGTGTAATGTCAATAGATGTCTATCTGTGGGTAAAGACACGCCGCGGACTGATAAGGTTCAAAAAAGTAAAAAGAAATTGCATCAGATTTCAAAGTAAAAAATTCCCAAAACAATACATTGTGAAACCCAAAACTTCCGGAGTTTTCCAACATCTTTTACTCTATCAGCAAGGGATGACACTATTTGTCTATCACTTTTCATAAACCTCATTTTCCGCGGATTTCTTCCCAAAAAAGAGAAAATCAGGCCGGCGTCCTGTGGTATACTTTTTTGTGAGGAGAGACGGTATTTGCCGGGAAAGACAGCATTGCCGCGCGTGAAAAAATGGATACCAGAGTACAGAAAATATGCAGCGAAATCGGTACCGTCATCATCGGCAAGGATGAGATCATCCGCCGGGTCCTGATGGCATTTTTAAGTGAGGGGCACATTCTCCTGGAAGACGTGCCCGGGACGGGGAAAACGACACTGGCCATGACGGCAGCGAAAGTGCTGGGACTCGACAGCCGGAGAGTGCAGTTCAATTCCGATACGATGCCCTCGGACATCATCGGTTTCTCCGTCTATGACCATGAGAGAAAAGCGCTGGTGTATCAGGAAGGCGCGATCATGACGAATCTGCTTCTCGCGGACGAGATCAACCGGACGTCCAGCAAGACGCAGTCCGCGCTGCTCGAGGCAATGCAGGAGCGCCGGGTCACCGTTGACGGAAATACCTACGCCCTCCCGACCCCGTTCATCGTCATCGCGACCCAGAATCCGGCGGGCTCCGCGGGCACGCAAATGCTTCCGAACGCCCAGCTGGACCGCTTCCTCGTCCGGCTCGCCATGGGCTACCCGAGCCGGGAGAGCCAGATCGATATTATGAAGAACCGCCAGACCGCAGATCCGCTGGACGCCTGTTCGGCGGTTGTCAGCCATGAAGAATTCATGGAAATGGTGAAGGCTGTCCGGCAGATTCATGTGAGCGACCGCATTTACGAATACATTACGGATCTTGTGGAAAAGACGCGCCTGAACCCCTATGTGGAGCTGGGCGTGAGTCCCCGCGGCGGCATCGCGGTGTGCCGGATGGCGAAAGCGGCGGCATTTGTCAACGGAAGAGATTATGTGACGCCGGCGGACGTCCGGGAAATTTTCACGGATGTCTGCGCGCACCGTCTGATCCTCTCCCCGCAGGCAAGACTCCACGAGCAGCGCGCGGAAGCGATCCTCGGGGGCGTGCTCCGGCAGGTCAAGAGCCCGGACGTGGCGGAACTTTCTTTGTAGGAGCGGCGTGATGGCGATGAAGAGAACCGTTTCCGCTGGCGCCTTTGGCGCATGGGGACTGCTGTTGATCCTGACAGGTGCCGCAGCCCTGTTCAGTACGAGCCTGATCGCGAAGGCAGCCTTTTTCTTCTGTCTGTTTCTTCCGGGATGCTCGGCATTGACCGCGCGGGCGGTGAGGAAGCACCTTAGAGCTGATTTTTCACTTCCGGTCAGTGCAGTGAAGTCACAGACGGCGGGCGGCGAAAGCGTTCAAAGCGCGTTTGGTGCAGTCAATCTCCACAACGGAGGATTTTTATCCTGCGGGCGGGTCGACGTGACCTTTTCGATCAAAAATGAGCTGACCGGAGAAGCATCGGAGCATACGGTAACATTGTCTGCGCCGTCGAGGGGAGGTTCGGCGGCATCTTTCTCATTTTCACCGAATTACTGCGGAATGCTGACATTTTCCATAAAAAATGCGGTGCTTTATGACTGGTTTGGCCTGTTACGGATCCCGGCTGCACTCACGGCACAGGGGAGCGTGACGGTGCTGCCGGCGACATTTGACGCGTCGGTAATGGTGGATCTCCCCTATTCGGAACAGGGAGATGAGGAAAATATCAACCCGCTTCGCGGAACCGAGGATCCGTCCGTGATCTATGCCCTGCGCGAATATCAGGCGGGGGATCCCGTGCGCAGAATGCACTGGAAACTGTCGGCAAAGAGAGATCTTCCGATCGTAAAGGAGATCAGCCGGCCGGTCAGCCGCTCCCTCGTCCTTTTTTGGAATAAGACAGCAGGACTTCCGGCGGGGGTGACGGATGCGCTGGCGGAGGTATTTGCTTCCGTGGCGATGTCGCTGACGAAGCAGGGGATCCCTTTCACGGCCGGCTGGAGAGACAGCGGCGGAGAGCAGTTCTCCGATATCAGCGGGGAAGAAGAGCTGTTTGCCGTAATCGCCCGGTCGGTGCGGCGTGGGGCGGGAGAGCCCGATGCTGCAGCACTTTCCGAAGCCGGATTCTCTGAAATCATAAATTTATGCCAAAATGCGAAAACCGTCTGGTTCGCCGGAGAATATCCATTTGCGGAGGAACCGTTTCTTTCCGGGGACAGCACCGTTTTTCTGTGCGGGAAAGAACCTCCTGCGTCGGGCGTACGCTTTACTTTGACGTTTGCGCCGGAGGAGGCGGAGCAGGTATTCCGTGCGGTCCGGATTTAAAGAAGTGTGAGGAAACCCCGATCCATGAGCAGCGTGAAACTCCAATTTCAGAATAGAGCCGCGGTCTCTTTCCAGGAGATCGTTCTTGCCATGCTCGCCGCCGCGTTGTGCACGGCGGGTGCGGCAGCGGCGCTGGTTCCGGTCTTCCCGCATATTCCGGGAAGCTGGGGCATCTACGCTCTGATCGGCGCAGTACTCACGGCGGCATTCTGTTTCCTGCTCTATATGCCTGTCGGCAGAAGATTGACGCTCATCGTCAGCGGAGCCGTTCTGCTGATTTTTGCCGTTCGTTTTCGCGCTTTCCGCAATGGAATGCTTGTGCTCGGCAATGATTTTCAGGAATTCCTGACCGGCCGCACAGGGCGGATCCACCTCTATTTCAGAACACAGGGCAATGCAGGCTCGATATTGGTGCCGGCGCTCTATCTGATCCTGATTTCCATCATTAGCGCGACCTCGCAGCGCCGCGGAAAAAGATTCCCGATGATCCTCCTCGCGCTCTCCGCGGTTGCCATGATCTTCGGATTTCCCGTTTCGCCATGGAGTGTTCTGCTCCTCGCCGCAGCGGCTGTTATAGGTGTGCAGAATCCAAATAGCTTCACCATCCGATCCCCGCGGCGCGGATTCCTGTCCGCCCTCATCCCGGCGGCGTTCGCCCTCGCGGCAGTCGGCATCCTGTTTTTTATCGGTTATCTTGTCGCGGGAACAGAGGAATTCCGGACCGCCGGCGCGGTGGACGGGATCCATCGGAAGATCCACGAGTTCCGCTATGAACGGGGCGGCAGGATCGCCATGCCGGAAGGGGATCTTCGTAGCTATGAGCCTCCGGAAAATGAAACCGACCCCCTGCTCACGATCAAAATGAGCCATCCGGAGAAGCTCTATCTCCGCGGCTTTACCGCAGAAGTATTTGAAAATGACATCTGGCGCAGCTGTGACAGCGACGCATATATCGAAAATGCTCCCCTTTTCTACACGCTCCATGAAAATGCATTCTACGGCCAGAAAATGATCGCCTCCGCCGCGGAAGCCGCCGGATGGGAAGGGGCTTCATCGGACAGCGCCTCACCGGAAAAACCTTCACCGGAAAAAGATTCATCGGAAAAACCTTCATCGGATCATGCTTTATCAGAAAAAGCAACTCCGGGCGAAGACGCAGACCAATCAGCTGTCATCACAATAAAAAATGAAAACATCTGCCGGAAATACCGGTTCCTGCCGTATGCCATGAAAGAGCAGGATCTGTTGGATCCGCTGGCGATCGGAGATGCAGGTGCGCTGACGGAACATTCCGCCGCGGATCCGGACACTACCGAGATCCAGTATCTTCCCGGCAGCATCCCGGAGTGGTATGAAATCGGGCTCGCACTGGTGTCCGATGCCGAAGACACTGCCGGCGCCTCCGACGTCACCACCCCGTCAGACGGTCCCGCCGGAGCCGGGGCCGATTCCGCCGCAGCCGGAGGCGAATCCGCGGGCAGCATCTATGCTCCGGCATCCGCATTTCAGTATCTCCGCCTTGAACAGGCCTATTATGACAGTGTTCTTAAACAGGACCGCCAGCTGCCGCCCGACGCGGCTTCCGAATGCGCCGCGCTGTTCGGTGAGGAACCGAAGGAGAGAAAGCTCTCCGACATCCTGGCCCTCGTGCACGAAACGCTGGAAAATTCAAAATATGAAGATACCTACCACTACGCCTCCGCGGCGGCGCTCATGCTCCGCTATCTCGGCGTGCCCGCGCGGTACGTGGAGGGTTTCCTGCTGACTGCGGAGGAAGCCGCGGAGATCGGGCCGGAGGAAGAAGCCGCGCTGACCGCCGCAAATACCCACGCCTGGGCAGAATTTTATCTCCGCGGCATTGGCTGGATCCCCTTCGAGGCGACGCCCGGATACAGGGATAACGAAGAAATTTCCCGCATTGCGATCCTGGTGGAGAAGTCCAGGAACGCGTCCGGAGAAGCCCCGATATTTGCGCAGACGGAGATCGTGTATACCTCCGGCATTTACGATACGGCGGCTCCTTATGGGACAGCGGGGAAAATGCATTTCCGCTGGAAATGGTGGTTCTGGCTTATTCCTGCGGGAGCGGCAGCGGAAGTGATGCTGGTATGGATCATTTTCGAGATCAATGAGCGCCGCAGGCAGTATAAAAAGGCGATGGCAACGATCCGCGCCGCCAGAGAGGAGGGCCGGTTCCCGGACGCGGTCGCCCTCGAATACGCCTACGCCCGAAGGCTCATGAAGGAGGCGGACATTCAGGATCCGCCGGGGCTCGCGAGGATGCAGCGTCTCAACGAGGAGGCGGTCTTCAGCGATCACGCACTTACGGAGGAAAATGCCCGCGAGGCGGAAGCATTTACCCAAAATATCATCACGGAATGTAAGCGGAAATGGTCTCTTAGGGAGCGGCTGTACCACCGCTGGGTCAACGGGATCATCTGAAGATGGGCAGTCCACAGGGAATGAAGATCAGCGGGAAAGGCTGAATATCAGAAATAGAGGAAAATGACAGAACAGGATCGCGCAAACATCATAAAGCTGGCCGAAAATGCCAGAGCGGGAGACACCGAAGCCTTTGAACAGCTGTACCGGCGGACTGCGCCTTCTCTGCGCAGTGTCTGCGCGCGCTATTTCGGAAATGCATATGATATTGACGAGGCGCTGCAGGAGACCTATGTCCGCATTTACCGGAGTCTTGGGCAGCTCGGCACGGCGGAGGCATTTTTTACATGGAGCCGCACGATCGCGCAGAACACCTGCCTGAACATGATCCGGAGCAGAAATCTGGTCAGCGCGCATGAGACATTTGCCGGCGTGTTCCCGGGAGAGGATCCGGAGGAGGAAAATGACATCTCCGCCGCCGAATACCGCAAAGAATGGAATCCCGAGGCCGCGGCGGAAAATGAGATGAAGGCCCGGATCCTGCAGGATATCCTGAATTCCGTCTCCGATGTGCAGCGGAGCTGTATCCTTCTCTGGGCGGAGGGGTACACGTATCAGAATATCGCGCAGCGCCTCGGTATGCCCGCCGGCAGCGTCAAAAGTACGGTTCATTATACGAAGAAAAAGATTACCGGCTATATTCTGAAGCTCGAAAAAGAGCAGGGCATCTCCCTGCACAGCATGGCGCCGATTCCGTATTTCCTGTGGCTGCTTGAAAATGATCCGGAAAATGGCTCCGCGGCCGGCAGCGCAGCTGCAGCGGCCGGTCTGTCTGCAGGGGAATTTTCTGTCGCCGATCTGGCAGGTCTCACTGCGGCGATGGAAGAACTGTCTGGATTTGGAGCGGGCGCCGGAGCCGGCGTGATGGCCGGGGATGCGTTGACTGGCGCAGGCAGCATGCTTGCCGGTGGTGCTCTGACCGGTGCAGGCGGCATGATGGCCGGCGAAGCTCTGACCGGCGCCTTAGGATCTGCCCCTTCCCACGCCCGTCCCGCCTTCCTCGCGGCGGCTGTCCTGTTTCTTGCTCTGCTTCTGCCGGCGGGAAGTACCCTTGCCGCGTCCATGACGGAGCGCGTCGCGCCGCAGGAAGCCGCCGTGCTCGCGGAAGCAGTCCATGAATTTCAGCCGTCCAATCTCGTCTCCGGCGGCAGCGCCAGTGAGTCGGACCGGACGTCCGGTATCGGGGCGGAGAGCGGCAGCAGCGAGACCATTCAGTCGAATGGGGCTGCCGCGACCGCAGAAGTGGCAGCTTACGGGGGACAGAGCACATCGGATGATCATACGGCAGCGAAGAAACGGCCGGCAGGAAGTCTACATTCTCGGGAAGGATCGCACCCGGAAGAAGGAAAAGGCAGTCTCTGGCACCGGATGGCGGGGGTATTTTCCCCGTTGGGACAGGAGGATGCTGACCGCACCGGAGAGAATTTACAGAATAAGAATGCCCCGGAAAACACAGAAGGGACAGGAAACGAAAACAGTGACAGCACAGTGGGTGACACTGCGGATGCCGCAGATGATAAAAACGGAGAAAATCCGTCGGATCCGGAGAAAACGCCCTCCGGCACTCCGGAAAAACGTCCCGCAGACGACAAATCCGGTGAAAATACGGCGCAGACATCTCCGGATCCTACACAGAACAGCAGAAGATCCGATGAGGATCTGACAGATCCCTCCGGCAGCGGCGATGGCCGTGATCAGGCAAATTCCGCCGGAAATACCGGAAATACTCCCTCCGGCAGTTCTTCCGGCCGCCCGCAGGGGGATTCCTCCGGAAGCAGCACGCCGGGCGGCAGCGGATCCGGAAATGATTCCTCCGGAGGATCATCCTCCCGTCAGGAGTCAGGCGATCCTTCCTCCGGGACGCCGGGTATGAATGACAGCACGGAGAATCCGGTGATCACGGAAGCCCCGGCGCCGGGACCGACGGCGTCGCCGACAGCAGCGCCGTCTCCGACGGGAGAATCGACACCATCACCGACTGCCGTGCCGACCCCAGCCCCGACCGCCGTGCCGACGTCCACGCCGGAACCCACACAGACGCCGGAGCCGACGCCGGAAGAGATTCCGATCCAGTCCTTCCGCTTCACGGTTCCGGACCTGGATTTTGTGCTGAATGCCTATGAACCCATACAGATCCCCTATGAGATCTATCCGCCGAACGCGACGGAAAAAGTAGTCTGGTCCAACGGGGAAAATGATTTCGTGGAAATCGACGAAAACGGCGTAGCCACCTTTTATCCCCCGGAGCCCGGCAGAGAGCAGTCGGCAACCATGTGCGTCGCCTCCACCAGCGCCGGCACATTCCAGCTTTGGAGCCTGCTCTCCTTTAACAGCACGTCGGTCCCCTACGGCCCGTGCGGCGATAATGCTTCCTGGCGGTTGGATGGCAATACACTGGTCATTTCCGGCAGCGGGGTTGTAGATTGGCAGGAACCGGATGCGCCGATCTCACAGGCCCGCTGGATCCGCTACGGCAGTCAGATCTATTCCATTCAGATCGAGGAGGGGATCACGGATATCGGCGGATTCTGGCATTTGCAGCATGTAAATGAAGTCGTCATTCCGGAAGGCGTCACAAGGATCGACAGAAACGCTTTCCTTATGTCGAAGGTCACTAAGTTCTATTTGCCGAAAAGCCTGGAAATACTGGAGGCTGCCGCGCTGAACAACGGCTACGCACTGCCGATCGATATTGTTTACGCAGGTTCGGAAGAGGACTGGAACAATGTCTATGACGGGGATCCGGATGGGTGGCGGTGGATGATTCAGTCGATCACGTATCTCGAGTAGAAAAAGAATGAACGGCTGCGTGCGCTTTTTGCTGCATGAAATCTTGAAAAAGGATTCTCTCTCAGACGTTTTCTGCTGCATGAAAGCTTGTAAATGGATTCTCGTTTTTGAAGAAACAGGAGGTTTGTCATGGCTATAGTTGGTGCGTTTATGGTGCCGCATCCGCCGATGATCGTACCGGAAGTCGGCCGGGGCGGTGAAAAGCAGATCGAAAAGACAGTCCGTGCGTATGAGCGGGTGGCCTCGGAAGTCGCCGCGCTGCGCCCTGAGACAATCATCATCACAAGTCCGCATACGGTGATGTATACGGATTATTTCCATATTTCTCCGGGAAGATCGGCGACAGGCTCTTTTTCCCAGTTCCGGGCGAGGGATGTCCGCTTCACGGAATCTTATGACACGGAGCTGATCCGCGCCGTGAAAGAAATTGCGCAGGAAAATGCATTTCCGGCCGGAACACAGGGAGAGCGCGACGCGGCGCTGGACCACGGCGTGATGGTGCCGCTCTATTTCATTGAGAAGCTTTACAAAGATTTCAAACTGGTGAGGATCGGTCTCTCCGGATATCCGCTCACCATGCATTATCAGCTCGGGCAGATTCTGCAGCAGGCAGTACAGGAGACCGGCCGGCGGGTGGTTTTGATCGCGAGCGGAGATCTGTCCCATAAACTGCAGTCCTACGGACCGTATGGATTTGCCCCGGAGGGTCCGCAGTATGATAAGCGGATCATGGACGTTATGGGGAGAGGTGCATTTGGCGAGCTGTTTGAATTTGACGAGACATTCTGTGACAGGGCGGCGGAATGCGGCCACCGGTCTTTCTGTATTATGGCCGGCGCATTTGACGGACAGGCGGTCCGTGCGGAAATGCTGTCCCATGAAGATGTTACCGGCGTCGGATACGGGATCTGCACGTTTTACCCGCAGGGGGAGGACGAGACAAGATATTTCCTGAAAGAGTACCTGAAAAAAGCAAAAGCCAGTCTGACTAAGAAGCGCCTGGAAGAAGATGACTATGTCCGTTTTGCGCGGAAGTGCGTCGAGTCATATGTGCTCGGAGACAGGATCACCCGGGTCCCGGAAGGCCTTCCGGAAGAGATGCTGATCCGCGCCGCGGGCGTATTTGTCTCGATCCATGAACACGGCCGGCTCCGCGGATGCATCGGCACGATCCTCCCGGTGCGCCGCTGCATCGCGGAAGAGATCATGTCGAACGCCGTCAGCGCCTGCGCGAAAGACCCGAGATTTGATCCGGTCCGCCCGGACGAACTGCCGTTCCTTGACATCAACGTCGACGTCCTCACCTCGCCGGAACCGATCGAAAGCAAAGCGGAACTGGATGTGAAAAAGTATGGCGTCATCGTATCCTGCGGCGCCCGCCGCGGCCTTCTCCTGCCGGATCTAGACGGCGTGGACACCGTGGACGACCAGGTCGATATCGCGATGCGGAAGGGCGGCATTTCTCCGACGGAGAACTATTCTTTGGATCGGTTTGAGGTGATCCGGCACCGGTGAGAGTTGAAGAGATGACGGAAGTTCCTATGTAACGGCTTAAAAAAGCAATTGTGGTGGAAGTTTCGGCGGGAAAAATGAGTCAAGAAGATGCTGAGGCGGGTCAAATTCCCATACAACGGCAAAAAATGATTAGATGTGTGGGAGATTTGCTGCAATAAAAGCAAGATGAGACCTTGCTGAGGCGGGTCAAATTCCCATACAACAGCACAAATGATTAGATGTGTGGGAGATTTGCTGCAATAAAAGCAAGATGAGACCTTGCTGAGGAGGGTCAAACTCCCATACAACGGCAAAAAGGATTAGATGTGTGGGAACTATGCCGCAACAAAAACAAAGAGATCTTGCCGAACCGAATTCAGTTCCCCCTGCATCAGCAAAAAAAGCATATGCGTGGGAATTTGGCCAGCATCGAGCACCACAGGAAAGTGTGAATCTATGAAATGCAGCGTCTGTTTCCATCACTGTGAACTAAAAGAAGGACAGCTCGGATTCTGCAGAGCAAGAATATGCAAAGGCGGTGTTATCAGGGCGGCAAATTACGGAAAAATCACCTCGCTTGCCCTCGACCCGATCGAAAAAAAGCCTCTGAACAGATTCCATCCGGGAAGCCTGATCCTTTCCGCAGGCAGTTATGGCTGCAACCTGAGATGTCCCTTCTGCCAGAATGCGGAGATCTCCTGGTCCGAGGAGGCGCAGCGCTTTGCGGAGACAGCGGAATACATCTCTCCGGAGAAACTGGCAGCAACGGCAGCCTATTATAGAAATAGAGGAAATATCGGAATCGCTTTCACTTACAACGAGCCTCTGATTGGATATGAGTATGTCCGGGACGCCGCGAAGCTCTCCCATGAAAATGGCATGGTCAATGTCATGGTCACCAACGGCACGGCGGAGCTGTCGGTTCTCCGGGAACTCGCCCCCTATATCGACGCCATGAACATCGATCTGAAGGGATTCACAGATCATTATTACAGAGATATTCTCGGCGGAGATCTGGAAATGGTGAAAAGCTTCATCACAGAGGCCGCCCGGTTCTGCCTTGTCGAACTTACAACCCTCATCGTCCCCGGGGAAAATGATTCCGAAGACGAAATGCTCTGCCTTACCGAGTGGATCGCAGGATTAACAAATGTATTTGACGGCAAAAACGGAAATGAAATCCCGCTTCATATATCAAGATTCTTCCCGCGGTTCCATATGACGGACCGGGCCGCGACAGATATCTCGCAAGTCTATCATCTTGCGGAAATCGCGAGGAGAAATCTGAAGTATGTGTATACGGGAAACTGCTGAAGAAGAGGATTTGTATAAAATAATAAGCGGATAATAATAGATGGGTAATAAAAGGTGAACGTTGATAGTTATTTTGGAAATAAGCATTCTTTCAATTGATTTTGGTAACAAAATACTTTTCAAACCAGCTTGAAATACAGTCAAAACAGTGTTGGAAAAAGAACTTTAGCCATTGTTTGGAAATAATTGTTTCCTGGAGAAAAAAAGACACCCAAGAATCGTGAAATATTGGTTGTCTAATTTCACCAAAACGCGTACGCTTTCCAAATCACCATTTGAAAGTCGTCTTTTTGGGTTGGAAGCTGTATTTTAAGAATGAATTAGTTGTCTTTTTCTTGAGAAGCTTTCTTATTTTCCAAAAGTGCCTCACTCAGGATCTTGAATCAGATTCTTCTTTCCGGAACTGTCCCTGAAAGAGGGTACACACCAGCCTAAAAGATAAAACCGCGGTTTTCACTGAAAAATCAACGAAAATCGCGGTTTTTACCAACGCGTTTTGTTCAATAACTCAATAATCAACGAAAACTGCTGTTTCTACCAACGCGTTTTGTCCAATAACTCGTCTTTTAATTATTCAGTGAATATCCAGCTCCGGAGGCTCATCGAGGTGCTCCGAAACATATTTCCCGTCTTTTTTTCTTTGTTTTACGCACTCCGTCAGCAGGTACTCGATCTGGCCGTTGACGGAGCGGAAGTCGTCTTCCGCCCACGCCGCGATCGCATTGTAGAGTTTTTCACTGAGCCGGAGCGGCACCTGTTTCTTTGCCATTCTTTTCACCTTGCAGCCTTTTGTTGAATTTCCACGACGTCCTGATTTATCTGCGATGCTGCATTCATTGCCGCAAATGCATTCGCCTGAGCATCTTGATTCCCGTCCGCCTATACTTTAATACAGGCTTCCGGAATTAACAACCGGCTGCGCGTCATGGTTGCCGCAGAGGACGACGAGAAGGTTCGAGACCATAGCGGCCTTTCTTTCATCATCGAGGTCGACGGTGTTGTTTTCCTGAAGACGTTCCAGAGCCATTTCCACCATGCCGACCGCGCCGTCCACGATCATCTTTCTTGCGTCGATGATGGCGGATGCCTGCTGTCTCTGCAGCATGACGGCCGCAATTTCAGGCGCGTATGCGAGGTAGGTGATGCGGGCTTCGAGAATTTCCAATCCTGCGTCATCGACTTTGCTCTGGATCATTTCGCGGATCCGCTCCGCTACGACGGTCGTGGAACCGCGGAGGCTTCCGTCATCCGCTCTGCCGTCGCCGGTCGTATCGACATTCGGTGCCACGTCGTACGGATAGATCTTGACGATGTCGCGGACCGCTGTGTCGCACTGCAGGGAGAGATATTCTTTATAGTTGTCGACGTTGAAGACCGCTTTGGCGGTATCGGTGACTTTCCAGATCACCGCAACGCCGATTTCTACCGGATTGCCGAGCACGTCGTTGACTTTCTGCTTCGCGTTGCTGAGCGTCATGGCTTTCAGGGAGATCTTTTTGTTTGCTTCTTCTTTCTGCTTTTCTGCTGTGGAAGAGATCATGATCCTTCGGGAGGAGTGTTCATTTTCCACATCACCGCTCTGGCCGAGTTTGGTCTTTGCTGCCGGGTTCACGGAAGTGCAGAACGGATTCACAAAGTAAAAACCGTCGCCCTTGATCGTTCCGACGTATTTGCCGAACAGTGTGAGAACAAGTGCTTCCTGGGGTTTCAGGACACGAAGACCGAGGAAAAGGATCCATCCGAAGCACTCGATCAGCATGCCGATGATAAACAGAAGGCCGGGGCCGTCACTGCCTGCGGATCCGGAAATGATCAGGTAAAAACCGGCAAGTAAGAGGACGATCGTTCCGATGAGAACCGCCATCCCATTCTTTTTTGTGGTATAGATTTTTTCTTTCATGGCTTATCCTCCATTTAACTGAGTGCATTTCTTTTGAATGGAAAATGAATTTTCGATGCATCAGAAAATTCGCTCTGCGCTTTCACTAACGTTTATGTGTCATCAGAATGCACATTTATTTGATATCATATTGATATCATTTTAGAACACTCCTGTCAATAGTTTAACTATAAAAGAAATATAAAATCCACACAAAAATGACCTGCCGGACGAACCGGACAGGTCATTTTGCTCTTCAGGAGGGCCAACGGGGACGACGCTCGAGCGAAGGGGGTGTCATGCTGTGCGTTGTTGAAGCCAAAGAGAACCATTCCTATTGGACCCCGCAGGCCTTAAGCCTTATTGAGCTTCTCCTTAGGCTGCCTCCTTTTTTGGAAATTAGTCAATGTAAACCATTCAGATCGGATGGTTCATCCCGCGTTGAAAAAGCGTCCCAAGCATCCCCAAAAAACAGATATAGAAAAACTTAAAAAATATGTTGACACACGACATATGTCGTGATACGATACAGTCGAAAGACGACATATCGAGAGGTGATATACATGAAACGAAGTGAACCAATGTCGGAAAGTTACTATTACATTCTGCTGTGCCTGGCAAAAGGCGCCAACCACGGCTACGGTATTATGCAGATGACAGAAAAACTCTCTGGCGGCGACGTCAAGATCGGATCCGGAACGATGTACGGAGCCACCGGCAACATGATGAAAAAGGGATGGATCCGCGAGATCATTTCCAATGAAGCGGGACTCGAGCGGCGGCGGCTGTACCAGCTGACGGATGCCGGAAGGGAAGCGCTGAGAGCAGAGATCGCAAGACTTCGCCGCATGCTTGAAAATGCGCAGGAGGTGTGAAAATGGCAGCGAATTACAAGAATTCTTACAGAATGTATTCGGCCTGGAATTATCAGAAAGAGGTGGAAGACCTCAATAAGGCGTCGGAACAGGGCTGGCAGCTCGTCCGGGGCGGGTGCTTTCATTCCCGTTACGTGAAAAATCCGAATGTGCGTTTCCGCTATCAGCTGGATTACGGGAAGATTGAGGATATGGGCCGCTATATCGAGACATTCCGTGAGCAGGGATGGGAGTACATCAATTCGACATTTAACGGATGGCATTATTTCCGCAAGATCTATGATCCCGCAAAGCCGGAAGAGGAGTACGAGATCTTCTCGGACAGGGAATCCCTGCACGAAATGAACAGCCGATGGGCAAGACTGGCGCTCATCATCAGCGGTGTGCTCGCTCTGTTTGTCGTGCTCAGCGGCATCAGACTGTTCCGGCAGCCGAATCTTCCGAGACTGGTGCAGCTCCTCATCTTCCTCGTGGAAAGCGCCGTGCTGTTCCGGGGAGGAATGATCATGAGAAATCCGGACGCGAGCCGCAGCCGACGCGGGGACGGCGCGCTCATTACGATCTTCCTCATTTGCATTATTGGCGGTGCTGTTTCAATGATTGTTCTTGAAGACACGCGCCCGAACATGATGACCGAGCAGAATGCGTTATCCGTCGACCAGCCGATCGTCGACAACCGGTGGAATGATTTCGAAGTCCGCTATAAGGACAATTATTTTCTGGATGTTGAGATCGAATCGGAGAATCCTCTGACCTTTGCTATCATAGACGAAAATGGAAACGCTGTCTACGAAGTGACGGAGACCTCCTTCAAAGAGGAAAATATCTGCCTGAAGCTGCCGAAAGGAAAATATCAGCTCTCTATGAGCTGTGATTCGGGGTTCAGTCTGAAATGCGGAATTGAGTAAAACGGGCCAAACGGGCCAAACGGGGACGGTTCTCCCTGACTGCTATATGAGAAAAGCGGGCTGTCAGCCCGCTTTTTTTTCATGCCATTCATAAACAAATAGCGGGAATTGCCCAGTGCATCCTTGCTATGAATATAGGCATCTCATATAATATGTTTAAACAATATTGCAGATAAGGAGAACCCAATGGTCATCAAAGATATTGCATTTGAAGTGCGCAGCTTCCGGTTCGAGGAGCCGATGAAGGTCGCATTTGCCACAATTGTTGATATGCAGACATGCATTGTCCGCATCACCACCGATGAGGGGATCACCGGTTACGGCGAGGCGGCGCCATTTTCCTATGTGACAGGGGATAACCTGGAAACCGTTCTTTCGGTGGGAGAGGATCTGAAAAAAGACCTGATCGGCCTCGATCCGCGCGCCATCGGCGTGATCCACCGTGTAATGGACAGCAAATACGCCGGGAACGGTCCGATCAAGGCCGGCATTGATATCGCCTGCTATGATATTGCATCCAGGGCGGCGGGCGTTCCGCTTTACAAATACCTCGGAGGCGATGACCCGCACATCCATTCGGACGTGACGATCGGCATCAATGATCCGGCGGTGATGGCGGAAGACGCGCTCTCCTGGGTCAATAAAGGCTTTGAGATCATCAAGGTAAAACTCGGTGAAGACATAGAGACCGACGCGGAACGGATCCGGGCGCTCCGGGCAGCGGTCGGGGATCAAATACGGATCAGAGTCGATGCCAATCAGGGATGGACGGTCAAGGATACGATCCGGATCAGCCGCATTTTCGCGGAGCTGGGCGTGGATCTTATTGAACAGCCAGTTCCGGCAGATGATATCGACGGTCTCGCGGAGATCCGGAGCAGCACGGACATCCTGATCGCGGCGGACGAGAGCTGCCACTCGATCCATGACGCGGCGCGGCTGGTTTCCGCCAGAGCCGTGGATATGATCAATATTAAACTGATGAAATGCGGAGGCATATATAACGCGCTGAAGATCGCGGCAATCTGCGAAGGGGCGGGAATCCCGTGCATGATTGGATGCATGGGAGAGAGTACGCTGGGAAATCTCGCCGGCATGCATCTTGCCGCAGCGACGGACAACATCAAAGACGTTGATCTTGATGCCGTATATATATTGAAACAGGAAGATGTTTACGGAGGATTTGACCACAGGGGAGGCCGCGTTACACTTTGGAATACTCCGGGAATAGGCTGTTATGTGAAAGGAGAATGATCATGCAGTTGGAACAGACCATTGAGAAACTGATGGAAGATTATCACGTGGCCGGGATGAGCGTCGCGCTGATAAAGGACGGTCAGATCGTGAGCAGCGAAGGATACGGGAAGCGGAATGTGCAGGAAGATCTTCCGATGACGAAGGATACCGTGCTTCCGATCGGGTCGATCACGAAGACATTTACTTCTCTTGCCCTGGCGATGCTGGCGGATGAAGGGAAACTGGACTGGGATGAGCCCGTCATTTCCTATATCCCGTGGCTGAAGCTGAACAATCCGGTACTTACGGAAAATGTCACCGCCCGCGACCTCATGTGCCACCGCACCGGCACGCCGAAGTACGATCTGCAGGCGATCTACGCGGTCCGCGACGATAAAGTTGAGATGGTGAAATCCCTCGAATATCTGCAGACCACGGCGGCATTCCGGACAAAATTCCAGTACTCCAACCAGATGGTCTCCCTCGCGGGATATCTTGTGGATGTTCTTTCCGGGAAGAGCTACGAGGACTTCGTGAGAGAAAGAATTTTCACGCCTCTCGGCATGACATCGAGTGACTTTGAGATGGAATCCCTCGCGAAGTACGAAAATACCTCCAAAGGATATGTCTTCGCAAATGACAACTTCATCGAGCCGCCCTACATGCATCTCGGCGCTTTCGCTCCGTCCGGCGCGATCGTTTCCACCGCGGAGGATATGGCAAAATTCGCTCTGTTCCAGCTCGGGGACGGCACCTGGGAGGGACATCGTCTTGTGAGCGAGGCGATGCTGAAGGAAATGCACACGCACCAGATGATCGGCACGCCGTATTTCTGGGAATTCGAAGAGATTCAGTGCGCCGAGTACGGCCTCGGCTGGTTCACCGATATTTACAGAGGCCGAAAAATGATCAATCACGGCGGCAACACCAACGGCTTCTCCGCGCAGATGACGCTGCTGCCGGAGGAGAAATTTGCCATCATCGCCCTCTCCAATGCAACCTCCAGCTTCTCGGTCAATGCCCTCGGACACTACGCCGTGGATGAAGCGCTCGGTGTGGAGGACATTCCGGACTGGTCGGGAAGATTTAATGAAATTTTCGCCAATCTCATGCAGGGCATGATGGCAGGAATGCAGGCGAAAGCGGAAGCGAAAGTACCCGATACACAGCCGTCAAAAGCTTTTGAAGAATATGCCGGAAAATACGAACATCCGGGCTTCGGTACGATGGAATTTGCCATGACGGAGCAGGGGCTTGCGGGAACCTGGAACGGGCTGCCGGCGATGCTGATCCATTACAATTATGACACCTTTGACCTGATGCTGCCGGTCCTCGGGCAGGCAGTCCCGGCGGAGTTCATCTATGAAAATGATGAGATCGCCGGTCTGAACGTCTGCGTGGAACCGACGCCGGGCGTGAAGCCGGAGCTGTTCCGCCGCGGATAATCCGTCCCCGTTGACTCCCGATAAAAAAGAAATCGCTCTTTGAGTTTCTCAAGGAGCGATTTCGCGTTTATTGAGCTCTGCTTCGACTTTATTTAACGTGTTGAAAAACCGGTAAGTAGCGATCATCGGCCCGCAGAAGAGGACCCCGAACACATTCCAGTCGAACATATGACGGAAAGAGGTGTGCGGACCTTCGATCCCGAGAGAGATGGCTTTTGCTTTCAGCTCCTCGGCAATCCGGGCCATCCAGACCAGTGTGTAAATGAATAAAGTCGGGATTCCCAGCAGGTAAGCGACCCAGTATTTCTGGGTCCGGTGCCCCAGGACATCGTCCAGCTCGTCCTGCAGTCCTCCGAAAGACATGTAGAAGAGGAAGAACAGTCCGGCAGTGAAGAAGTCAATGAAGCCGAGGAGGAATCCTTTTCGGTTGGTGTGTTTGAATTTCATGGCTTACAGTTTGTCATATTTCGCGGCGCTGCCGCGCGCTTTCTCAACAGGGTATTTTTCTTCGTTCTTCGCCATTTTGGCATTCACGATCTCGTCCTCATCGAGGCCGAGCTTGTCCAGCATATCCTGGCAGTATACGATGACGTCCGCGAGTTCTTCCTTCACATGTTCGAGATCATAATCCTCATCGCTCCACTGAAAACACTCCAGGAGTTCATTTGCCTCGATGGAAATGGATTTCGCCAGATTTGCAGGGGAGTGGAACTGTCCCCAGTCTCTGTCTTCTGTAAATGCGCGGATGCGGTCGATGGTCTCCTGTTTCATAGGTCAGCCTTTCTGGTTCATTTTCGATATTATGTAGTCACATCAGGACAGATGAATGTGCTTCGGTTTCTGTCTGTACTGCTGCCGGCAGCTGCCCGCTCAGTTTGAAAATGCCGTCTGCATAAGCGCGCAGCCTTCCTCTCAGAAAATCCACGCTCTGCAGAAAGGAAGATTTTAGTCCCTGATAAACGATCATACTGCCTGACCTCTGTCTTAATGAGGATATTGCGGATTGCCGGGGTTGATTTATATATGATTATTATATGCCCGCATAGATTCGGACGCAAACCCAAAGGGTCCAATGGGGACGGTTCTCTTTGGCCCCTCTTTTGCTGGAATTTATCCTCCTGTGCAGTTAAAATAAGTGAGACATCAGATGAATGAACGATCAAAGGAACACCCTATATGGACGAACGTTAAAAAAAACAGCTGGATTTCTCCCTGGAAATCGACAAAGAAAAGAACATTTTCCGTCAGACACATCTTTCCGGTCACGGAAGAAGGGAAAATGACGCCGAACACGCCTGGCACATGGCCATCATGGCATACATCCTCCGTGAATTCGCCAATGAAGAGGTGGATATCACTAAAGTAATGCTTATGTGCCTGATCCACGATATCGTAGAAATCGACGCCGGGGATACCTACGCCTATGACCCTGAGGGGCTGAAAACACAGAAAGCCAGGGAAGACGCCGCAAAGGAGAGGATCTTTTCACTGCTCCCGGAGGATCAGAAAAAGGAAATGATTTCTCTGTTTGACGAGTTTGAGGAATATCAGACGCCCGAAGCAAAATACGCGCATTCCCTGGACAACCTTCAGCCTCTGCTCCTCAACAACAGCAACGACGGCGGGGACTGGAAAGAACACGGCGTCACGGCGGAAACAGTCTATGGCCGGCAGAGAAAAACACGTCTCGGTTCTGAGAAGCTGTTTGAGATCACGGATCAGATCATTAAGGAGAATATAAAGAAGGGAAATCTTTCTGAATAAGGGCTATCCCTCTTTTAAAAGAACATCGCAAATACAGGCGCCCCGATGACCGTCATGATGCCGCAGATCACGATGGCAAGACTGCTCATGGCGCCTTCGGTCTCCCCCATTTCCATCGCTTTTGCGGTGCCGATGGCATGAGAGGCAGTCCCGATCGCGAGTCCTTTCGCGACGGGCTCCGTGATATGCATTGCGCGGCACAACGGCTCGGCGATACTGTTTCCGAGGATCCCGGTTAAAATGATGGCTGCCGCTGTGATGGTCGCATATCCTCCGAGTTCTTCGCTCACACTGATGCCGATCGCGGTCGTGATCGATTTCGGCAGCATAGTGACGTACTCCTGGTGCGAGAGGTGGAACAGGACGGACATCAGCAGGATGGCGAGAAGACTCATCAAAGTACCGGCCAGAATACTGATCAGGATCGCTTTATAGTGTTTTCTGAGTTTGTCGATCTGCATATACAGCGGGATCGCGAGGCTGACCGTTGCCGGCGTCAGCAGATAACTCAGATATTTGGCGCTGCTGTAGTAATTGTCATAATCGACGCGGAATAATTTCAGAAAAACGATGACAAAAATAATAGCGAGCAGCAGGGGATTAAAAAGAGGCCATTTCAGGCGCTTTTTGATCCACATGCCGATAAGATAGAAGAAAATGCTGATCACCGCGCCAAAAGTGATCGAATCCTGTACGAAGTTATTCATGATGCTTCCTCCGTATCAGCTTCTGGGCGATGAGGCCTGTCACGATCATTACAAAGACCGTGGAAACGGCGGAAATAACAAGAAACGGCAGCAGAATAGGCTGCAGCACATTCCATGACACGAGTAATCCGGCCGCTGCGGGGATAAACATAAGCGGCATGATTTCGATGAGAAATGTTCCGGTCTCTTTGACCGATGAAATGGGTATGATCCGGAATACCAATGCAAGAAATAAAAGAACCAGACCGTAAATACTTCCCGGAATAGGCAGCGGAATGAAATAATGAAGGATCTCGCCGAGAAAGGTCATTCCCAGAATGATACAGAATTGCCTTATATACTTCATAAACGATACTCCATAAATCACGTCAGAACAGGTTCTTCAGCGAATGGGGGGCAATAATGAAACAGATGACGGCGGTGTTCCGTGCTGTTTTATACTTTATTCTGCAGTGTTATTGCAATGGCACAGTCGGCGCAGTAATCCTCCGCCGGAAATTCATCACAGTATTCCGGGTCTCCGTGAAACTGGAAGAAAAATTCATCTTCGGCGTCTGCAATATTAAAAGTTTTTCCACAGCATGAACAAACTGATTTAAAATAATCCATATACAGCCTCCGAAGTTATTATAGCATAACGATACGCCCAAAGAGAACTGTCCCGGCTTGTTTTAACAGAGGGCCCAAAGAGAACCGTCCCCGCTGGTTTGCCCAGGGGTCCAAAGAGAACCGTCTCCACTGGCCCCTGACTCAACAGGAGAAGAAAATGATTTATATAGGCTGTCACCTGTCTGTCACAGACGGCTATGAAGCGATGGGCAAAACCATGAGCCGCTTTGGCGGAAATACCTTCGCTTTTTTTACAAGAAATCCCCGGGGTGGAAAGACGAAGCCAATCATCCCCGAGGATATTGATGCGCTGCGCGCTCATATGAAGAAAGAAGGATTCGGACCGCTGGTCGCGCATGGCAGTTACACAATGAATCTGTGTTCGGCAAATGAGGCGACCCGCGCGAACGGACTGGATATGCTTACGCAGGATCTGGTGCGAATGGAACTCCTGCCCGGAAATTTCTACAATTTCCATCCCGGCGCTCATACCGGGCAGGGAATGGAGACTGGCATTTCTCAGATCGCCGAAGCCCTGAATCAGGTCATGAAACCGGATATGCAGACAACGGTCCTTTTGGAGACCATGGCCGGAAAAGGATCCGAGGTCGGCGGCACTTTTGAGGAACTCCGCGAGATCATCGACCGGGTGGAGTATAAAGATAAAATAGGTGTCTGCTTCGACACCTGTCACACGTGGGATGCCGGTTATGATATTGTAAATGACCTCGACAGCGTTCTGCACCATTTTGACAAAGTGATCGGACTCTCAAAACTGAAAGCCGTCCACTTCAACGATTCCAAAAATGACCGCGGCTCCCACAAAGACCGGCATGAAAAGCTTGGCCGGGGCTTTCTCGGTATGGAGGCGATGCGGCGGATCGCCCTGCATCCCCTTCTCCAGGGGCTTCCGTTTGTGCTCGAAACGCCGAACGATGACGAGGGCTATATGGCGGAAATCCATACTGTGCTGGACTGGTTCTGAATCTGAACCAATGGGGAGCCAACGGGACCAAAGAGAACCGTCCCCGTTGGCTCCGCCTTCACTCTTCTAATACATATTCCTCATATTCCGTCTCACTGGCGAACAGCATGTATCTGTCATCTACGTATCCCATGTAACCGTCTGCAATTGAATATCCCTTCATTTTCAATTCCTCCGTTTCGCTGATCTGGAATAATTACTGTCTGTTTTTTATGCCTTTATTTTACGAAACGAGAGGTACATTTTTCTCCCCACTAATAAAAATGGTGTACACTGTAGTGTACACCAGATATTACTCGTATTCGATCGGATCCGTGAGCCCGTTTTCTGCAAATGCCCGCTTCCTGTCCCGGCAGGTCCCGCAGACGCCGCAGGCTTTTTCATGGCCTTCATAACAGCTCCAGGTCAGTTCAAACGGGACACCCAGTTCGACTCCTTTTGCAACAACGGCAGCTTTGGATTTGTTGATAAATGGCGCAGCGATCCGCAAGGCGTTTCCGCTTCCGAGATAAATGGCATCGGAAATTGCCTTGTTAAATTCCGGGCTTGTGTCCGGGTAAGCATTTCCCGCCGCGTCATCAGCGTGCGCGCCGTAATAAATCACTTCGCATCCATGGCTCAGGGCAATTGCCGCTGCGGAGGAAAGAAATAGTCCGTTCCGGAAAGGAACGTAGGTATTTACCGGAGCACCGTCTGATTTGGAGAGCTGCTCGGCATATTCTTCGTGGGGGATCTCTCCCTCAGCGCCTTCGAGAAGCGTGCAGCTGCTGTCTTTGAAAATCTCACCGAGATCCAGAGTGATCCTTTTTACGCCGTAAAAGGATGCGACCTTTTCCGATGCTTCCATTTCTTTTTTATGCTTTTGTCCGTAATAAATGGAGAGGGCGAGAACTTCTTCCGCGCCGTACTCCCTCACGGCCAGGCCGAGACACACGGAACTGTCCAGGCCGCCGCTGAATAAAACTAATGCTTTCATTTCCAAAGAGCGCGGTAGAGCTCCTCAATATCCTCTGCCGACGGGCTTCTTCTTGTATTTCCGGGGCTGCCGCTGATAAGGGCGTCCTGAGTCATTTTCGGAATCTGATCGAAAAAGCTCTTCCGGTCAATGCCGTAGGCCTCAAGGGTCGGTACTTCGCAGTCCCCGCAAAGTTTGTCGACGGCATCGAGGAAGCTGTCAGCTGCCAGCGCGTCCGACGTATCCGTGCCCGCCGCGCCGATCGCGCGGCCGAGTTCGGCGAAACGTTCCGGGGTGCCGCTGACGGCAAAACGCAGGCACACAGAGAGGAGCATCGCATTGGAAATGCCGTGCGGGACGTGGAAGAGGGCGCCGATGGGCCGGCTCATGCCGTGGACCAGGGTGACAGACGAATTGTTAAAGGCCATGCCGGCTTCCAGTGCCGCGATCGCCATTTCCTGACGGGCTTCGAAATCGGAGCCGTCTTTGACAGCCTGCAGCAGATTCCCGAAGATTCGCCTGACAGCGGAAAGCGCCAGGACGTCCGTCAGCGGCTGTGCCTTGCGGGAAGTATAGGCTTCGACCGCATGAGTCAGCGCGTCCAGTCCCGTGGAGACTGTGACCGATTTCGGTGTGCTGAAAGATAGTTCCGGGTCAACCACTGCGAGCGACGGCATCAGGGAATGTCCTTTCAGCAGCATTTTTACCCCGCTCGCCGTGTCCGTAATAATTGTGAACTGGGTAGCCTCCGAACCCGTTCCGGCTGTCGTGGGGATCGCCGCCATGGGCGGAAGCGGCTTGTCAATCTCTTTTCCCATATAATCTGCCAGTTTCCCGGGATAAACGGACATCATAGCAATCGCTTTCATGGAGTCAAGCGGACTGCCGCCGCCAACGCCGATCAGAAAATCGCAGGCATTTTCCTGATAGCAGGCGAGTCCGTCGCTGATCGTGAGATCCGTCGGCTCACCGCTGACCCGGTCGAATACCGCCGAACCGATCCCCCTGTCTGTCAGCATAAGCTGAATCTTATCAACAATTCCGCATTTTACGGCACTTTTTCCGCAGACAATAAGTGCTTTTGAGCCAAAACCGCTGAGCTTCTCCGCGCATTTTTCAACGGCACCGGCTCCGGTGATGACAGAGGTTGGGATGAAAAATTCATTTGCCATGATGTAATTGCCCCTTTCCGTTATTTCTATTTCATCGGCCTTTTGCCGGAAACTGCAAAACAGCCTCCGACACGCTCTATTATAGCAGATTGGCACCAATGAGGACGGCTCTTTTTGGTCCCGAAAAAGAACAGACGGGCACAAACTGATATGCACCCATATAGGGTAACACTTCGCTGGAGACTGAATCCATAGAGGGTAACAAAGAGCTTTCACTGCTCC